>JAIKYD010000028.1 GCA_024683485.1 Saccharofermentans sp. | reverse complement strand
TGCTCAAAAAACAAGTTATCTACAAAAACTGCCATTGAGACTCGATTTTTAACGATTCTAGAGGTGTTTTTCGTCCGGTTTTGAACAATTTAAAAGGAGTTGCCTCGCTGTGAACTAGTCACTTTTGAGACAACTCCTTTTTTTGTTTAGACAATCAGAGTAAAATATTTGGGTTAAAGAAACAGGATCAACCCCTGGAGATGAGGTTTATATGAGAGAGGATATTAAGGAATTACTCAAAAGATATGATGAGATCGGTGCTCTGATCCTTGAGCAGAAACTGGATGAGTTTGGCGACAAGCTTGACCAGAAGCCCGAGGGTGTCGATGATGCCACCTATGAGGAATATATTCAGCGCCTCGCAAAAGATGAGACTGATGAAGCAACAGCCAAACTTGAGAATGAGCCTGATGAGCGTTTGGGTGATAGATCGATGAGGCAGGTCTGGGATGAGCTTTCTTTCGAAGAGAAGACTGAAGCACTTGAATTTGCTGCACTCAACCTCGACAGAGGTGTTCCGCAGTCTCTGGCTGCGAGCATAGCAACTGAGGATACCGGTATGGTAAGGGATTACTGCGGCAGAGTGATCGGTGAATGCGCATGGACTGAGGAAGAGATGACTGATGAGAATGATCTTTTCGAGATGCAGTTCCAGAAAGCAATCGCTTGTTTTGAAGTACTGATCAAGATGAAGGAGCCTTGCTTCATACAGGCTGTTCTTGACCGTTATATGAGTTATGGGAAGACGAGGGAGTTCGTTGCCGAATCAATCGCAAGGTATGTTGAGGCATTCCCTGAGGTCTCCGAGCCGTTCCTTATTGATATCATCGAGAGAAATACCGAAGACGGTCTTGAAGGACCCTGTGAGGACTGCCTTATCATGCTGACTGAGATCGGAAAGCAGCATAAGACAGAAGAGATGTATCAGACGTTGAGACATGCTTTCAGATACATGACAAACAAGATCTATGCAGTCATCTGTCTTGCTGAATACGGTGATGACAGGGCGGTTCCGATGTTCAAGAATTATATCAACCGTAATCAGCAGACGATAGAAAGGGACCTCTTCTATGAGATGATGTCAGCAATTCAAAATCTGGGCGGCGATATATCTGATATTCAGGACCCTTTCGGGGATTTTACGAGAAAACAACAGGGAAATAAGTAATGGGTTTTAAGTATAAGAGATCAGGAAAGCTCGAAAACCTTCTGAACGTATTAAGAGACTTCTCCTTAAGCGATCAGATATTATTCGGTCAGCAGAACGCCGGTCATATCGGTGTGTCCATAACTGCTGCCGATGGTACCGAATCAGACTGCAGGAACCTTTGCGGAAGGCATCCTGCTGTTGTAGGCATTGATACTTTGAGCTTCACGGGTTATGAGGGTAATCTGAATGACCTCATAACGGTAGTTAAGAATCTTCGCCGGCAGGGGATCATAATTACGCTGTCTTCACATATGCCTAATTTCTCTCTGGGCGGAGATGAGTTCTACGATTATTCTCCGAATATTACTGAAGGTGACTGCGGCAGAAGGATCCTTCCTGGCGGGGATCTCAATGCGAAATACCGCAGGTTCCTCGATATGATCGCTGATTTTGCAGAAAGATGTGTCGATGTTGAAGGTGAGAAGATCCCGATGATATTCCGTCCGTTTCATGAATGCAACGGAGACTGGTTCTGGTGGGGGAAGGCATACCTTACAGATGAGGAATACATCGAGTTGTTCAGATATACCATCGATTACCTTATGGATCAGAAAGGCGTTGATAATCTTGCAATAGCATATTCGCCCAATGGACCGGTCACAGGAGAAAAGGAATATCTTGCGAGATATCCCGGTGATGAATATATCGATATCCTTGGCTTGGATTACTACCATGATAAGCCTCATAAAGGTGATGGTTTTAGTCACAGGCTCTCATCATCTCTGGAGGTGATCGACAGGATTGCTGAAGAGCGCGGAAAGATTACGGCGCTGACTGAGACCGGATACCGTTCGCTTGAGACTGAGAACGGGTATTTTGAAGGACTTGCCCCGATGGATAACACGGTCAAAGACTGGTTTACCCAGCTTCTTGATGCAATTACATCTACTGAAAGCGGAAAGTGTATAGCGTTTATGCTCATATGGGCAAATTTCTCGGATACACAGTTCTGGCTTCCGTTTGCCACTGAGGATTTCAGACACGAGATGTGTGATGACTTTATAAAGTTCGCGGAAGATCCCAGAGTCAAAATGGCACCTGTGTTTGATTTCGACGAGCAGGTCTGATAAGATTTCTTTGTTTTAGATTACACTGGTTTTGCGGGTTTAACTCAGTTGGTAGAGTGTCAGCTTCCCAAGCTGAATGTCGCGAGTTCGAGTCTCGTAACCCGCTCCATAACGAATAGGCTGTCTCGGAATATGAGGCAGCCTGTTTTTTGCAAAAAGCAATTCAGGATAAATGATTCGAAAATATAAAATATATTTATTGTCTAAATAAGTGTAAAATGAATTAATACCAAAATCCGAGGAGGAGATAACTATGCAGAAATATGTATGCGCTTTTTGTGGCTACGAATATGATCCTGAAGTCGGTGATCCCGACAGCGGAATCGCACCCGGCACAGCTTTTGAGGATATTCCTGATGATTGGAAATGCCCTGTCTGCGGTGTAGGCAAGGAGAATTTCCAGCCCGCATAAGAAGGTAACGATTAAAAATGTTACGGGGTTGCGGCTGTCTGCAACCCCGAATATTTGAAGAATATTTCAGAAGCAGGGATTATGGCTGGCCAGGATAAAACCTTTTCGAGAGAGAAAACGATAGTAAAGACTGGAATCATAGGGATCATAGCAAACGTGTTGCTTGCATCCTTTAAAGCTCTGGTCGGTATCGCTGTTCATTCAACGGCTATGGTCCTTGACGCTGTAAACAACTTCAGTGACGTATTGTCGTCTGTGGTCACTATAATCGGAACAAAGATCGCCTCGAAGAAACCTGACAAAAAGCATCCGTTAGGTCACGGAAGAGTCGAATACCTGGCCCAGATGATAATAGCTGCCCTGATCATATATGCAGGTATCACTGCTCTCTGGGAATCAATCAAAAAGATAATAGAACCGGTTGAAGCTGAACACTCCGCTGTGTCACTTGCGGTCATTTCCGTTGCGATCGTAGTGAAGATATTCCTGGGCATTTATGTTAAGGCCCAGGGTAAAAAGGCGAAGTCAGATCTGCTCATATCATCCGGAACGGATGCGCTTTTCGACGCAATACTGTCTACGGCAGTTCTTATTTCAGCAGTTATCCTCATCCTGTTCAAATTCAACATCGAGGCATATATCAGCGTCGTTATCTCATTCTTCATCTTTAAGGCCGGTGTCGAGATCATATTTGAGGCTGTAGATGATATGCTCGGCCACAGGGTTGAAGGGGAATATACCAGGAAAGTTAAAGCGAGTGTTCTCACATTTCCTGAGGTTCACGGTGCATATGACATCGTTCTTCACAATTATGGTCCTGACAGGTATCTGGGTTCGGTTCATATCGAAGTTGACGATACCATGACGGCTGATAAGATTGATGCACTTACAAGGAATATCAGCGAGAAAGTTTATAAGGATACCGGCATAATTTTGACGGCAGTCGGAATTTATTCCAATAATTCTTCTGATGAGAAACTCATGAAGATGAGGAATGATATCACAGAACTCGTTGTGGATCACAAGCATATCCTTCAGCTTCACGGTTTCTATGTCGATGAAGAGAAGAAACGGATCACTTTTGACGTGGTCGTTGATTTTGATGAGCAGGACAGGGAAGGTCTTATTGCACATATTATCGGAGACGTTAAGAATGCGCTGCCCGGATATGATGTTGTTGTTGCGGCTGACAGCGATATAAGTGACCAGTAAAATAGTTGTTGACAAATCAGAGGTCCGACAATATAATAATCAGGCACGCGGGATTAACTCAGTGGTAGAGTGTCACCTTGCCAAGGTGAAAGTCGCGAGTCCGAATCTCGTATCCCGCTCCACTTTTTCGAACTGTCTCAACATGAGGCAGTTTTTTATTGCCTTCAGGAAGTTCACGACATTACATTAAATGTAATTCGTTGCCTAAAGCAGAAATGTGGCAGTTACCGTTTTATCCCCGTGGTGTCTTTCAAAGAACTTGCCGATAATGTATATTTATATAATCAACAGTTTTTGAATAGTTGGAGGTGCGCAAGTGAAAGGGATTATTCTTGCTGCGGGAAAAGGAACACGTCTGTATCCGATTACAAAGCCGGTATGCAAACCGTTGCTCCCTGTTTATGATAAACCGATGATCTATTATCCGCTTTCTGTTCTTATGGAGGCAGGAATCAAAGATATTCTCGTTATCACTCCCCCTGATGATACAAAACCGTTTGTCGACCTTTTGGGTGACGGATCCCATCTCGGCATCTCTATAAAGTATATGGAGCAGAAAGTGCAGAGGGGTATTGCTGATGCATTCATTATTGCTAAGGACTTTATTGCGGGAGATTCAGTTTGTCTGGCTCTCGGAGATAATATCTTTTACGGACCTTTCTTCAGACGCAAGCTGAGACTTGCCGGAAGACAGAACGAGGGTGCCGTTATCTTTGGTTATTACGTTTCCGATCCGAGAGCTTTCGGTGTTGTTGAATTCGATGCTGACGGTAAAGCTGTATCGATCGAGGAGAAGCCCCGCCATCCGAAGTCAAATTACATAGTCCCGGGTCTGTATTTTTATGATTCCCAGGTCTGTGATATTGCAAGCAAGATCGAACCTTCCGCAAGAGGCGAACTCGAGATCACCTCGGTAAATGAAGAGTATCTTAAGAAAGACCAGCTTCATGTTATTCCTTTAGGCAAGGAGTTCTCATGGTTTGATGCGGGCAATCCGGACAGCCTTTATGAGGCTGCAGGCCAGATCAGAGCTGCGCAGAGATCAGGAAGGATGATCGGATGTCTTGAGGAGATTGCATGGCATAACAGGTGGATCGAGAGAGACCAGTTCCTTGAGATCGCACAGTCGATGTCAAAAACCGATTATGGTCAGTATCTTGCATCCCTGGGTGAAGATATCTGACACATTATCAATAATCCGGTTTTCTGATAAGCAATGTTATAATCAAGGCTGTCTCAAAAAGCAGAGACAGTCTTGTTTTTGTAATTGTTAGCTCATAAAAATAGCACATGATTACAATTGATATTTCATTAAGCGTTCTTTTGAGAAAAAATATGGAGTACATAAATATGCCAAGACCGGTAAAAGTCAGAAGAGTCTGCGGGGAACCAAAATATACGAGATTTATTCCTGCAGGTACAGAAAAATCCGTGGATGTGATCCTTACGATAGAGGAATATGAAGTTATCCGTCATGTCGATTACCAGAAGATGACTCATGAGGACTGCGCCATCCATATGGCCATCTCCAGAACTACCGTAACGGAGATATATGAGTCGGCACGGTATAAGATTGCGGATGCCATGATCAACGGCAAAAACCTGTGCATTGAAGGCGGCAATTACAGAGTCTGCGAAGGTAATGAGGCTTGCGGGTTAAAAGACAGTAACTGCAGCAACTTCAGCGGAGCAGGGGACAGGTCTGATTACTAATTCATTACGAAATACATCCTTGCATAGTAAAGCAATATAATGTGTGAGATAATCCGTTTGGAGTATAAAGTGAAGGAGAATGGCTATGGCTGAGATCGTGGTAAAAGACACTAATTTTGATGCAGAGGTTTTGGGAAGTGATATCCCTGTTCTTGTTGATTTCTGGGCTGCATGGTGTGGCCCCTGCAGAATGTTTGCACCCGTCATTTCCGCTATAGCTGAGAAATATGAAGGCAGACTTAAGGTCTGCAAGATCGATGTTGATGAAGCTATGTCCACAGCTGAAAAATATATGATATCAAGTATTCCTGCCGTTAAATTCTTCAAGGGCGGTGAGGTGGTCAATGAATCGCTCGGATTCGTTCCGCAGGCTAATCTGGAAAAGATCATCGAAGAGATAATCTAAAGTTTTCTTAAAAGAAAAATCGTGATCCCGGTCTTACGTCAGGAAGTCCGGAATCATTTCATTTCCGGATGAATCATACTCCTGAACAAAAGCATTGACCTGGTCTTTTGACGCAAGATAATCCGCCAGGCTGTCACATGCTCTTTGTGACGGGCGTTCCTTAAGTTTTCCGGTGCACAAAGGCATCGGAGTGTACTGGCTCATAAGACTTATATAGATCCTGTTTCCGAATCTTGATGTCAGATAATCGATTACATGTTTGGAATCGAAAAGTGCCCCTGGAAGTATCAGGTGTCTTACAATAACACCTTTCTTTATAAGTCCGTCCTCTCCCAAAACTATATCTCCGGTCTGCCGCACCATCTCATCGATCGCGGAGCAGCAGACCGTAAAGTAATCAGGTGCGTTCGAATACATTGAAGAAAGTTTTGGAGAAAAATATTTCATATCCGGCATATATATGTCAACGAGTCCGTCAAAAAGTTTGATTGTGCTGACGATATCATATCCGGAACAGTTTACAGCGACAGGGATCTTAAGACCTGATGCTTTCGCTTTTGCAACAGAACAGGCAACGGCAGGCGCAAAATGCATAGGTGTTACCAGATTTATGTTGTTAGCCCCCTGATCCTGAAGTCTCAGATAGGCATCGCACAAACTGTCTTTATCCATCCTTGCACCTTTTCCTGTCGGCCCTCTGGAGATGGTATAGTTCTGACAGTACACACAGCCGAGACTGCAGCCTTCAAAGAAGACAGTTCCGCTTCCGTTCTTTCCGGAGATAACAGGTTCCTCGCCATAGTGGAGCTTGATAAGGTTAACCACAGGCTGATCCGGCATCCTGCAAAAACCGGTCTTGCCGGCGGTCCTGTCAGCTCCGCAGTGCCTGGGACAGAGATTACAATTTGCAAATAAATCTTCCATAACAGAGATATTTTACTACTACATTGGACTGGCGTTGTTGTTATATCCAAACGCGGCGTAAGTCATAAACAAAAATACAGACATTTTACCGCATATCTGTTCGTCTTCTTGATGATAAAATCTAACCATGGCCATACATGAGGAATGCGGTATTTTCGGAATTCACGGCAGCAAATATTGTGCCGGTGATGTTTATTACGGGCTTTTCAGTCTCCAGCACAGGGGACAGGAGAGTTGCGGTATTGCAACGAATGATGACGCCTCTATCGAATGTGTCAAAGGGATGGGTCTTGTCAGTGATGTTTTGAGCAGTGACAAGATCAGTAATCTTAAAGGTGATATCGCAATCGGTCATGTACGGTATTCAACGGCAGGTGCCAGTGTTCCTGAGAATGCCCAGCCTATCGTTACCCAATATTCCAAAGGAACGCTTTCCATAGTGCATAACGGAAATCTGACAAACGCCGGTGTTCTCAAGAAGGAGCTTGAGGACAAGGGTGCGATCTTCCATACAACGACCGATTCGGAAGTCATTGCATATCTGATCGCTCACAAGAGATCTTCCACTCCTTCTGTTGAAGAGGCGGTTAAGGAAGTCATGTCTTTGATCAAGGGCGGTTATGCCCTTCTTGTAATGAGTCCACGCAAGCTCATTGCTGCCAGAGATCCGTTTGGATTGAAGCCTCTTGTAATGGGCAAACTCGATGAGGCGGTCATATTCTGCTCCGAGACATGTGCCCTGGAGGCTGTCGGTGCGGAATTCATACGAGATGTGAGACCGGGTGAGATAATCGTTGTTGAGGATGGCAAGGTAAGATCACTTGATTCCGGAATAAAACGCGGCATGAAGAAATGCGTTTTCGAGTATATATATTTCGCAAGACCTGATTCAGTTATAGACGGAATTTCCGTTGCTGAGGCCAGACGTGAGGCTGGAAGGATCCTTGCAAGAAAACACCCTTGCGACTGCGATATCGTAATCGGTGTGCCTGAATCAGGAATTGATGCCGCACTGGGTTTTGCAGCAGAATCCGGAATTCCTTATGAGAAGGGATTTGTTAAGAATTCCTATGTGGGAAGGACGTTTATCAAGCCTTCCCAGGAGCAGCGCAAACAGGCTGTTAAGATTAAGCTCAATCCTATCTCGGCTGTTGTTAAAGGCAAGAGAGTGGTGATAATAGATGATTCGATCGTTAGGGGAAATACAATCGCCAATCAGGTAAACATGTTAAGGAATGCCGGTGCGGTGGAAGTCCATGTAAGGATCAGTTCACCGCCGTTTATGCATCCCTGCTATTATGGTACTGATGTGCCTGATGAAGATTATCTTATTGCTGTAAGCAACACTATTCCTGAGATTTGTGGCATAATAGGTGCTGATTCATTAGGTTATCTGGATAATGAAGATCTGGACGCAATGCTGGGCGGTGACGAATTCAGATATTGCGATGCCTGCTTCACGGGGAATTATCCGGAACGGTAAGGGGAAAATAGGAATGCCAAATGACAGGTCCTCTGAAGGGGGACACATAAAAGCACGCGTAAGGTCTGCTGATTCTGCAGTTATTAAGGCTGTGGAACATGAGACTGCGGCCAGCCGGAAATCCGTGCACAGAGTTGAGAATGAAAAAACAAAAGGTGGAAAGAAACACCCTAAGGCCCGCCACGTCAAGAACCCTTCTGAAAAACATATCAGCCGTGCAAAAGAGAGAAAACTCTATGGAGTAAAGAAGAGAAAAAAATTCCTGGTTCCTCTTCTCATATTTCTGTTCCTTGAACTGGTCTTAGGGGCTTTGGTTTATGGAGCTTCATATATTTATGACAGGGATACCGCCACTATTGTCAGTGAACATACTATTGAGGCAGGAAGTTCTGCTGATCTGGGCATGTATATCACAGGCGAGCCGATGTTCGGTGATTATGTCTCCTGTAATCTGGATTTTTCGACGGTCAATTATACCCTCCCTCAGACGATCAGATTCACAGTCAGAATGTATGGAACGAATTTCCCTTGCACTCTTACGATAGTGGATACGACTGCTCCTGTTGCTGAAGGCATTCCTCAGACCATGTTCTCGATAGACGAGGTTCCTCCTGTCGAAGACTGCATCACTAATATCTATGATCTCAATGACGTTACGGTGGAATGGGCCGAGGTTCCTGACATAACAAAAGGCGGAGAACTAATAGCCAAAGCAGCAGTTACTGATTCATCGGGAAATGTGACAATAGTTGATGTTCCTTTCTCGGTAACGAGGGACGTAAAAGCACCTGTTATAGAGGGTACTGAAGATATAGAGGCTTTCATCGGTGATTCGATAGCTTACAGAGAGAATGTTACAGTGGAGGATGATATCGATCCGAATCCTGTGCTTGAAATCGATACTTCAGGCGTTATTGCGGATGAGGAGGGAACATACGAAGTCATATACCGGGCCAAAGATTTTACGGGGAATGTAAGTGAGACTGCTATATCACTCACACTCACCGAGAAGCCCGATACCTGGGTCGAGCCTGAACTCGTGTATGAGGAGGCCGAGGAGATTCTGAACAGCATCACATGGGATACCATGACTGATATGGAAGTGGCGCTCCAGATTACTTACTGGGTAAGATACAACGTTTACTATACACCTATCTGTGATGACACTAACTGGACAAGAGCGGCTTATGACGGATTTACCAAGAGAAGCGGAAACTGCTACAGTATCGCGATGTGTGCGAAGGCACTTTTCGATGTTGCGGGAATCGAGAATATGATCATAATCAGGGAACCGTATTACAATAATCCTCATTTCTGGAATTACATCAAGATTGATGACCAGTGGTATCATTGCGATTCCACGCCGAGGATTGGATACGACAGTTATTTCTTCATGTATACTACAGATGAGCTTCATAATATTTGGCTTAACGGCTGGAACGGTTACAGTTTTGATGAGGAACTTTATCCTGAATCGGCGATGGATTCGGTTCAGTACAGGATCAACTATTACGAACATTCGATATATGAATTAGATGAATAATTCTTTTGACGGCAGAAATCAGAGACCTCAGCAGCGGAATCCCGGCAATCCTGCCGCCAGGAGACCGGTCAAACAGGCAAGTGCTCCAATCAGGAAACCTGCCGCTGCAGGAAAGATTCCGTCCCGCAAACCTCATCAGCAAACAGCTAAGAAGCAAAGTAATATCATTGAAGTCTTTTTGCTTCTTGCTGTTGTACTTTTGTTTGCATTGGTTCTGGCCGGTGTTTTTATGTTCTTAAGAGATGAGTCGGAACTTCTTAACCGCGAAGTAACTATTGAGGCCGGTTCAGTGAGTCCTGATCTCAATATGTACTTCAAAGAAACACCGGCGTTCCCCGGTCTTGTGTCATGCAATCTGAACTTTGACGAAGTGAATACTGATATTCCCCAGACCGTGAGTTTTAATATTGGGATGTATGGCAGGAATTATGCCTGCAAACTTATTATTCTGGATACTGCAGCGCCGGAAGGTGAAGGGGTACCGCAAAAGATGTTTACATCGGAGGATCTTCCGGAGGCTTTATCATGTGTGACGGAGATCAAAGATGCAACTGATGTGGCGGTCTCGTGGAAAGATGTTCCGGATATGTCCACAGGTGGTAATTTTGTTGCCCGGGTATTGCTTACTGACGCGTGTGGCAATGAGACTGTAGTTGATGTGCCTTTCGAGGTAATAAAGGATTCCAGTGCGCCCGTTATCTCGGGTGCAAAGAACATAGAAGCATATATCGGCGACCCTGTGGCATACAGGGACAAGATAACCGTTACAGACGACTACGATGCATCTCCTGAACTTGAGATCGATACTTCTGCTGTTGTTCCGGATAAGGAAGGGACATACGGGGTCGTTTATACGGCCAGGGATTTCTCAGGAAATGAATCGAGCATAACTGTCGATCTGGTACTGTCCGAAAAGCCTGAAGGATATGTCGAGCCTGAAGTGGTCTATGAAGCTGCAAGAGAGATCCTGAACGAGATAACCGAGCCGGGCATGACAGACGAGGAAGTTGCACTTCAAATAGTCTGGTGGTGCAGATACAACATAAGGTTTCTCCTGAAAACCGAATATAATTCATGGACAGAGGCGGCATACAGTGCATACCAATACCGGAGCGGAAATTGTTATGCAACGGCCTACGCAGTGAAAGCCCTGCTCGATGTGGCTGGATTCGAGAACTCGATAATCGAGAGATGGCCTTATGAGACTGCCACTCATTTTTGGAATTATGTTCTGATTAACGGACAGTGGTATCACTGTGACGCGACCTGGCGTGAGGGATACGACAGTTATTTCTTCATGTACACTACAGAGGAGCTCCATGATTTCTGGCAGGGAGGATGGAACGGTTTCCAATACAGGGTGAACGAGTATCCGGAAAGTGCAACAGAATCTGTTCAGGACAGGATCGATTATAAGAATCATACGATAAAGGCTGCTTGACTCCGATCTGCCCTGCCTTCACTTCCTCAAGCAAGTTACTCGTTTATTTGTTATATTCGCTCGCCTTGCTCGCGATATATCAAATGCCTCGCAACCCTTATTTGTCGGAAGTTCGGCATTGGCCAGACCCGGAGCAAGCTCCGATCTGCCCATCCTCACTTCCTCAAGCAAGTTACTCGTTTATTTGTTATAATTCAAAAAGAATGATTTTAACGTGGAGTTTTTGATGACACCTGTACTATATCTCGTGATTCCTTGCTATAACGAAGAGCAGGTCCTGCCGCTTACCAGTGGCAAGTTTAAAAGCAAACTCGATGAACTCGTTGAAGCTGGCAAGATCAGTGACAGCAGCCGTGTTATGTTTGTTAACGATGGCAGCAAGGACACAACATGGGATATTCTTTCTTCACTTTGCCAGGAGGATCAGAGATATTGTGCAATCTCCCTGTCGCGCAACAGGGGACATCAGAATGCTCTTATCTCCGGGCTTATGGAGGCAAAGGAGCATGCTGACATCACCATCTCGATGGACTGTGACGGACAGGATGATATTAACGCGATAGGTCAGATGGTCGATGAATATCTTAAGGGCAATGAGATCGTTTACGGTGTAAGGAATGACAGATCGACTGACACCTGGTTCAAGAGGACTACAGCCAGATCATATTACAGATTCCTTCGCGGAATGGGTGTTGATATTATTCCTGATCATGCAGATTACAGGCTGATGAGTTCCAGGGTGCTTGATGCTTTGGAAGGATATGGAGAAGTCAATCTCTTCCTGAGAGGCATTATTCCGCAGCTTGGATTTAAGCAGTCTGTTGTATATTATTCAAGGGCTGAGAGGGAAGCCGGAAAAACGCATTATCCGCTTTCGAAGATGGCCGCACTTGCGATCGATGGAGTTACATCATTTTCGGTAAGACCGCTAAGGATGATCACTTTGCTCGGTGCCATTGTGGCTTTTATGAGTTTTGTTGGAATTATTTATGTTTTCGTATCGGTTATATCGGGGTATTATGTTGATGGTTGGGCTTCAACAACGTGTATTCTGTGTTTTGTTTCAGGAATACAGATGATAAGCCTTGGCGTTATCGGAGAGTATATCGGGAAGATATATCTTGAGACAAAACACCGTCCCCGCTATATTGTCAGCGAGAGATTGAACATTCCGGAGGATTGATTCATGGATATTTTATATATTGTCATGCCGGCTTATAACGAAGAGGATAACATTGTCGATGTTGTATCCTCATGGTATCCGATCCTTGAGAGTAAGGATCCTGCTTCCAGACTTGTGATTGCGGACAGCGGAAGTACAGACAGGACACATGAGCTTCTTGAGATCTTTAAGAAAGATCACCCTCAGCTCGAGATCCTTTCTGATACCGGAAAACAGCATGGTCCCAAGGTTATTGCCCTGTATGATTACTCAATAAAGAGCGGTGCGGATTTTATTTTCCAAACGGATTCAGACGGACAGACACTTCCTGAGGAATTCGATACGTTCTGGCAGATACGTCATGGATATAAAGGCATTTTCGGACACAGGGTCGTAAGGGGAGACGGAAAGTCCAGAGCGTTTGTTGAGAAGGTCGTATGCTTTCTGCTGAAGCTTTATTTCCATGTTAAGGTCCCGGATGCCAATGCTCCATTCCGTCTTATGGATGCGCAGACTGTTGCGAAATATCTTCCGAAGCTCGATAAGGATTACAATCTTCCGAATATCATGATGACGACTTATTTCGTCCATTACGGTGAGGAGCATGCCTTCCGCGAGGTTACGTTCAGACCCCGTCAGGGAGGAACAAACTCCATCAACATCAAAAAGATCATCAAGATTGGCTGGAAAGCTTTGGGTGATTTCCGCCGGCTCAAGAAGGCTATGTGATGTCTGACAGACCGAGTCGAAAATCCGGAAGGCTGAAGAAAAAGCTTATTACTGCGCTGGTTCTGCTGGCGCTCTCTTTTGTAATACTTTGGTTTGTCCAAAGACTGTTAATGCCCAAGTACCAGAGAGGTGTTATCGAGGGTTCCTTTACCGAGGAATATTATAAGGAGAAAGTCCCTCACGATGTGATAATCTTCGGTGACTGTGATGCGTATGAGAGTTATTCGCCTATTAAGATGTATGAGGAATACGGCATCTCGGCTTATATAAGAGGTTCGGGTGAACAGTATATCAATCAGACTTACTATCTGCTGAAGGATGTATTGAGAACCGAGACTCCCAAAGTCGTTGTTCTGTCGATCCATAATCTGCAGCATGATGTTCCCCGCAAAGAGGCATATAACCGCATGACTATAGACGGTATGAGATGGTCAATGGATAAGGTTGATGCGATCAATTCCTCCATGACCAAAGGTGAGACTTTTATTTCATACGTGTTCCCTATACTTAGATATCACGACAGATGGAGCAAGCTTACAAAGACTGATTTTGAGCATGTGTTCAGCAAAGACATTACTTCACACAACGGTTACTACATGCGTTGTGATATTAAGCCGCAGGGCAGACTTCCTTCACAGCTTCCGCTAATTGATTACAAATTCGGTGCCAATGCCATGGGGTATCTTGACCGGATAAGACTGCTCTGTGAGGAAAAGGGGATAGAACTGATACTGGTCCGTGCCCCCATAGAGTACGGCTGGTATGAACAATGGGATAAGAATGTTGAAGAGTATGCTGCGCAGTATGGTCTGACGTATATCAATTTCTGTGATCACAGAGATGCTATGGGACTTGATATGAGTGTTGATACCTATGATGCGGGACTTCATCTGAATATTTATGGCGCGGAGAAACTCAGCGTTTATTTCGGACAGTATCTTGTTGATAACTATGATCTTACTGATTACAGAACTGTACCTGCCGTTGCTGCGGAATACGAGAAGGACATTCAATTTTACAACGAAATGAGAGACGACCAGCTGTACGAGATCGCCACTTACGGAGAACTCAAAAACTATGGTATAAATGCCTTCGAGGACTAACCTATATCTCTAATAATATAATTAGTCATTTTAGAGCAAAAGAATCTTGCATTTTTACCTTTTTTTGTAGTATGTGAGATTTGGGTTTAGTGTATTATATTACGGTGTTTACACGTATATATTCGGAGGAACTTTAGGATAATGAAGCTAATAAAAGCAGTAACTCTTTTTATGAGTCTGGGTATGATCGGAATGAGCCTTTGCGCCTGCTCTAACGAGCCTGAGCCGGTATCTTCCGATATCAATATAATCTCAACTCAGGGTCAGAACACAGGTGCTACCGAATCATCAGGTGCCTCTGATTCCAATACTGAGTTTGAGAATTTCTATTTCGTTTATGAAGGCTGTTATCTCGTCGAGAATGAGCCTTATGATAAGGCGAAACTGCCTGAATATGATGATGTGATGCAGGCTGCATCATGCGCCGGCCCGGGTATTGCAGATATATTTTTCTTCAAGAACGGTGCTTTTGAGGTTGAATTTGATCCTGATGTTGATGTTATAAAACGTATTTCTGTTTCAGACGGTACCGTAACAACGGCTGAAGGTATCTATATTGGAAATTCAATTGATAAGGTCAAGGAAGTATACGGTGAGCCTTCAATGGAAACTGATTATGTCGTTGATTACTATAAGGGCAGTTCTGTGCTCAGGTTTGAGTTGAAAGACGGAACCGTTCAGAAAATTCATTACATGATTCCACAGAACTGATCGTGACTAGAGTAGGAAAGAAAGCAGGATTTAATGTGATAAGGTTTTTGGGATTTGCGGTATTGCCGCTTATCGCAGGAGCCTTATTAGGTTTTTCAGGAGCTTACTATCTCTACAATAATCTGCTCGACAATATTGACCGCGAATGCTTATCGCAGGTTGACATCGAATATGGTCATCCCGTTACACTTGATTGCTTTTTTACGGAGATCCCGCCGAACACAAGGTTTATAACCAATGTCGATATGATAGACATAGGCATGCTCGCTACATACGATATTGCCATCGACTGTGGAGGCCACACCGTTCATTCTATCCTTAGTGTTGTTGACCGCACTGCTCCTGTTGCATCACCGGTTCCTGTGGAAATGTATTCCGGAGAGGCACCTGAGCCGAAGACTCTTGTGAAGGATGTTTTCGATATGACAGATGTGCACTGCACTTATAATGACGGGGAACCGGATCTGTCAAAAGGCGGAAAATTTGATGTTAAAGTCAGGCTTACCGATACAAGCGGCAATTTCTCTGTAATCGATGTCCCTTTCAATGTTATCAAGGATACCCAGGCACCTGTGATCTCGGGTACTCATGATATCGATGTCATGGTCGACAGTGAATCCGTGGCATACAGGGAAGGCGTAACGGTTACGGATGACTACTGCGCTAACCCGCAGCTGGAGATTGATAACTCACAGGTAAATCTCAGTGTTGTTGGAGATTATCCGGTTACATATACAGCAACAGATGATGTCGGCAATTCATCTTCTGTTACCATTAAGGTACACGTTATCATAATCGACAATGCCGAGATGACATCAGCTGAGACACAGGCCTATGTCGAAGAGGCATATAGAATGGCAGAGGAGATCCTTGATGATATTCTCTGGAGGGAAGATACTGATGTTGAAAAGGCGATGAAGATCTTCTACTGGGTACATAAGAATATCAGTTTCGTCCTGAGCACTCCGCAGTATGATAACTGGGCAGTAGCAGCTATCAACACTTTCACCAAGAGGTATTCCTCATGTTATGGTACCTGGGCTTGCTGCAAGGCTATGCTTGACGTGGCAGGAATCGAGAATATCTGTGTTGTCAGAGAAAGAAAGAACAGTTGGGATAACTGGCACTACTGGTGTTTGGTAAAGCTCAACGGTGAGTGGTATCATTGTGATGCCCAGAAATATTTTAACGACTATACGCCAAAAGCATATTTCTGTTTCATGATGACGGATTATGAGATAATCCATGCTCCCACGAATCATGACTTCGCAGAGGATCTGTATCCGGAGCGCTCGACAACTTCAGTACAGAACTATATAAATGTTTATCAGGGAACTGTTTCTTCGGACTTCCCTTATGTAGAATAGGATAAGACTTTAATGGGGATTAAAGGAAAAAGACTATGAAAAAAAGTGCAGACAGATCATTGATGAGTACCAATGGCAGCCGCAGTGCGAACGGCGGTGCCAGGCGTCCTGTGATCGGGAATGACGGAACCTATACTGAGTATGCCGGTTCCGGAAGAACGACAGCAGGTCAGCCAGGTTCAACTGGAAGCAGCGGGGAGTATTATAGCCCCGTAGAGGAAAACTATGAGGACTATTACACGGATTACAGCGTGGATAACCCTCTCGCGGGAATTGACGGCAGTCAATATGCAGATGACTATGACGGAAGGCCAGTTGTGAGAAATACCAGAAGAAGCAAGTCACAGGCAAAGAACAAAGCTGTTTTCGTTGGCCTTTGCATTGCTTCGGTCTTGATCATCGCTGCGACAGTTGTATTTGCAATCCTGTTTGCAGGCGGGGATGAGACTGCAGATGTAAAGACTGACGTTATGATCGAAGCAGGCTCGCAGATTACTCTTGAGGCGTTCTTTGACAAGGTGCCTTCAAACGCGGTTTTCCTTACCGACATATCCGGAATAAACACTAAGGAACCTGCTGTTTATCAGCTCAAGATTGGTTATGGGCGCAGCGGTGAAGCCGATGTTGTATTGCGGATCGAAGATCACACAGGTCCGACTGGCGAAGCTGTTCCTATGGAAGCATACTGCAACTGGAAGATGCCAGAGGCTTCAGCGTGTGTCACAAATCTTTCTGATCTTTCCGGAATAGCTAAGGTGGAGTATCAGGAAGGCACACCAAAATTTACTTCAGGCGGAACATATCAGGTACCTGTTGTTGTGACAGATGTATACGGCAATTCCACGGTGATCATGGTTCCTTTCACAATAATCGATGATCATACTCCGCCTGTTATCAAGGGTGTTCATGATCTCGAACTCGAGGGCAATCCTGATCAGCTTAATTTCTATGCCGGAGTTACTGTTACTGATGATTACGATAAGGATCCTGTGATCAAGGTTGATGATTCCAAGGTAAACTATACCAAGGGCGGAACATACGAACTTGTTTATAAGGCGATCGATAAGGCAGGGAACATTTCCACAGCTAATGCGAAGTTAACGATAAAAATGCCTGAAGAGGCTGCTGCAGCCAACACGTCAAGTGACGATGAGGGTACATACTATGTAGGAGACGGAGATCCTTATGCGCTTGCTGACAAGATCGTTTCAGGTCTCCGCAGGGGAAGCGATGTCGAGACTGCAAGAGCTATCTTCAACTGGGTACACGACAATCTCTGGTTCAGACTCCTTTCAGGTGAGCGTTCTTTGGAAAGCGCTGCATACAGAGGATTCACTCAGAAGAATGGAGACTGCTATGTCTATTATGCATGCTGCAAACTTTTGCTTGATGCTGCAGGCATATCCAATATGAGAGTTGACCGTTCACCTGCATATAACGGAAATATTCATTTCTGGCTCCTCGTAAACCTCAATGGTCAGTGGTACCACTGCGATGCTACTGAAGGTTACAGTGACCATCCGGGCATCTGGTTTATGTGTACTGACGATGAGATAGATGACAGATACCATCAGTTTAATGGATCGCTTTACCCTGAGCGTGCCGGCGGATCAAAGAATTTCAAGGCTACATCGACACCTACACCTACGGCAACTCCGACACCTTCGGTATCACCGTCTCCGTCGGTATCGCCTTCTCCGTCTGTATCACCCTCGGTATCACCGTCACCTTCTCCTGAGGTATCTGCAACACCGTCTCCTTCGGTAACACCTGGTGCACCGTCTACAGATACGCCGACACCGGCTCCGTCGCCTGAAGTATCAACTACTCCTGCGGCTACCGATACTCCGGCACCTGAAGTGACGGATACACCGACTCCGGAACCTGTGGCAACAGATACTCCTGTGCCTACGGATACTCCTACTCCGGTTCCGGAAGATACTGTCGCGCCCACATCTTCTGATGGTCCGGGTGATGGAGATTTATCTGAAACGTAAGAAATAGACTTAGTTGACTATAGCCAACGGATGGATATAGTCAACTTTGTTTTGCTGATTCAGCATATAGATTACATGTAGTATGAAAAAGATAATTGGAATATTTGTAGCGGTTTTGGTTTTCGCTGCCATCGCAACGGTATCTGCATCATGTTTTTTCAAGAAAGCAGACAATAATCCCGGGGAAGCAGATAGTAACCTTAGGGAAGAAGTTACGATAGAAGCCGGTTCTGCCATTAACATCAGCGATTTCTTTAATGATCTTCCTGATGGTGCAGAATTTGTCAGCGACATAACCGGAATAGATACAAATGTACCGGCAGTTTATCAGCTTAAGGTGAAATATAATGAGGTTCCCGAGAAAGACGTAATATTACGGATAGAGGATCATACGGCTCCTGTGGGGGATGCTGTTCCCCAGTCATTTTATATGGATTGGAAGATGCCGGAGGCTGAAGCCTGTGTTTGTAACCTCTATGACCTTTCAGGTATTGCCAGTGTCGAATATCTTAACGGGACACCCGAATTTAAAAAGGGTGGAGATTTTGATGTTCCTGTAAGCGTTACCGATGTTTACGGCAACAGCACTGTCATTCAGGTTCCGTTTATTATTATCGATGATCATACTCCGCCTGTAATAAAGGGTACCCATGACATTGAGATAGGTGATGATCCCCACGATCTGAATCTGTTTAAGGGTGTTACCGTCACTGACGATTGCGATCCTGAGCCAGTGCTTAAAGTCGATGATTCCAAAGTAAATTACGCTAAGACCGGCGAATATGTGATCACATACAGTGCAATTGATAAAGCCGGAAACATCGGCACTGCCAAGATAAAGATCAAGGTTACTATACCGGAGAACCCTGAAGAGGAAAAAGCTGAAGACGTGGACTGGGATTCACAATACGCTTACTTTACAAACAACTCACAGGATGCATACAATCTGGCTTCAAACATACTGGCAGGTCTCCAGAAAGATAATGAAGTTGAGACTGCCAGGGCAATCTTCAACTGGGTACATTCGAATATTTACTATCAGACAGTAGGTTATTATCAGACCTATGAAGCAGCTGCATACAGAGGATTCTCAAGACGGAGCGGTGACTGTTATGTTTTCTTCAGCTGCGCGAAAATGCTCCTTGACCAGGCCGGGATCCCAAACATGATGGTTACAAGATATCCCGTGTACGGCAATGGCCATTTCTGGAACCTCGTAAAGCTCAACGGCGCATGGTATCATTGCGATGCAACGACTTTCCTTGATCATCCAGGCGTATATTTTATGTGTACTGATGACGAGATAGACGATTACCGCCACCAGTATGACGGGTCACTTTATCCGGAACGTGCTGGCGGTTCAGAATATTTTATGCCTTCACCGACACCTACACCGAAGCTTACGGCCACTCCAACGCCTACAGCAACTCCAAAACCGACTGCAACAGCAACACCAAAGCCAACGGCTACACCCAAACCGACTGCAACTCCGACGGAAACACCGGCGCCGACTGCGACTCCGACGGTTTCTCCGACACCGACTCCCGAACCGGAAGCTACATCCACGCCCACAGAAGTTCCGCCGACACAGGCACCGGAACCAACGGATACACCTGAGCCCACACCAACGGAAGCACCGGAACCTACACCGGCTGAGGAACCTTCACCTGCTCCGGAAGATGATCCTGAACCGACTTTGGAACCTGTTCAGACACCGGAAGGTAAAACCGGACAGGATGCGGCTTGAAACGGGAAGAATATTGACACTAACTGATTTAATGTATTATATTACTTCGGTTGTTTATCCCGCCCTGTAAGAGCGGATAAGCATTAGGATGTAATATATGGATAAAGATAATAGGAATAGTTTAAAAGGAGAAAGAGAAATGAAAAGATCAAGAATCGTTACAACAATGGCAGGCTTATGCCTGGCAGCAGCAGTCTTTGCAGGATGCAGCAGTCAGGAGACATCAGGACAGACAGCTGAAGCTGTAAAGATCAGTGGCGGACAGACACAGATCGCAGTTGAGAATACCGCTGCTGACTCAGGCGCAGTTTCCGGTGGATACAAGTTCAGCTATAAGGGTTATGATGTCGTACCAGGCGCTCCGGCTGGTCCTGTTCTTGATGCGTTCGGCGACCCTGAAGATGTATTCCAGGGAGCTTCATGTGCAGGTCAGGGAATGTCTACTGTTTACACATATCCGGAATTCCTGATCTACACATATGAAGAGAATGGCGCTGAACTTATTGAGGGCGTTGAGATAGAGAATCCTCTTATCGACTGCGACGGCATTCATACAGGTGACAAGCCGGATGCAGCAAAGGCAGTATTCGGAACACCTTCTCAGGAAGATGTTTACGGTATGCTTTTTGTTTCAGGTGATACAGCAGTTCAGATCACTACTGACGGTGCTGATAAGATTCTGACCATTGTGTACAGAAGGATGGTTAATTAAACGCGAAAAAAGGCGATTTTCGAAGAATTCGGGAGAATTCTTCAAGTTTTTTCGCGAAAATTGTTGACATACCCGTAAATGGCGGTTATTATATGCAGGCTTGCTCAAGAGCAGGCCTGTTCTTTTTGCTTATATAAGCATTCGGAATATTAGAAGAATCAATGAATTTCAAGGAGAAAGACACATGGCTACATATGTTGCAACCAAGGATTCAATAGAAAGGAAATGGCTCGTAATCGACGCTGAGGGCATGGTTCTCGGACGTCTGGCTACAGAGGTTGCCAGACTCTTAAGAGGCAAGCACAAGCCCACATATACTCCTTTCCTTGATACCGGAGATAATGTAATCGTAATCAACGCTTCCAAGGTAGTTCTTACAGGTAAGAAGCTTGACGATAAGCTTTATCGTCATCACTCTGGATTCCCGGGTGGAATGAAGGAGATCGACTACCGTACTTTGATGGCAAAGAACCCTGAGAAGGCTGTAGAGCTCGCTGTTAAGGGAATGCTCCCCAAGAACTCTTTAGGCCGTCAGATGTTCAGAAAGCTTCACGTTTATGCCGGCCCCGAGCACGAGCAGGCAGCTCAGAAGCCTGAAGTTTACACATTCTAATCGGAGGACTACTGATAATGGCAGCAAAGAAAACAAGCAGCAAAGTATATTATTACGGCACAGGCCGTCGTAAGGACGCAGTAGCAGCCGTTCGTCTGGTTCCCGGTAAGGGCAAGATCACAATCAACGGCAAGGATATCGATGATTACTTCGGTCTTGATACATTGAAGCTCATCGTTCGCCAGCCTCTTGCAGCTACACAGACAGAGGACAAGTTCGATATTATCGTTAAGGCTACAGGCGGCGGTATTTCCGGTCAGGCCGGTGCTATCCGTCACGGTATTTCCAGAGCTTTGGTTGAAGCTGATGAGGAGAGCTACAAGGCAGTTCTCAAGGAGAGCGGATTCCTTACACGTGATGCACGTATGAAGGAGAGAAAGAAGCCGGGTCTCAAGAAAGCAAGAAAGGCTTCACAGTTCTCAAAGCGTTAATCGTTATTATTGCGGTTTGCAAAAAGAATCGAAGGCCGTCCAATTCGGGCGGCCTTTTGCTATTTATCTTTCTTGAATGTACAATTACTACGCAGTACGAAAAGGATTACCAATACATGATCAGGTTTATGACCACATCTCCGGAACAGACAGAACTCTTTGGCTTTGAACTTGCCAAGGTGCTTTGCGGCGGCGACGTTATCGCTCTGACAGGTGATCTCGGTGCAGGAAAGACCTGCCTTACGAGGGGAATTGCTGATGGTCTTGGGTCAACGGCTCATGTGTCGAGTCCTACTTTCACTATCGTTAATGAGTATGAAGGCGGAAGGCTGATGCTGTTCCATTTCGATACATACAGACTCTCAGGAACCGAAGACTTTCTCATGAGCGGACTTGACGAGTATTTTTACAGAGGCGGTGTATGCGTCATTGAATGGAGTGATATTATCGATGATATTCTGCCTGACAATACTGTAAGGATGACGATAACCGGAGACGGAAGCACCAGACACTTCGGGTGCAGCTGCAGTGACAGATATTCGGCACGGATTGAAGAAGCAATTAAGAGAGCCGGAGCGGAGAAGGAAGAATGAGATTACTCGTATGTGATACATCAAACAGCAATTGCAGTGCCGGGATATTTGAAGACGGCAAAGATATCTGCTATGAACTCTCGTTTGAGACACTAACGCATTCCGAGACTTTTATGCCGCTGGTTCACAGGATCATGTTAAAGGCAGGCATGAAGCATGAAGACCTTGACGGATATGCTGTTACTGTCGGACCTGGTTCGTTCACCGGTATAAGGATCGGTCTTTCAGCGGTAAAGGGCATGGCACTTGCTTCCGGAAAGAAGTGCATAGCTGTTTCCTCAACTGAAGCCTTGGCAAGATCGTGTGAGAATGTGACGATGACACCAAGGGAGGAGACGTTGATCGTTCCTGCTATAGATGCGCGTAATAACAGGGTTTTCGCGCAGGCAGCCGAGGACGATACGCTCAAGGCACTGCTGCCTGAGAATGCGTATGATGCTGATGATCTGGTATCGAAGATCGCTAAGATACCTGAGATCATTTACGGCAAAAGACGCCAGATTATCGTGGTCGGGAGTGGCGCGACCGTTATGAAGAAGGCGTTCGAGAAGGCAAAGTCAACTCTGAATATATACTATGCACCGGGTGCTGCAATTATGCCGAAGGGCGTGGCTTTGTCAGCTTTTTCAAAAGGCGTGATGATCGATGCCCGTGATCTGAAGGCCTCGTATTGTGCAGTCTCACAGGCGGAGCGGCTTAAGAAGAATGGATGATGCGGTTATCAGGGAAGCTGTATCCGGAGATATAGACAGGATAATGGAACTCGAGCATGGCTCGATCATTCACCCGTGGGCGAGAGAGGAATTTGAAAGACTTATCAGTGATCAGAATAAACTCTGCCTTGTTGCATTATCAGGTAATAAGATCGTCTGTTATGCCGGTGCTGAAACAGTGCTCGATGAATGCAATATTGGCAATATAGTTACTGACATGGCATACAGGGGAAAAGGTTTTGCATCAATACTAATGAACGAGCTTTTGATGCTTCTCAGGAAGCGTGGGATCGTGAAAGTCTTCCTGGAAGTTGAATCCGGAAATGTTCCGGCAATTGCACTGTATGGGAAGGCCGGTTTTACGGAATACGGCAAAAGACGCGGATATTATTGTGACGGCAAGGATGCTGTCCTGATGAGTCTGGAACTCTGATTGATATTTTTAACAAAAGGTTTTGCCAAATTTTTCTCATTTGGGTTAAATAGTCGAAATTAGACACTTTGGCTTGTTTTTGGTTGATTTTCGAAAGAGGCAAAAATATACTTATGACGTATTTTATGAGGGGTGTTCCTAAACTATGACTACAGAAAAGATTGTTTTTGATTGTGAAGATGCATTGCAGATGAAGGCCGTTGCGGTCATGATCCAGAAGGCATCACAGTTTCACAGCACAATCTATATTGTCCGCAGCGGAAGAAGAGCAAACGCAAAGAGTCTTTTAGGTGTTATGTCCCTCGGAATCGAGAACGGCGCCGAGATCGAGATAGAAGCAAACGGCGACGATGAGAAAGAAGCCTGCGATGCGCTTCTCGCCCATCTTAAGAATCCTAAGATAGCAGTGTAATGCCCGCCGGTAAATTTGACGCCAGGCTGGACACTGTCCCGTTAAGCCCCGGAGTGTACCTTATGAAGGACTCTTCGGGCTGTGTTATTTATGTGGGAAAAGCGAAGAAACTCCGGAACAGACTGAAGAGTTATTTCGGAGGCGGAACGATATCAAGTCCGAAGGTCAGGGCAATGGTATCCCATGTCGCGGATTTTGAATACACAGTTGTCGGTTCAGAACCTGAGGCATTGCTGCTAGAGAACAACCTGATAAAAAGATATCAGCCCAAATACAACATCCTTTTAAGAGACGACAAGGGATACCCGTACATCTGCATAACTTTGAATGAAGCATATCCGAGGGTCTTCAAGGCTTTCAGACCTGATCCCGAGGCCCGTAAAAAAGGCGCGAGATATTATGGTCCTTACATGGGTTCGGACTGTTTTGAAGTGCTGAAAGCCATATCTGACATATTCCCTCTCAAGCGCTGCAAGAAGGTTTTTCCGAGAGATATAGGCAAAGAGAGACCTTGTCTTAACTATCACATCGGCAAGTGCATGGCCCCGTGTCTGGGTACGGTTAAGAGTGAAGACTACCGCAGCATGGTGGATCAGATAGTTCAGTTTTTCGAAGGTAAATATGACGGCATTGAGAGCGATATCAGGACTCAGATGGAGGCTTATTCTGAAAACCTGGAATTCGAGAAGGCGAGTGCGATGAGGGACAGACTGTATGCTCTCCGTGCGATCCGTCAGAACCAGAGAGTCTATCTTGATATCGAACGTGATGTAGATGCAATAGGACTTTATTCGGACTGCGGTGAGACATGTGTCCGGAAACTCGAATTGAGACAGGGAAGGATAGTAGGTTCTTCGACATATTTCTTTGCCGGTGAAGACGAGGACAAGGAAGAGATACTGAAGAACTTTATTCTGCAGTATTACGAGAATGCACCGTTTATTCCGCCATTGATCCTTGTGCCATACAGGATGGAGGAAGAGGATCAGAGTTTTATCGAGAAGACACTGACGGAAAAGCTCGGAAAAAACTGCAGACTTCATGTAGCCGAGCGTGGAGAACTTCGTGAATTATCCAATCTTGCAGGTGCCAATGCGCGCGAAATGATGGTCAGAAGGATATTAAGGGGAGGGGCTGCAAATGCGGATCCTTCCGTTCCGCTCAGATATCTGGAGGAACTCCTCGGTGCACCTGAAGGAAAGCTCTCGAGGGCGGAATCTTTCGATATCTCGAATCTTGGCAATGACGATATCTGTGCGGGAATGGTCGTCTTCAAAGACGGAAGGGCGGACAAACAGGCGTATAGGCTTTTCAGGATGAAGAGAGTCGAATCCCAGGACGATTATCAGTCTATGAGGGAGACTTTGGAACGGAGATTCTCCCATAATGAGGACGACGGATTCAAATATCCTGATATTATCCTTGTTGACGGAGGCAAAGGGCAGCTTGAAGCTGTCGCTTCTGTTGTCAGGAGCATCAAGGGAACAGAGGATATCTATCTTGCCGGAATGGTCAAGAATGACAGGCATAAGACTGCCGGGATAGTTTTCGAGGACGGGCGAGAGATAAGACTTGAAGGACGGACATTAACTGACAGTGAGATGGGTCTTCTGAGATTCCTGACGACTGTTCAGAATGAAGTCCACCGTTTTGCGATCTCATACCAGCATAAGCTGGCAGGTAAGAGAAATATTAAGTACAAACTTGAGAATATCGAAGGTATCGGTCCTGCCAAACGCAAGATTCTGCTCTCGCATTTTGGTACAATAAAAGCCGTGGAAAATTCCTCGGCAGAAGAACTCAAGGAAGCAAAAGGCATAACTGAGAAAGACGCTGCTGCAATATACCGGTATTTCCACAGGGAGAATTAATGTCGATATTTGCGCTGGCAGATCTTCACCTGTCCCTAAGCAACCCCGACAAATCGATGGAGGTGTTTGGGCAGTCCTGGGGAGAGTATATTGAAAGGGTCAGGGATAACTGGACTGAGACAGTTACCTGCTCTGATACTGTGCTTATTCCGGGTGACATTTCATGGGCAACTTATATCGAGCAGGCAGAAGAGGATTTCAGGTTTATTTCAGAGCTGCCCGGACGCAAGCTTCTGTCACGCGGTAATCACGATTACTGGTGGACTACTTTGAAGAAAATGGAAAACGTTCTCCGGGATAAAGGATTTGATAATCTTTTCTTTATCAGGACAAATGTCGTTGATGCGGATGACTGTCTGGTCACAGGTACCAGAGGCTGGATGATCGAGACCAAGGAGAGTATCGAAGGCTCTGACAACAGAAAGATATATGAGCGTGAGAAATCCAGGATAAAGCTATGTATTGAAGAACTCGGCAAGGTTGATCCGGATCACGCTAAAAAGCATATTATGATGATCCACTATCCGCCTGTTACAGCCAAACAGGATTTTACTGAATTTGCGGAAATGATGGCGGAAGGCGGCATTGATATCTGTGTTTACGGGCACCTTCACGGAAAAGCGCACAAGAAGGTTTTTGAAGGTGATTTTGAGGGTACGGAATTTATTTGCGCTTCAGCTGATTATGTTGGTTTTAAGCCTGTGAAGATCATATGAGACTGTCAGGATTGAAGAACTATCTAAGCAAACCTCCGAGAGCCGTTATCACGTCTCTTGTTCTTGCAGCTGCTGCGGTACTTTTGATGTTCATCTTCAAGCCTGTTTTTCCTGATAAGACTGCGATCTTCAGACCTCAGAGTCCGGTTGGTGCGGTTGAGGTTGAACCGGGCGGGAGCATAGAAGTAAAGTTCAGGTCTTTCACTGAATTTGATGAGATAGGCTTCGATATTTTTGCTGATTCACCTTCGAAAGAATACGAAGGCAATGTCTCTAAAATATCTGAAGACTACTATAAACTTACGATAAAAAACACAGGCACTGATGTGCTTCGCATAATGCTTGAATCACCACTGGTCTACAAGGCTATCGAACCCATGGAAGACGGCGGTACTGTGGATCTGCATTTGTATAAAAACGGCAGTCCAAACGGAATGATCTTTGCGTATGTTACTTTGTTTACGGCTTTGTTTGTTTTCTTCGTAAGCTTTGCATTTCTGACAGACAATCTCACGCCTTCCAAGTTCTATCTTATCGGAGCAATAACACTCGGGCTCGGTGTCTATCCTGTGTTATTCCCGGCATGGACTGCACATGATTCAGATGCGCATTTCCAGGCGGCATACAGGTTCTCTAATATCCTGCTCGGCAAGGGTTCCGGCTGGATTGCTCGTGAATGTGATGTTGAATTTTTCAGAGGTTCATGGAAGAGGTTTGTTTACGATGGAGGATACAGGCCTAATCCGGCAGGAGATATTTATCTTCCTGTTGTGTTGAACAATGATATTTTTGTATCTGCTGATAAGACCGCTATGGTTCCTTCTGACGGAGCAGACTACTCTTACATGCTCTTCTACGGAATATTTAATTATCTCCCTCTTTCTGCAGGCCTCGCGTTAGGAAGACTTATGAGGCTTTCGCCGATGTATATTATTCATCTTGCAAGATATTTGCAGGGTGTGCTGTTTGTCTTCCTGACATGGCGTTCGATAAGAAAGGTCAAGTCTCAAAATGTTGCTTATCTTCTGACACTTGTATCGCTCTTTCCTATGTCGCTATGTTACATTACGGCATTCAGTTATGACGGTCCCGTGCTGACATATGTTATCTGTTCATTTGCGCAGTTGTATTGTTTCAAGGAAGATGAGGATTCCCGGACCACAAAGAATATCATAGAAGCGATCATATGGTTTTTCTTAGTGGGAAGTGTCAAAGGCGGTGCTTATGTTATCCTTATCCCTGTTGTATTTATGCTTCTTGCAAAGCCGTTAAAAAGCCGCAGGAATATTCTTCCGTTTATTCTTGCCGCCGCAGCGTTTGCAGGCATTCTTGTAAGCAATGTCCTGCTTAAGCCAAGTGGGGAACAGCTCTTCCAGTTAACCGGCGGGGATGGCTTTTTCTCAGCTGATTTTGCTCTGTATCATCCTTTTAAGTATCTTATGATGTGCTTCTTTACACTGTGTTATTTCTCCGGTGAGATCATTACAGACAGTGTTGGAAGATGCGAAGGATGGAATGAAGAGGCAATTCCTGTTGCCATTATTGTCATTATCCTGACCGCAACTGTTGTCAGTGTTATCGCATCGGAAAAGGTATCAAAAGTTACTAGACCTCAGGCTGTCTCTTTTGTTGCTGCTATTCTGCTGTTCTTTATCGGCACCCCTGCCATGCTGCTTCACGATACCCCGGTTGACTATATTCTCATCATGGGTGTTCAGGGAAGATACTTCAGACCTGCTGCACCGCTTATAATCATGCTGTTTGTGAGTCTTGTTGAATTCCTGAGTTCCAAACTCGAGCCGAAGAGTCTCGAAAAGCTGACGGCGCGTGCCGGCGTTGTCAGATCGGCAGGTCTGCTTGTTTTCGCTGCCGGAACAGTGGCATCGGTAATAGCCATGATGAACCTTTATCTCGGCAGGTGAACTGACGGGGGTAAAAAAATTTCGAGTCCGCAAACGCAATGAAATAAGGCGTTTGCGGGATACATAAAATTGTTTTGATAGACATACTTTATATAATAATATATAATAATTTGCGAGCCTAAGCTTAGGGGATATTCCTTTATGCGGCAGGCTCTTTTTTGTCTATTTCTGAATCTGAGGTGACGTAATCACATGGCATACTCGATGACAGGCTTTGGCCGTGGCGAGAAAGTATTTGATACCAGAAAATACAGTATTGAGATCAAATCAGTTAATTCCAGATTTTGCGATATTTCGATCAGGATGCCAAGGATGTTTAACTATCTTGACAGCGAGATCCGTCGCGTAATAACTGACAGACTGTTAAGAGGCAAGATCGATGTCTTTATCAACTATGATGACCAGGGTGAATCCGGTCAGATAGTTACCGTTAATTCCGGACTTGCCAAAGAGTATTCCGAAGCCGCCAAGGCGATAAGCGCGGTTACCGGAAGAGAAGATGATTTCGGCGTTGCGAGAATAGCAACAATGCAGGATGTGCTGAGCGTTACCCAGAATGAGATCGATGAGGAAGCTGCAAGCAGGGAACTTCTCGAGACACTGAATATTGCAATAGACGGAATGCTTTCAATGAGGAAGAGGGAAGGGGACAACCTCGTAGCATCGATACTTACAAAGATCGATTCTCTTGAGGTTCTGAGAGGTGAAGTCACAGCAAGATCCCCTGAAGTGATAGAAGTATATAAACAGAAGCTTAGCGCAAGGATCAACGAGATCCTTACCAGCGATCAGCGGGAATTCTACGATGATAACCGTCTTGCAGCTGAGGTAGCCATATTTGCAGACAAGTGTGCTATTGATGAAGAGATGGCAAGACTGTCCTCACACTTTTCACAGGCCAGAAAGATCCTGGCTGATGAAGGAACGGTTGGAAAGAAGATGGATTTCCTGGTTCAGGAGATCAACCGTGAGGTCAATACGACAGGAAGCAAAGCAAATGATATAGAGATCACTTCAAGGGTTCTTTCGATGAAGAATCTTGTTGAAGAGATCAGGGAACAGATACAGAATCTCGTATAACTGAAAGGCAGAAGATGGCATCAGGATTTATCGACATTGGCTTCGGCAATATAGCACAGGCTTCGCGCATTATATGCGTTGCTGCCGCAGAGTCCTCACCAGTAAGACGCATGATGCAGGATTCCAAGGACAGAGGAATGCTGGTCGACTGCTGTGCAGGCAAGAAGTGCAAGTCGGTTATAGTTACGGACAGCGGGCTTATACTCACATCCGCACTTGCCACAGCAGAGATAAAGGAGATGCTGGAATGAGTGATTTCAGAGGATTGATCGTAGCAGTTTCAGGCCCTTCAGGTGTTGGAAAGGGCACAGTCCTTGCGAGAGTTGAGGAACTTCTGGAACAGGCTAATCCCGGAAGTGTGGGGCATTCAATCTCCGTGACGACGAGAGCTCCGAGAGGGCAGGAGAAAGACGGAGTTGAGTATTATTTCAGAACAACTGAAGAATTCGAGCAGATGATAAGAGACGGCAAGATCGTAGAGTATGACAAGTATGTTGATAACTACTACGGTACGCCTGCAGAGCCTCTGGCAGAGATGGTCGGCAAAGGTCAGGATGTTCTTTTCGATATAACTATAGAAGGAAGTCTCGCACTTAACCGCAAGTTTGATGTAGATACAGTCACGATATTTATTCTTCCTCCATCAATGGAAGAACTCGAGAACAGATTAAGGGGAAGAGGCACCGAGACCGAGGAGAAGATCCGGAAAAGAATGGAACAGGCAAGAGCCGAGATCAAACGTGCCGGGGAATTCGAATATATAGTCACCAATGACAATGTTGAGAGCGCTGCAAGGAATATACTTGCGATAATCACCGCGGAAAAGCTTAAGGCTTCGAAGAATATAAACACAGCTAAAGAACTTGAATAAATGAGAAGAGAGGTAAAAAGATGTTAACAGATCCTTCAATCGAGAAACTCAAAGAGAAGTCGGCAAGTCCTTATGACCTTACTGTATTGGTAAGCAAGCGTGCCAGAGAACTGACAGACGGTGCACAGCCCATGATTGATGACGATGGTGCTGCAAACGTTGTATCCCTTGCATGCCGTGAAGTAGCAGCTGATAAAGTTGTTGCTGTAAAGGGTGATGTTGAGGATGAGGCAGTTATTCCGATCACGAGAGAAGAGAAGATCAGAAGAAGAGAAGAAGCCGAGAACAGAAGAAAGATGCTCGAAGAAGAAAGAGCAGAAAGAATGTCTGCTGCAGGCGGTCTCAATTCCAAAGGTCTTGATGACCTTATTGATGCTCTTGCAGGCGGTTCTTCCGATGAGGAAGAGGAAGCTGTTTATGAAGGCGAAGAAGAGCCTGAGACAGAAGACGAAGAATAAGTGCAAGGGAGATAAAGAACTATTATGGCAGTAGAGAAAACAATGGATAAGATAGTTTCCCTTGCAAAGGTAAGGGGCTTCGTATATCCGGGTTCCGACATCTACGGTGGTCTTGCTAATGCTTGGGATTACGGCCCGTTGGGTGTCCAGTTAAAGAATAATGTTAAGGCCGCATGGTGGAAGAAGTTCGTCCAGGAGAGTCCCTACAATGTAGGACTTGATGCAGCAATAATCATGAACCCCAAGACATGGGTCGCTTCAGGCCATGTCGGAGGATTCTCTGATCCACTCATTGACTGCAAGCAGTGCAAGGCACGTCAGAGAGCAGATAACCTTGTTGAGGATTGGAATAAAGAGAACGGTATTGAGGATGTTCCTGTTGAGGGTATGAGTCCTGAAGAGATGGTTGCTTACATCAGGGAGAAGAACATTCCCTGTCCTGTATGCGGCGGTCACAACTTCACAGATATCCGTAAGTTCAACCTTATGTTCAAGACATTCATCGGTGTTACCGAGGATTCCACAAATGAGGTTTATTTAAGACCTGAGACAGCTCAGGGTATTTTCGTAAATTTTGCTAACGTTCAGCGTTCGGCAAGAAAGAAGATCCCGTTCGGAATCTGCCAGATCGGCAAGTCTTTCCGCAACGAGATCACTCCGGGAAACTTTATCTTCCGTACAAGAGAATTCGAGCAGATGGAGCTGGAGTTCTTCTGTGAACCTGGTACTGACCTTGAGTGGTTTGATTACTGGAAGAAGTTCTGCCACGATTGGCTCATCGGTCTCGGAATAAAGGAGGAGGAACTCCGTACAAGAGATCATGCGAAGGAAGAGCTTGCTTTCTATTCAAGAGCAACTACTGACTTCGAGTTTGCTTTCCCGTTCACTGACTGGGGCGAACTCTGGGGTATTGCAGACCGTACTGATTACGATCTCAAGCAGCATATGGAATTCTCCAAGCAGGATCTCACATATTTCGATCCGAACAAGAATGAGAAGTATATTCCTTATGTTATCGAGCCGTCACTTGGTGCTGACCGTGTTACGCTCGCATTCCTCTGTTCCGCATACGATGAGGAGGAACTCGAGGGCGGTGACGTCAGAACGGTAATGCACTTCCATCCGTTCCTTGCTCCTGTCAAGATCGGTGTGCTTCCTCTTTCTGCGAAGCTTACTGATAAGGCTCAGCCTATTTTCGAGAAGCTCTCGAAAAAATACATGTGCGAGCTCGACGACAGACAGAGCATCGGTAAGCGTTACAGAAGACAGGACGAGATCGGAACTCCTTACTGCGTTGTTTACGACTTCGATTCCGAGAACGACGGCTGTGTAACGATCAGAGAAAGAGACTCAATGAAGAATGTCGAGTATGAGCCCGGCAACATCAGATTCCCGATCGACAAACTCGATGAATTTTTCAGTGACAAGTTCGATTTCTAAGAACTATATCTGATACAATAGATAAGATAGATTTCAAACGGTTGAAAGCCATATGAGAAACAAAAACAGAATTCAATAAATGAAAGGCGGAATAAAAGAATGACAAAGTATGTTTACCTGTTCACCGAAGGCAACGGCAACATGCGCGAACTCCTCGGCGGTAAGGGTGCCAACCTTGCTGAGATGACAAACATCGGTCTTCCTGTTCCTCAGGGATTCACGATCAGCACAGAGGCATGCACCAAGTACTACGAAGACGGACGTCAGATCAATGATGAGATCATGGCGCAGGTTATGGAGTACATCGTTAAGCTCGAGGAGATCACCGGCAAGAAGTTTGGTGATCTTGAGAACCCGCTCCTCGTATCCGTAAGATCCGGTGCAAGAGCATCCATGCCTGGCATGATGGACACGATCCTTAACCTCGGTCTTAATGAGCAGGTTGTTGATGTTATCGCTACAAAGTCCAATAACCCCAGATGGGCTTGGGACTGCTACAGAAGATTTATCCAGATGTATTCCGACGTTGTTATGGAAGTCGGCAAGAAGTATTTCGAAGAACTCATCGACAAGATGAAGGCTGAGAGAGGCGTTAAGCAGGACGTAGAGCTTACAGCTGATGATCTCAAGGAACTCGCTTCACAGTTCAAGGCTGAGTACAAGGCAAAGATCGGTTCTGACTTCCCGACAGATCCTAAGGAACAGCTCGTTGGCGCTATCAAGGCTGTATTCAGAAGCTGGGACAACCCGAGAGCTAACGTTTACAGAAGAGATAACGACATCCCTTATTCATGGGGTACAGCTGTTAACGTTCAGTCAATGGCATTCGGTAACATGGGTGACGACTGCGGTACAGGTGTTGCTTTCACACGTGACCCTGCCACAGGTGAGAAGGGTCTCTTCGGTGAGTTCCTTACAAACGCACAGGGTGAGGATGTTGTTGCAGGCGTTCGTACTCCTATGAAGATCGCTGAGATGGAGCAGAAGTTCCCTGAAGCATTCGCTCAGTTCACACAGGTTTGTGAGACACTTGAGAAGCACTACAGAGACATGCAGGACATGGAGTTCACAGTTGAACACGGTAAGCTCTACATGCTCCAGACAAGAAACGGTAAGAGAACAGCTCAGGCTGCTATGAAGATCGCTTGCGACCTGGTTGACGAAGGTATGAGAACACCTGAGGAAGCAGTTGCAATGATCGATCCCCGTAACCTCGATACACTCCTTCACCCTCAGTTCGACCCTGCAGCTCTCAAGGCAGCAGAGGCAATCGGCAAGGGCTTAGGCGCTTCTCCGGGAGCTGCCTGCGGTAAGATCGTATTCACAGCAGATGATGCTGTAGCATGGCATGACAGAGGAGAGAAGGTAGTCCTTGTAAGACTCGAGACATCTCCTGAAGATATCACAGGTATGAAGGCCGCTGAGGGTATCCTCACAGTTAGAGGCGGTATGACATCACACGCTGCGGTTGTAGCAAGAGGTATGGGTGAGTGCTGCGTATCCGGATGCGGCGAGATCGCTATGGACGAAGCTAATAAGCAGTTCACACTTGCCGGTAAGACATTCAAGGAAGGTGACATCATTTCCCTCGATGGTTCTACAGGTAAGATCTATGACGGTGCTATCGCTCAGGTAGACGCTGATCCTAACAACGGTTACTTCGGCCGCATCATGAAGTGGGCTGACGAGTTCAAGAGACTCGAAGTACGTACAAACGCTGATACACCTAACGATGCTAAGAAGGCCCGTGAGCTCGGTGCTGAGGGTATCGGTCTCTGC
>JAIKYD010000105.1 GCA_024683485.1 Saccharofermentans sp. | reverse complement strand
TTCACCTGCAGAAGACGGAAGCGGTGCAGGCGAGGCAATGATAATCGCCATGAGGGAAGCCGGAATAAAGCCCTCTGACATTGACTACATCAATGCTCACGGTACTTCGACCCACCACAACGATCTTTTCGAGACACGCGCAATGAAATATGCGTTCAAGGAAGACATCTACAACATTTCCATCAACTCAACAAAGTCAATGATCGGCCATGTTCTGGGCGGTGCCGGCGGTGTTGAGCTTATAACCTGCGTTAAGTCCATACAGGACGGATTCGTTCATGTTACCGCAGGCTCGAAAGAGACAGAAGGCGAGATGGATCTGGATTACACATTTAATGAACCAAAAAACCGCAATATAGTTTATACTATGACTAACAATCTCGGATTCGGCGGACACAACGCCTCGATGATAGTTAAGAAGTTTGAGGAATAACAGCTCAGCAGAGTAAAAAGGAGACTCAGTTATGGCAAATGCACTTACCACTACAGAGATCATGAAGATTATCCCTCACAGACATCCGTTCCTTCTCATAGACAAGGTTGAGGATTATGTTCCGGGTGAATATGCTATCGCTTATAAGAATTTCACATATGATGAGTATTTCTTCAGAGGTCATTTCCCTGAGTATCCTATCGTTCCGGGAGTTATCACGGTTGAAGCTCTTGCTCAGACCGGTGCTGTTGCGATCCTCTCAAAAGAAGATTTCAAGGGTAAGATCGCTGTATTTGCAGGAATCGACAACTGTAAGTTCAAGGCAGCTATCGTTCCCGGAGATACTGTAAGACTTGAGACAAGGATCACTGCAGTTAAAGGCCCTGTAGGTCTTGGTGAAGCAGTTGCGACTGTTGACGGAAAGGTAGCTGTCAAGGCAACACTTAAGTTTGCGATACTTCAGAATTGATCCAATCGGTATATTGTTATGAAATTAAAAAAAGACTTTCTGATACATAATTCAGCTGATGAATCATATCTTGTCCCTGTTTCAGGCAATTTTAGGGGAATGATCAAAGGCAATAAGACACTTGGCGTAATTGTTGATCTTCTGAAAGAAGAGACGACTAGAGAAGAGGTAATTATGACCATGAAAGATCATTATGAAGTGCCGGATGATGTTATTGAAAGAGATGTTGATCGTGTAATTGAAGAACTGCAAAAGATTGGTGCACTCGAGTGAAAGAGTTGATTTATCTGCTTGCCTGTAATGTTAACGGGACTGTCCCTGACAGTTCACGTTTTTGCAATATGGACATTCATGATCTTTACCTTATGGCTAAAAAACATTCGGTCCGCGCTTTGATTTGTGATGAACTCGAGAAGGTTGGAATCAATGATAGAGATTTTATAAATGCAAAATTAAACGCAATACGAAAATGTGCTTTATTTGATTTGGAACGGGGCATAATTCTTAATAAATTGGAGAATAGACATATTTGGTATATGCCGCTTAAAGGTATCATTCTTATGAATTACTATCCTAAATCTTATTTGCGTGAGATGGCTGATAATGACATTCTGTTTGATGCTGAAAGGCGTGCTGATGTAAAAGAACTGTTTGAGAATAGCGGATATAATACAATTTCTTACCGTATACGCTACCGCGATGTATATAATAAAGGAAAAGAACCGGTTCTCAGTTTTGAAATGCATACCGGTCTTTATGGTCATGCTCATGGTTCCAGGTTCTATGGGTTCTATGATTATTATAGTGATGTTAAAAGCCGGCTGATAAAAGATGAAAACAATGTATTCGGATATCACTTTTCAGATGAAGACTTTTATATATACATGACTTCACACGAGTACAAACATTTTACTCTTGGGGGAACGGGTATCCGTTCTCTCCTTGACTGTTATGTTTATTTGAAAGAAAAGGGCAACGATATTGATTTCGGGTACATTGTTAAACAGTGTGAATCTTTGGGTATAGCCGGATTTGAAGCAGAGAGACGGGCATTGGCTTTGAAAGTTTTTACAGGCGGATATATTGAAGATTTAAGCGAAGACGAATATCGGTTACTGAACAAATATATAAAAGCAGGTACTTACGGCACAATAAATGGTTTTGTGAAGAACCGCCTTGACGAACAATATAAAAGTTCTGGGAGACGTTCAAAATTGGCATACATTTGCAAGCGCATATTTATTCCCCTTGATTTAATGAGCGAATCCGTTCCATTTGTAAATAACAACCCGTTGTTATATCCTTTCGGTGTGATAGTAAGGCTTTGCCGTGCAATCAGGGAAAAACGTGAGGCGATCAGACACGAATGCAACGCATTGAAAGAATACAAAAATAAATAGAATAAATATGCAGTGATCATGTATTGTTATTTGCAGGATTAATTAGAATGGCCAGTTTTGAGGATGAACTCGAGCGCAGCGGAAGAATAATATATAAAAATTCCGGTACAAGCATGCTTCCGCTGATAAAGCAGGGCAGGGATCTTTTGATCATAGAAAGACCGCAGGGGCGTCTAAAAAAATACGATATCCCGTTGTATAAAATGCCGGATGGAAGATATGTTCTTCACCGTATTATAAAGGTTAGGGAGAATGATTATGTCATCCGCGGAGATAATCGGATTAATGAAGAGAATGGCATAACGGATTCCCAGATAATTGGGGTTCTCACATCTCTTGTACGCCAAGGAAAAGAAGTTGACTTTAATAGTTTCGGTTATAAGTTCTATGTGCGGTTTTGGTGCATCACTTATCCTGTGCGTGTGATGATCATAAAGTTTAAAAGTTTGTTAAGAAGACTGAAAAAATGAAAGATAATACGGTAAAGTGGCTTTATAAAGTCCCTGCGGGAAAAAAAACATACATACTTGCATTGATACTCATTGATAGTCTGAATGGTGCAAGCGGAGTTATGTACGCCTTGTTTCTTCGTGACATTGTAAATAGTGCAGTTGCCGGCAAGTTTGATGTTTTCTTCCAAAATGCTTTGAGCATTATATTGCTTGTTCTATTTCAACTGTTTTTGGTTGCTGCATCGAGCTGGCTATCTGAATTTTCACGGGCCACTTTTGAAAACATTTTTAAGGAAAGGCTTTTTTGCAATATTCTCCGGAAAGATTTCGGACGAGTGACTGCTGTCCATTCCGGGGAATGGTTAACCAGACTTACCAGTGACACAACGGTCGTAGCAAAGAATTATACTGAGATAATCCCTGGTTTTATAGGAATGACGGTTAAGATATTGTCGGCACTTATAATGCTTACAGTTCTTGATCTCCGGTTCGCTCTTATAATGTTCCCGCTCGGGATTGTATTGGGATTGCTCACTTTTTCTTTCCGCAAAAGTATGAAGAGATTCCATAAGAGTGTTCAGGAAAAAGATGGTGCTCTTCGCGTCTTCCTTCAGGAACGGCTCGCCAGTCTTAACGTAATCCGTTCATTTGCAGCTGAAAGGCAGACAGAGACTGAAGAGAGATTAAAGGCAGAAGAGCACAAGCAGGCCCGTATGAAGAGAACGGCTTTTTCCAACATTTGCCACTTTGGATTTGGTATTGCTTTGGATGGTATGTATGTTTTCGGGATTATATACTGTGCATATGGTATTTTGACCGGGACGGTTCTTTTTGGAAATCTGACAGCTATTGCACAACTTATTACACAGATCCAATCACCGTTTGTGAACATAACAGGTTATCTGCCCCGCTGGTATCAAATGATTGCCAGTGCGGAAAGATTGATGGAGATAGAGAAGTTTGATGAAGATAATATAAGTAATCCAAAGGACAGGGAAATTGTTTCTGCATTCTATCGTGATTCTTTTTCGGGCATTGGTTTGGATAATGTATCCTATACATATTATCCTGTGACAAACACAGTTAAGGACATATCGAAAGCAGATATGCCGGTTGCGGTTGCGGATCTCAATCTGTTTATCAAAAAGGGAGAGTATGTGGCTTTTACAGGTCACAGCGGATGCGGAAAGACTACTGCGCTCCTATTATTGATGGGAATATATAAGCCTGATAGTGGAGAAAGATATGTTGAGAAGAAAGATGGTGTCAGAGAGACACTCACACAGGAATGGAATCACTTGTTTGCTTATGTTCCGCAAGGCAACAAACTTATGAGTGGATCGATACGCGATATCGTGAGTTTTGCAGACCGAAGCGGGTCAACTGATGATGAACGTATCAAACAAACTCTTATGATTTCTTGTGCCTACGGATTTGTTTCTGAACTCGAAAATGGAATTGATACTGTACTCGGTGAGCGCGGTTCTGGTCTTTCCGAGGGCCAAATGCAGAGAATCGCTATAGCCCGTGCCATTTTTTCTGAGGCACCTATAATTCTGTTAGATGAAGCTACGAGTGCACTTGACGAATCAACAGAGAAAAAACTTCTGGAGAATCTAAGATCATTAACGGATAGAACAGTCATCATTATAACTCACCGTACCGCAGCACTGGAGATTTGTGACAGAAAGATTGTTTTTGACTATTTGGATACAAAGTTTATAGGAAAGTGATACAATCTATTTACAACAATTGGAGGAGGATTGCGCGTAATGAAAGAGAATTATGAATCACCGGAAATAGAAATCATCTATTTTGAGTCAGAGGTTATGACACACGTTAGCAATTACGACGGGGCAGAAACTGATTGATAATAAGCAGATCGCAATGGTGCTTTGACTGAGCTGTCTCAAGTATGATGACATTTAATTCTTTTAAAGAGTGAATTAGTAGGAGTTGTCTTAAACGGCAACTCCTTTTTATAGCTGTATAACTGGTATATCACGGAGCTTGGCAAAAGACCTAACAGACATATTTGGTATTGATTCCGAGGAATAGAATGTATCAGTTAAATATATTTAATTCTTTTTTACTCTAGTAAACGCATCCTTTTTGCTGGATTTCCAATAACTGTGCTCCCGGCCTTTACATTAGAAAATACGATACTGCCCGCAGCTATTACCGCTCCATCACCGACTTTCCGTTTTGGAACAATAAAAGAATGCCCGCCAATCTTTACTTTCGAACCTATCTTGCAGGCACCGCTTATTCCCGTTCCAGCAAAAACAGTCGTATAGTCACCTATCTCAACATCATGACCGACAGACACATGTCCGCTTAATAGAACTCCATCTCCTATTTTACAATTAACAGATATAGTAGTGTTTCCGTAGACTACACTTCCTGACCCGATATCGGTATAAGCAGATATCCTGCAGTCAGGAGCAATGATCGTCTCAAATCGTATGCCCTGCACGGAAAAACTGCGTTGAAGTTCTGCTTTGATAACCGGGTTACCAATAGTAATGTTACAGAAATAATCATCCTTATGAGATAACAGCCATTCTCCCGTTCCAAGCCAGGGATATCCATTAATGATAGTGCCATCTTTATAGTGTGTATCGTCATCCAGAAAACCGATCAGTTTGTATGTCTGCTCTACTCTGTTTATCCGCTGAATAATATCGACAACTTCTCTTCCAAATCCGCCTGCCCCATATAGGACTATGTTCTTCACAGCACGCCCCCCCTATTATCCTCAATCCAAGGAAATACCTTATAAATTAAATAATTATATCATACCCGGTCCAGTAGTTTCCGTATACCAAACTTCCCTTAATATCAATAATCTTCATATGATAAAAGATACTTATTTATTATTTTCAAAAGTCATATAGCCGGTTAGCGAACCTGCGGGGTTTTTCCATACAGCCGCAACAGTCATGTCACTTGCTGTTTGTTCACGTAATGCCCTGAAGGCAGCTTTAACGCCTGTCCCGGGAGAAAACATATTGACTGCTTCTTCCCTAAAACCGATATCTATTCCGGATAGTTTTCGGGTTTACGGCCAATCTCCTTGCAATAATCAAAATAGTAATCCACAGTTGCAGAAGATTCGGATGTTTCAGAATTTATTCCTTCACGTTTTATAACTGCTTTAACTGTATCAAATACAATCCGTACATCTCCGCAGAAAGTAATTTTATCAGTGTAATCAACATCCATCTTTAACCTTTCATCCCAATTGACGGCATTTCTACCATGGGCCTGAGCATATCCTGTAAGTCCCGGCCGGACCAAATGACGTTTATGCTGCTCGTTTGTATACCATGGAATATAACTGACATGAAGAGGTCGGGGACCGACTATTGCCATATCACCCTTAATGATATTAATGAGTTCCGGCAATTCATCCAGTGAAGTCGAACGTAGTTTCTTTCCGAAGGGCGTGAGTCTGTCTTTGTCACGCAACAAAAAACCGTTACTGTCTTTTTTATCTGTCATGGTACGGAACTTATAGATCCTGAAGATCTTCTCATTTTTTCCGGGACGTTCCTGTACGAACAAAACCGGAGATCCAAGTTTTATGCGGACCATTATAGCAACGATGCAAATCAGCGGAAACAGTACTAAAAGGGCCCCAAGCGATAATACCAGATCGAAAGGCCTTTTCAGGAAACGTTCATAAATACCATAAGGTTTATGCTGATTCTGGCAGAAATGATCTTTCATCTTTTGGAAATCTATTTCATTTGTTGTCTGAGGTTATTGGGAAACGGGTTTTATTCATCAAGAGCATCGATTTTTCTCAAGGCGTTCAGGACTTTCTCTATATCTTCGGCAATGATGTTTCTTGGTGCATTATATTTAGCACATATGTCATCAACAATTGCATCAAAGGAGGTTTCCTGCTTAAGCTTTTCTATGATGAGTGCGGCAGTATTATTGCTGCGTATCATTCCGGAAAAAGATTCTGTTCCGACCGGAACCAGAAACACTGTGTCGTCAATAGTCTGTATTAAAAAGTCATATTTCAGTTTCATATGTTATCTCCGCTACAATTCATTTTATTCCTTTCCAAGCTACCTCTGCTGCTTCTGGTGTCATATTGCATCCGAGCAGATAAAAATCTGCAGTATCCAGCAATTTCTTTTCCAGTTCCATGACCAGGGTAATAATCCTTGTGTCTCTTGAACGGTAAGTGTGAGTAATAAGTGCAGAATACGCTTCAGACTTTTTCATGGTCTCTATATGGTTAGTTTTATCTCTAGTCAGTCTGACAATAGCTTTCAGAGGTGCGGAGCCATTGGTGCTGATTTTATGTTTGCCGTTCCAGGGAGTGCCATATACGATGGCCTTATCATCAAAAATCCGGATCATAGGCTTGTCATCGTTTATCATCCAGACCCGTTCCCCGAAAACCTTTCTCCACAGACTGGTGTGCGTGCTTTTTCCCGTACCGCTGGGAGCTATAAACACTATAGCATGTCCATCAATGCATAGAGAGGAACCGTGAATAAGCAGGACACCATATTCCAAAAGCTTTTCAGCCAGAATGGCGTGAATTGCATTGTTTTCCAGAAGGGAGATTTCACGCTTGCACTTCGGAATTCCATGCGCATCATCTACCTCATCAAAAATCCTCTGGGCCTGCGCAATATCCTCGTTTGAGGGTTCGATGGTTATTACCGGAGTTTTGTCCGATATATATTCTTTAAAAAAGGATTTGTTATCGGAACAGCGGCATCTGATCTCTGCAGGCACTCCAGCAATTTCTATAGTAAAAACGTGCATTTCAGGTTTTTCCATTATCATTCTCCGTTGTTGTTACCTCAAATTATAATACAATTATCGCATTTCAGAAGTCAACGAACAAGAAAATGCCATTGGCACTTGTATATTCCGGCACTGCTTCTGCCTTGCAGACTGACCTTCCATAAATACATAGATGTCTGATTCTTCTTTGAGTATGCTTTTGTTAATCCGGTGTTAATCCGGCTGCACTTAAGGTAGCTGTATCAGCTACCATCAAGTTTGCAATCTTTACAAACAGTTAGTTCTTTAATATTTTTGCCAGCAGCGGGAAGAGGAATGTTACGTAGAACAACTGCACGAAGCAGGATACTACGCTTCCTCCCGCGCCGGCTATCCATTCTTTTATCAGCGGAACGAGGATAAGACTTATCAGGTAGAATCCGAGGACTCCGAGAACGAGTCTGATAAGTTTTGTTGTTACCGGAACTTCCGTTGTAAATCTGACAAAACGTCTTTCGAGGATCCAGCCGATAAGAAAAGCTTCGCACCAGCCAACACTCTTGAATGTGTCGTTGGCCATTTTCGCTCCGTCTACTAGAAGTTTGCCTTCGGCATCAAAGTCGGCAGGATAAGGTTTGAGCGCGGCATAGGCTGCAACTGTTGCCGTTTTGATTGAGTCTCCGTAAGGTATTATTCGGGCATCCCTGATCCATGGGCGGTAAGCACATACCGTTACCTTCAGGACACCGTTTACAAGCCTGTTCCCGCTCCATCCCATCAGCAGATATGTGCCGAATTCCTTGCTTACACACCAGTATATGACCGCCATGACCAGCATAACCGTATTGAGTTCGCCGAGAAAAGTCATTTTATTCAGAAAGTCAGCCAGAAAAGCACCTGCGCCGTTTCTGAATTCCTGAAGCAATAAGAGAATATTTATGTCCATATTATGCCTCCGCTGCTGCCCCTTGCTTTCAGCTATTATCGCATTGCGCTAAATGGCAGGCAAGGAAAGAGAGTTTCTTTAGGACAGCAAAAGTGTATAGAAGTCATAATTCTATTTGGGTATACTTTGGGCAACCCCGCATCTCAAAAGGAGGACTGACTATGAATATCCGGAAGTTCCTGAAGCAGATGACGCTTGAAGATAAGGCCAGGCTCCTTTGCGGAACCACACCGTTTTCACTCGGAGGTTTTGAAGCGTCGTGCGGTTTTATCCCCGAATTAAATATTCAGGATGGGGGTACGGGTGTCAATCACGGGCATCTGTTTACCCGTTTGTTCGGAAATCTTACCGATGAACACAAGACCGCTGAACTGATGGATATACTGTTCAGTTACTTTGAACCCGGAAAACTCTCGAAGCAGGAGAAGGTATTAAGAGATAAAGCGGAAGCTTTTCTGACGGAATACCGCAACGGGATCGATATAGCGCCCGGATGCTATCCTCCGGGTATACTTTTGGGAGCCACATGGGACCCTGAGACCGTTTACGATACCGGCAGGGTGCTCGGAATGGAGGCTGCGGTCTACCATATCGGTGTGCTCCTCGGAACCCCAAACTGCAATATACTGAGAGAGCCTGTAAACGGCAGGTTCTTTGAAGGTTATTCCGAAGATCCGTTCCTTACGAAGACCCTGGCACCAGAGATGTGCAAAGGTGTTGAGAGCATGGGGATCGCATCGGATGTCAAGCATTTCGCATGCAACAATCTCGAGATCAACCGCAAGACTATAAATGAACTTGTCGGAATCAGGGCCCTGAGGGAGATTTATTTCCCGGCCTTTGAAGCCTGCTGTAAATACGCCACGACCCTTATGAGTGCATACCCGTCAATAAACGGCACTCACTGTATGGAAGATCCGTGGCTTCTTAAGGAAGTCCTCAGGGAAGAGTGGGGATACGAAGGCGTTACCGTGACAGACTGGGGCGGCAACATCAAGGACGACGGTGATTCAGTAACAGCAGGGCAGGATCTGTTCATGCCCGGCCCGTGGGATCCTTCGGGCATTGTTAAAGCTGTTGAGGAAGGAAGATTATCTATAGATGATCTTGATGCTGCGGCAGGAAGGATTCTTGACCTTATCGACAGATTCGCGGATGTAAAGGCACCTCCGGAACTGACCGTGTCCGAATATAAAAAAATGGGTGACGGAGCAGCATACAAAGCCGCTGCCGAAGGCATAGTCATGCTTAAGAATAACGGACATCTTCCTCTGAAGAAGACATCTGAAGTTGTATTTTTCGGCCCAAGCCGTTTTCAGGATTACGGCAAAGGAAGCGCAGAGGTCTTCACGGACAGAACGACGGATCTGTACTGCGAATTAGCGGAGATCCTCGGTGATTCCCAAGTCATGAAGGATGATATGGAAGCATTTAGGAAAGGTGCAACCGCAATAGTTATTGAGACTGTTATCTCTGGCGAGGGTAATGACAGACCTGACCTTAAGATGAATGCAAAAACGGTTTCCTTGATAAAGAAACTCTCAAAGGATAAGGGTAAGGGCAGGATATGCCTGATCCTCAATGTTCCCGGACCGGTTGAACTTGAAGGTATGGAGGAAACTGTTGATTCGATATTCGCGGTATTCTATCCGGGCATGATGGGCGCAAAAGCAATGGCGGATATCCTTACCGGAAAGATCAATCCTTCCGGAGCGCTTCCTTGCACATTTCCTGTCTCATATAAAGATACGCCCGCATATCTATGCTATCCCGACAATCTGACCTGCGTATACGGTGAAGGCATATATGTCGGTTACAGAGGTTATCAGAAGCGCGGAATAAAGCCGCTCTATCCTTTCGGCTTCGGTCTTTCATATTCGAAGTTTGTGGTAAGTGATATCTTCGGAGTCCGGGACGGGGACACGTTCAGCGTTACATGCAATGTATCAAATAAGAGCAAGGCTGACGGAAAGGCTGTCGTGCAGCTGTATATCTCAAAGACAAAACCGCGCACACCCAGAGCTCCCACATGGCTTGTCGGATTTTCGAAGCCTTTGGTTGAGGCCGAAAGCTCGAAAACGGTAACGGTCAATTTCGACATTCAGGAATTGGAATATTATGACGAGGAGTACGGCAAGTTCCTTATAGAAGGCGGTCAGTATGAACTGTTTGTAAGCCTTAAAGGCTGTGAGGATCTTATTCCGGCAGGCAGCATATATATAGCGGACGGTTCCGAGGAATTAAAGTGCGGATCCGCCTGGACTCTTAAGCAGATATCCGAAAGAAAAGAACTCACCGACGCACTGAAAAAAGACTGTGCGGATCTGGGTCTTCCTTATATGGGCTTTATAATAAATCTCCAGTATGATCCCGGTACGAAGCTCAACGAGCTCTTCCCCGAAACGGATGTGCTCAAAAACTTCAACGAGGCTGCGGAAAAACTCATGGATGTATAAGTTTAGGAGTACTCCTGTTTAGGCGTTTTCGGAGAAATAGTGTATTATTAACGGGACTTTTCAGATACCGGGAGATGTTTTTATGGCTGAATATGATTTCCTGATTGTTGGTGCAGGACTTTACGGGGCAACTTTTGCACGTCTGGCAACTGATGACGGATACAAATGTCTTGTCATTGACAGAAGACCTAATGTTGCGGGCAATGTCTATACTGAAGACGTCCACGGTATAAACGTTCACAAGTATGGTGCTCATATCTTTCATACGAGCGACAGGGAAGTCTGGGATTTTGCGAACAGGTTTGCGGAATTCAACCGTTACACCAATATGGTTATAGCAAACTACAAGGGTGAGCTTTATTCGATGCCTTTCAACATGTACACATTCAATAAGATGTGGGGTGTCGTAACTCCTCAGGAAGCAAGGGCAAAGCTTGATGAGCAGATTGCTCTGGGCAAAGTGGATGAGCCTCAGAACCTTGAGGAACAGGCTATCTCTCTTATCGGTCCCGACATCTATAACAAACTCGTAAAGGGATATACGGAGAAGCAGTGGGGCAGAAAGGCGACAGAGCTTCCCGCGTTCATAATCAAGAGACTTCCTGTAAGACTTACATATGACAACAACTATTTCAACGATAATTTCCAGGGCATTCCGACCGGAGGATATACTGCGTGGATCCAGAATATGCTCGAAGGAATTGAGGTGAGATTGAACATTGATTACCTTAAAGAGAGGGATTCTTTGGATAAAATTGCCTCGAAAATCATCTATACGGGAATGATAGATGAGTATTATAATTACTCCCTGGGCAAACTCGAATACAGAAGCCTGAGGTTTGAGACGGAATATCTGCCTGATACCGATGACTTCCAGGGCAATGCGGTTGTTAACTATACCGATGCCGATACACCGTTCACGAGGATCTTGGAGCACAAGCATTTCGAGTTCGGAAAAGGCAAGGGAACTGTTATCACCCACGAGTACCCTGCTGAGTGGAAACCCGGCGATGAACCTTACTATCCGCTCAACAATGAGAGAAACAACGGACTGTACAAAAAGTATGAAGAGCTTTCTGAAGCCGACGGAAATGTCCTGTTTGGCGGAAGACTCGGCAAATACAAATACTACGACATGGACGACACTATTGCGGCGTGCATGCAGGATTACAAAAGGATAACCGGATGAAGATGAAAAGAATTGGAACATTGATCATATCAACTGCTTTAGCAGCTTCCGTGATCGCAGGCTGCAGTCAGCAGATCTCGGAAACTACAGCATCCGTACCAGGTACTGAAGCAACAACTGTAGCTACAGCTTCCACTTCGGCTGCTGCTTCTTCCGGGGAGACTACAGAACCCCAGGGGCCTCAGTCGTTTGAAGAACTCTATGCCACCCAGCTTACGAATTACCTTGACCATCAGTATTATTTTGACGGCAAGGCAATCCCGAAGACCGAGTCGAATTTTTACTTTATCAATTCGTTCCTAGACTTAAGCGGATATGCGAGCATGGGTTATTACCCCTCAACAAATCTGCAGTACATTGATCTTGCGGCAGAGTATCCCGGTGATGAATACGATACATACGGCGATTATTTTGTAATGTATTCTGAGAACTCCATCGAGAGTACATGCATCCTTTGTGCCCGTGCAGAAGAGGAAGGCGTTAAGCTTTCTGATGAGACTATGACAGCACTGGATGATATGATGAACACCTTCAGAACAGGCAGTGCCGCAAATTCAGGCATGTCCCTTGATGAATATCTGCAGTTCTATTACGGCCCCGGAATGGATGAGGCAAACTTCAGATATGCACTTGAGAGATACTATCTTGCTGATGCATATTCAGAGGTTTACTGCGGAAACTATCCTTTCACCAATGAGGAGAAGAATGTTCCTTATGTAAGATACGCTCTGTTCTATGCTCCCGAGACTGCTGACCAGTCAGCTAAAGACCAGGCACTTTCAGCAGCAACAATCATGAAGGATGCCTGCAAGAGCATTGATGACCTGACAGGTCTTGCTTCTGCTGCACAGGAAACCGGAGCAGTATATGACCAGGGTGATATTGCAGTTCCTAAAGGTCAGATGGTCGCAAAGTTCGAGGAATGGGCTTATGGCGAAGGCCGTACCGAAGGTGAACTCGACATTATTTATGCGCCTGAATACGGTTATTTTGTAGTAGGTTATCTCGGATTACAGGAGCGGTCAAAGGATTCTCTTGATCAGATTGCGCTTCAGGCTTTGAGCCTTTCAGTCCTGGACGAGATCAAAGAGAAGAAGCATGATTTCCACACTGATGACCCGTATCTTCCTGCACCTGCAGGTCCTACGGCTACTCCGGTACCGGGTGAGACTGAGAGCACACAACCGGCTTCTGATGAGGTGGTCTTCAATCCCAATGCAACAACTCAGGCCGCTGACACAACCTCCACTTCTTCCGGTACCGTGTCAAATACAACAGATATCATCATCATTGTTTTCTTTACGCTTGCAGGTGTAGCAATTGCGGCAGTTATCGTTATTCTTATCATGTCAGCAGTAAAGAACAGCAAGAATAATAACGGCAAGAACAATAGCGGCAAGCCTGCTAAAAAGAGTTTTGACTGTGATGATGACGGGAAGCCTGCAGCTTCCGGCAAGAACAAAAAATCCAAGGCGGCCGAGCCTGAAGAGGAAGAAGCTGAGCCTGAGGATAATGAAGCTGATTCTGAAGTAGTTGAAACTGAGTCTGAAGAAGATAAAGAGTCTGATGAATCCCAAATGGATGAAGAAGACGAAAAATAATTTATCTGGTAAAGAATGATTTCCGGGGCTGTCTCATAATAATGGGATAGTCCCGTCTTTTATTTACTTAAAAATAGCATCATGATAAAATTCTAAGGTTATAGATAATGGTTATTCGGGTTATTTTCGATAATTGTAAGTCAGGAGTGTAATTCCATGGAGATTACAAAGGATCTGGTTCAGTATCTGGAGAGCCTCGGACGTCTCGAGCTGAGCCCTGAAGATGAAGAGAAAACGCAGAAGGCTTTAGGTGATATTCTGGGTTATTTCGACCAGTTAAGCGAACTGGATACGGATAATGTGGAACCTTTGAGCCATGCGGCCGGCGTTGTTAACGTTACGCGTGAAGATGTTATCGCAAATGATGATATGAGGGATGCGGTCTTAAGCAATGCGCCCGAGACCAAGGACGGCACGATCCTCGTGCCGAAGACCTTTGACTGAGGGGTGGGCTTATGACTGATATAGAGATCCGCAGAATGGGAGCCCTTGAGATAGGCTCGGCAATAAAAGAAGGCAAGATCACTTCCGTACAGGCAACAAAGGCATTCCTTGATGCCATCGAAGCCGTTGACGGTGATTACAAGACATACATCACAGTTACAAGAGATGAAGCTCTGGATAAGGCACAGAAAGCTGATGAAGCTATCAAGGCCGGAACTCTGACAGGACCTCTTGCGGGAGTTCCTATCGCAATTAAGGACAACATCTGCACTAAGGGAATTAAGACCACTTGTGCTTCCAAGATGCTCTGGAATTTTGTTCCCCCGTACGATGCTGAAGTAATCCGCAAGATAGAAGATGCCGGAATGATCATTCTCGGCAAGACCAATATGGACGAGTTTGCAATGGGTTCAACCACTGAGACAAGTTATTTCGGAGCCACATCCAATCCATGGGATAAGGACAGGGTTCCGGGCGGCTCTTCGGGTGGTTCTGCAGCCTGTGTTGCTGCTGCTCTGGCACCGGTAGCACTCGGATCTGATACAGGCGGATCCATCAGACAGCCCGCTTCCTTCTGCGGAGTTACAGGCCTCAAGCCTACTTACGGATCTGTATCAAGATATGGTCTGGTCGCATTTGCATCCTCTCTGGATCAGATAGGACCTATCGGAAGAAAAGCGGAAGACATCGCTGCCGTATTTAATGTTATCAGCGGAAGGGATCAGAAGGACCAGTCCTCACTTGAATCAGAGAAGATCGATCTTGATAAGGTTGCAAACTACAGTCTTGAAGGAAAGAAGTTCGGCATTCCGGAAGAGTATATCGGAGACGGAATAGATGAGGATGTTAAGAAGGCGGTTCTGAATGCTGTTGAAGTTCTTAAATCAAAGGGTGCTTCAGTGGAGACATTCTCTATGCCGGTAATCAAGTACGCCATTCCGACTTATTACATCATCTGCACGGCTGAGGCGTGCTCCAATCTCTCCAGATATGACGGCGTTAAGTACGGCTACAGACCTGAAGGCGTTGAAGATCTGGGCCAGCTCTATATCAAGTCCAGAAGCGAAGGCTTTGGTCTTGAAGTTAAGAGAAGGATCATGCTCGGAAACTTCGTTCTCTCATCAGGATATTACGATGCTTACTACAACAAGGCTCTGAGAGTTAAGAACCTTATTAAGCAGGCATTTGATGAGGCATTCACGAAATACGATGCGGTATTGGGACCTGTTGCTCCTACTGCTGCACTTAAGAAGGGCGAGAGCCTGTCAGATCCTTTAAAGATGTATCTTGGCGATATCTGCACCGTACTTGTAAATATCGTAGGCATTCCTGCGATGTCAGTACCCTGCGGCTTTACAACTGAGGGTCTGCCTGTAGGTCTGCAGATCATGGGCAAGAGATTTGGTGAAGATACAGTAATAGGCGTTGCTTCTGCATATCAGAAGGCAACAGTATCTGATGGGTTCGAAATGAAGATCCCTGAAGAAGCATTAAGAGGGGAGGGCTAAAGACCATGCAGGATTATGAGATGGTAATCGGCCTCGAAGTTCACTGCGAGCTCTCGACAGAATCAAAGATCTTCTGCGGATGCTCCGCAAAGTTCGGAGGCGAGCCCAATACACATGTTTGCGAAGTCTGTTCAGGTATGCCGGGTACGCTGCCTACATTAAACAGGCAGGTAGTTGAGTATGCCGTAAAGGCAGGACTTGCACTTAACTGCGAGATAACAAGAAACAACAAATTTGACCGTAAGAACTATTTCTATCCGGACCTTCCGAAGGCATATCAGATATCACAGCTCTATTTCCCGATATGCAGGAACGGTCATGTTGACATAAAGACTTCCCAGGGCATGAAGTCGATCGGCATCCACGAGATCCATATGGAAGAGGATGCCGGCAAGCTTGTTCATGATCCCGTTACAGGCATGACCATGGTGGATTTCAACCGCTGCGGTGTTCCGCTTCTTGAGATCGTGTCTGAGCCGGACTTCAGAAGCGGCGAGGAGGTAATCGCTTATCTCGAGAAACTCAGGGATACGATGCAGTATCTTGGCATTTCCGACTGCAAGATGCAGGAAGGATCTATGAGAGCGGATGTTAACCTCTCTGTCAGGCCCAGAGGCCAGAAAGAATTCGGCACCAGGACCGAGATGAAGAATATCGCAAGCCTCAAGGCGATCGAGCGCGCAATCGAATACGAGCGCGACAGGCAGATCGACCTGATCGAGGAAGGCGGCAAAGTAATCCAGGAGACGAGACGCTGGGATGATGAACAGGAGTACACATATTCCATGCGTTCAAAGGAGAATGCACAGGATTACAAGTATTTCCCTGATCCGGATCTAATGCCGATCAATATCTCCGATGAGTTCCTCGACAAGGTAAGGTCTGAGCTTCCGGAGTTTGCTGATGCCAAGCGTGAGAGATATGTGAAGGAATTAGGACTTCCTGAATACGATGCTGAGATCATCACGGGAACGCCTGCTCTGGTAAGGGTGTTTGAGAGTGCATGTGAAGTTGCACCCAGTCCCAAAGACTGTTCGAACTGGCTCATGACAGACCTTCTTAAGATCGCAAAAGATGCCAAGGTTCTGGCTGCTGATATCGATTTTGACGGCAAGGTCATGGGTAAGATCATCAACCTTGTCAATGACGGCAAGATCAACAGAAAGTCAGGAAAGATGGCTTTGGAGGAAGCGTTCCTTAACGGTACCGATCCTGAGAAGTATATCGCTGACAATGGTCTGGCACAGGTATCGGATGCGGGAAGCATCGAGCCTGTCATAAAGGAAATACTTGCTGCAAATGAGAAAGCCGTTAACGGTTATCTCGCAGGCGAGGAGAAGAATCTCACATTCCTTATCGGCCAGTCCATGAGGGCTCTCAAGGGCAAAGCTGACCATCAGGTCGTCAGACAGACTCTGATCGATCTTCTTAACGGAATGAAGTAATGGAAACATTTTTAAGCATTTTACTGGTTTTATTCTTCGTTCTCGTGAATGCCTTTTTCTCGGGTACCGAGATGGCTGTCATCTCTCTTAATGATGCGAAAATGCATAAGCTCGCTGAGGATGGTGACCGGAAAGCTCTGCGTGTTATCAAGTTCCTCGATAATCCCGGAAGCTTTCTTGCGACGATCCAGGTAGGCGTTACGCTGGCCGGGTTCTTATCGTCCGCTTTTGCGGCCAACAGGTTTGCTTATAAACTGGCGCTTCTGGCCGATCCTGCTTCGATCCATCCATGGATGGAATCCTTGTGGACGGTTGTCATAACACTTGTGCTCTCATACTTTTCGCTCGTACTGGGCGAGCTTGTCCCGAAGCGTGTGGCCCAGAACAATCCTGAGAAGTGGGCTTTTGCTGCTGCCAATATCGTAAAGTTCATAGGCGCGGTATTAAAACCGTTTGTATGGCTGCTTACCAAGTCCACCAACTTCGTGCTCATGCTCTTCAGGATCGATCCCAACCAGACGGACAAGCCTGTAACCGAGGAAGAGATCCGTATGATGGTCGACGTGGGTTCAGAATCCGGCAATATCGAAGATACGGAAAAAGAGATGATCGAGAATGTTTTCGAGTTCAACGACAAAGAAGTATCCGAGATAATGACGCACCGGAAAAAGATCGTTTCCCTGCCTATCGATGCGGAATATGACGAGGTCATGCATGTTGCGCGCGAAGAGAAGTTTACGAGGATCCCGGTCTATAAAGATACGATCGATGACATCATCGGAATCCTTCATATAAAGGACCTTATCGGCATCATGCCTCCTACGGAAGATGCCCCGTTCAAGCTTGAGAAGTTTATAAGGGAACCTCTTTTCGTTCATGAGACGCGCAAGATTTCCTCGCTCTTTGGCGAGATGAAGAACTGCGGCATGCAGATGGCGGTCATCGTGGATGAATACGGCGGCACAATGGGTATCGCGACGATCGAGGATATGCTCGAGGAACTTGTTGGAAACATAACCGACGAGTTCGATGATGAAGCTGACGAGTTTGTTAAACTCTCCAATGGCGATTATATCGTCAGAGGCGACATGACACTGAGTGATCTTGAGGATGTCCTTGATATCGAACTCACCGATGATGAATACGATACGATCGCGGGTCTTGTCATTTCGCAGCTTGACCGTGTCCCTGAGGAAAAGGAAAAGCCCGTTGTTAACTATAAGAACTTAAGGATAAAAGTCCTGAAAGTGGAAGAGAACGCTATTGCCAAAGTCCTTATCCACATAAATCCAGTTGATTCTTCTGAAGAAGGCGGAAAGGATGGGGGCTCAAAAGGTGATGAGTAAATATGACCTCGTTCTCTATGACCTAGACGGAACCCTGTGGGATTCAATCCCGCTTATAATGGAATCCCTGAAAAAGGCTTACGAGATAGTTCTTGGCGGTACCACACGGACCGATGATGACCTGATGAGCTATATCGGAAAGCCTTTGGGAGACACTTTCTCAATGCACGATGAGGATACAAAAGCACGCCTGACTGAGGCTTACCTGGACTACAACTGTGCCAGGATGAAGGAGAATGTGATCCCTATATTCCCCGGCGTTTATGATTTCCTCTCAGAAATAAGGGCAAGCGGGGTTAAGCAGGGAATAGTAACCTCTAAGCGCGAATCATCGGCAATGATAACGATCGGTCTTCTTGGCCTGGAAGGATATTTTGACACAATGGTCTTCCGTGAGGCCACCGAACGTGCAAAACCGCACGGTGATCCGCTTATTGAGGCAGCAAGAAGGCTCGGGATAACGGATATGAGCCGTGTCCTTTATGTCGGAGATGCTGTTCCGGACATTCTGTCTGCCGGGGATGCAGGTGCGGATTTTGCCCTTGTGGGATGGACCAGGATGCCGCTTGAGGAGCTCGAAAGTCTGAAACCCGACTATATTATCGAACGTCCTGAAGGTCTTCCTTGCATTATCAAGGGCTCCGAATTATAATGTTTGGTGCTTTTTAATAATATAAATAAGGTGGGTAGTCAAAATGGCAAAGACCTCCAAGTCCGGAAAGTCAAACAGGAAACTGGTTTCAGGCGGAATGATAGCGGTAATCGTAGTTATCGTGATCATTATTGCCGGCTTTTTCATATATATCTCCGGAATACTTCCCCAGACTCTTACAGGCGTAGGAATTACAGAGACACTTTCCGATGGAACGACCAAGACGATAAAGAATTACTCAGTGCTTGAGACAAACTTCCATTTCAGGGAGGTTTTCGATTCTTATTCACAGTACGGCATGGTCTCACAGGATCATCTCGATGATGTTTATGATGCAAGCACAGGTGAGACATACAGAGACTGGCTCCTTAGAGAGACTGCAAGTCAGCTGAAGACACTGGCTCTTGTTGAGCGTGCTGCTCAGGAAGGCGGCTTTATGCAGTATTCCAAGGCGCGTGATCTCGCTGCAAAGAATCTCGATACACTTGACCTTTACGCATTGATGTACGGTTATCAAACAGGCAACCAGTATCTGCAGGCTCTTTACGGTACTGGTATGACCAGAAGGAACTACATTGATTTCCAGGCCCGCGAGATGCTTGTTCAGGAATACGGCAGTTATCTTAAGCAGTTTGATCCTGCTATTGTTCCCACAGATGATGAGGTTCAGGCCAAGTACGATGAGAATCCTGAGCAGTGCACCATAATCGATTACAACTCATACTTTGTTTCAGCTGAAAAGGATGAAGATGGTAAGGTTATAAATTTTGACAAGACTGTTGCTGCAGCTGAGAAGATCGCTAATGCCACAACGGACAAAGCTTCTTTCAGACAGGCCGTAATGGACTATCTCAAGGAAAATGGCGAAGAGGATGCTCTTGCTGATTATGAGGACGATCAGGATCCTACATTCACAGAGAACTTCACATATGCCCAGGCTTCCTATATGTCTTCTGATGTTAAGGCATATCTCTTTAGTGACTGCAAGGCAGGAGACGTAAAGACTATTGAGACTGATTACGGCGTTTATGTTGTTTATATCGCTGACAAGAAACTCAATGACACCCTGACTGTTACATACAGACAGTTCTCTTTGAGCACAGGCGTTGATGCAAATGCCACAGAAGAGGAGATCGCTGCTGCAGTTGATCAGACGGTTGCAGATGCTTCATCCTACTGCACACAGGTAATGGATCCTCTTGCTTTCTATAATGTTGTTAAAGAGCATTCAACTGATTCGAATACAATCCTCGAGGGCGGCTATAAGTCTGGTGTGACATATGAGAGCCTCCAGCCTCTTGAAGGCGAGGGTCAGGATCCCGCTGAGAAGGAAGCTAATGCTTGGCTTTTCGAGAGCGACAGGAAGCAGGGCGACGTCAAGATCGTTGTATCAGCTGATAACAAGACAGTTACTGTATACTATTTCGAGGCTTCAAGACCTGCATGGCAGACAGAGATAAGGGATTCCATAATCTCCTCCAACTTCAGCGCATGGAATATCAACCTTGAGAGCAACCAGCCCTCATACGTTGTAAATGCCGGTCTGGTAAAGTATCTGATCTACTAATAGATAGTAATAATCTAGTCTGACAAAGGTTGTCTCATAAGTGAAGTAATTCACTGAGGGACAACCTTTTTATTGACAACCCACCTTCCGTATAGTATTTTTATCTCAATTTGATAAACCGTTGACGGAGAGTGAGTAGCTTTAAGATATCCTGTCAAAGAGAGTCCGGGATGGTGTGATCCGGATACAAGGGGCTTTTGGTGAATGGACTCCGGAGGGCGCGGAGGAAAGGGAGAATCCCTAGTATATTGCGACGTAAGGCACGCGTAAGAGGCCGGAGATATGTTGGTATCTCGCAAGAGCACGGGTCAGACCGTGAATCAAGGTGGCACCGCGGATAAGCAGTTTATTCGTCCTTGACAGAAGACAGAGATCTTTTGTCGGGGGCTTTTTTATTGCCCCTGACGGGAATAAAAGCCGGAGGTGACTTATATGAAAGCAGTGCCGTCAATCGAAGAGGTCAGAGAATTTGCGAAGACCGGTAAGTACGATGTCGTACCGGTGAGTTGTGAGATATTATCTGATTTCACTACTCCCATAGAGACAATACGGATCCTGAAGAATGTATCGGATCATGCCTATATGCTCGAGTCTGCACAGGCTGATGAGAAGTGGGGAAGATATACTTTTCTGGGGTTCGATCCGATCCTTGAGATCACCTGTATCAACGGCGAGATCACTTATGGTGATAAGACAGAAAAGACTGACGATCCTTCGGAGGTGATAAGAGGGATACTGTCTCATTTCAGAAGTCCCAAACTTGATCATCTTCCGTCATTTACAGGCGGTCTTGTGGGATATTTCTCTTATGATTATCTTGGCTATGCTGAGCCAACGGCAAAGTGCGATGTCGAGGATACTGAGAATTTCAAAGATGTTGACCTGATGCTTTTCGATAAGGTCATAGCATTTGACCATGTTAAGCAGAAACTGATCCTTATCTCCAACATGTCACTTGAAGATGTTGATGCAGGCTATCAGGAGACTGTCGATGAACTAGAAGCGCTTATCACGCTGCTGAAAGCCGGAGAGAAGGCGGAAGAAACTGAAGGGAAACTGCTTTCGGAAGTAACGCCGCTGTTCACCAAGGATGAGTACTGCGGCATGGTTGAGAAAGCAAAGCGTCACATTCATGAGGGTGACATTTTCCAGATCGTCCTGTCGAACAGGCTTTCCGCATCTTTTGAAGGAAGTCTTCTTAATACATACAGAATATTGAGGACTATCAATCCCTCACCATATATGTTCTATTTTGCCGGTACCGATGTTGAGGTTGCAGGTGCTTCTCCGGAGACACTGGTCAAACTTGAAGACGGAATACTTCATACTTTCCCTCTTGCAGGCACGAGGCCGAGAGGGAAGACTGACGAAGAGGACAGGCGGCTTGAAGAGGAACTCCTGGCTGATGAGAAAGAACTTGCCGAGCATAACATGCTTGTTGATCTGGGCCGCAATGACCTGGGCAAGATCAGCCAATTTGGTTCTGTTGAAGTTGAGAAACTCCGGAGCATTGAACGATATTCACACGTTATGCACATAGGTTCAACAGTACGTGGAAAGATCGACCCGAAATATGATGCGCTTGATGCGATAGAAGCTGTGCTTCCTGCAGGAACACTGTCAGGTGCACCGAAGATCAGGGCATGCCAGCTTATCGGCGAACTGGAGAATAACAAGCGCGGCATCTACGGCGGAGCAATCGGCTATATCGATTTCACAGGCAATATGGACACATGTATAGCAATCCGCATCGCATACAAGAAGAACGGAAAAGTCTTCGTAAGGAGCGGCGCGGGAATCGTGGCAGATTCCAATCCGGAGAAGGAATTCGAAGAATGCCTCAACAAAGCAAAGGCAGTTCTCAATTCCCTGAATCTTGCTCAGGAGGTTTAAGCGATGATACTTCTTATAGATAATTACGACAGTTTCTCATATAACCTTTATCAGATGATCGGACAGATCAATCCGGATATCAAAGTTATCCGCAACGATGAGATGACCGTATCTGAGATACGCGCGCTGGCGCCTGATCACATCATCCTCTCACCGGGTCCCGGAAGACCGGAAGATGCAGGTATTATCGTTGAAGTTGCTGCTTCAATTCATGATATACCGATGTTGGGTGTCTGTCTGGGCCATCAGGCGATCTGCAACGCTTACGGTGCCGTTATTACTTATGCGGAGAAACTCATGCACGGCAAGCAGTCTGATGTCGGCTTGTATTCATACTGTCCGCTGTTCAAAGGCATCGGTGACCGCACCAAAGTCGCCCGTTATCATTCTCTGGCAGCTGACAGGGACACTATCCCTGAATGTCTGCAGGTAACCGCTGTTGCCGATGACGGCGAGATCATGGCCGTACAGCATAAGGAGTATCCGATATACGGCGTTCAGTTCCATCCGGAATCGATACTTACACCCGATGGCAGGAAGATGCTGGAGAATTTCCTTTCTAATTGCTGATAGTTTCGCGGCATATAACCTGAAGGGAGGGGTTGTCTTAAAGGCAGCCCCTTTCTTTTTGTCAGGGTGTTTTTGTGAACGGAAAAATGAAGTGAACCCCGAAGTTGGACAAACTTCGGGGTTCACTTCAAAATGCTGCTTAGAAAATCACTGTACGGAAAATGACAACAAATATAAAGAAAAAGTTGTCATAAAAGGGTTCTTCGGATTTTTTGTGGGATGAACCAATCGCAACCAGCCATGGTTTTTATACAGATCAGCCTTAAGCCGTCAAGCCTGCCTGCGGCACATTCTTACGAATGCTTCGGGCTTGACTGCGTCGTCTGATCTGTGTTTGG
>JAIKYD010000088.1 GCA_024683485.1 Saccharofermentans sp. | reverse complement strand
CGTGTTCACGAAGGATATGGAGCTTGTCTTGTGACCAGCGGCCCCGGTGCGACAAATGCAATTACAGGATTGGTTGGAGCATATATTGATTCGATTCCTGTTATCTACATTTCAGGACAGGCTAAACGTGCTGATCTGGTTGGTGACCAGAAGATCCGTCAATTCGGCATTCAGGAGGTTGATATAATCTCCCTGGTCAAGTCATATGCGAAATATGCTGTACAGATTAAAGAACCTGAAGATATCCGTTATGAATTCGAAAAGGCTGCTGCACTTGCTGTAAACGGAAGACCCGGACCTGTTTGGATCGATGTACCGCTTGATATACAGGCATCTAATGTGGAGCCTGAATCGCTTGCTTCATTCGATGCTTCAGATCTTCCTGATTACGAAGCAAAAGATGAGGATATTACCAAAGTTATTGAAGCCATCAATAATTCTGTAAAACCGGTATTGGTCTTGGGACACGGCATTCGTTTGGGACATGCTGTAAATCAGGCCAGAGAACTCTATAACAAACTCGGATTCCCGACATTAACTTCATGGAATGGTGTTGATCTGATTGAAGAGGAACATCCTATGTATTTCGGCCGCCCGGGCGCAGTCGGTCAGCGTGCTGCTAATCTTATACAGCAAGGCGCTGATCTTGTTCTGACGATCGGAACAAGATTAAATCTTTTAAGCACCGGATATAACTTTGACAGTTTCCTCGAAAACGCTGTTCACATCATGGTTGATATCGATGAGAATGAAATGAACAAGAAAAGCGTTCATCCGAAGATCAAAGTCGTATGCGATGCAAAATCGTTTATCGAGAAACTGTTAGCACGTATCGATGAGATCAATCCTGTTTCACGTGAAAAGTGGATTGCTCACTGCAATCAGTTAAGAGTGAAGTATCCGGTACTGATCCCTGAACAGGAACCGCGTGAAGGTTATGTGAGCACTTATGATCTTGCAGGCGAGGTATCATCTCAGATGAAGCCTGAAGATATCTATCAGTTCACAAGTTCAGGAACGTCAGTAGATATCACCATGAAGGTCTTCAAGATCAAGTGGGGACAGAGAGCTTTCCTTACAAAAGGCTTAGCTGCTATGGGTTATGATGTACCTGCTTCAATTGGAAGTTGTGTTGCTTCCGGTGGAAAACGTACAGTCTGTATTACTGGAGATGGCAGTATTGCGATGAATATGCAGGAACTCGAAGTCATTAAGAGATTGAATCTTCCTGTAAAGATATTTGTTGTTGATAACAGCGGATACAGTATGATCTACCAGTCTCAGAATGGTAACTTCAAAGGACATCTTACAGGTTGTACCGAAGAGAATGGTCTTACACTTCCTGATATGGCAAAGATAGCAGAAGCTTTCGGCATTCATTCAGAGCATATTGAGACAACAGCTGAATTGAAAGAGAAGGTGGCTTCTGTTCTTGAAAGTGAAGGTCCGGCTCTCTGCACAGTGAAAGCGGATATTACACAGAAGATCCTTCCTAAACAGGTCAACTACGTGAGACCGGATGGCCAGATGGCAAGCCGTCCGCTGGAGGATATGGCACCGCTTCTCGCAGAAGACGAGTTGATGAGAGCAATTAATGGCGAATCTTGAGCATAAAGCAGGTAAGTATATGAAGAAAATCAGTGTATTGATCCCATGCTACAACGAGACGGAAAATGTTATTCCGATCAGTGAAGCTGTAGTCGATGTCCTCGAAAACCAGCTCAGTGAATATGACTATGAACTGGTTTTTATAGATAACGCATCCACGGACGGAACGAGAGATAAGCTCCGCCAGATCTGTGCCGGAAACAAAAAGATAAAGGCTATCTTCAATGTTACCAACTTCGGCCAGTTCAATTCACCTTTCCACGGCATGTGCCAGTGCTCCGGTGACTGCGTAATTACAATGTGCTGTGATTTCCAGGATCCTGTCGAGATGATTCCAATATTCGTTAAGAAATGGGAAGAGGGCCACAGGATTGTAAGTGCTGTCAAGTCGACAAGCAAGGAGAATGGGTTCATACATTTCTTGAGATCTGTTTATTACCGCATTATCCGCAAAATGTCCACTGTTAAGATGATCGAGCATTTTACGGGTTTCGGCCTTTATGATAAAACGTTCATCTCGCTTCTGAGAGAACTTGATGATCCGATCCCGTTTGTCAGAGGAATCGTTGCTGAATACGGCGCAGGATTTAACATGATCCAGGTCGAGTATGAACAGCCAAAGAGAAGAGCCGGCAAGACACATAATAACTTCTATACGCTTTACGACGCAGCAATGCTATCGATCACATCCTATACTAAGATCGCATTAAGACTGGCGACTTTCTTCGGTTTGTTCTGCTCTTTTGTAAGCATCGTGATCGCGTTGGTATATCTTGTCATGAAGCTAGTTGACTGGTATGGCTTTGAAGCAGGTTCTGCTCCTGTCGTCATCGGCGTATTCCTCCTTGGCGGTCTGCAGATATTCTTCATTGGACTTGTAGGCGAATATATTCTTAATATCAATACACGTGTAATTCACCGTCCGCTGGTAGTAGAAGAAGAACGCATAAATTTCGAGGAAGAAAAGAAATGAGAGTTGTGATCACAGGCCCAACAGGTGCGATCGGACATGCATTGATCGAACAGTGCATCAAGAACGGAGATGAAGTCCTGGCGATTTGCAGGAAAGGATCTTCACGCATCGCTACGCTTCCTCAGGATAGTAAAGTGTCAGTGCTGGAGTTAAGTCTCAGTGATTACGAAGAGTACATAAAAGAAGCTGATGCACCTGATGTTCCTTACGATGTTTTCTATCACTTTGCATGGGAATCAACTACAGGTGCTTCCAGAAATGACACAGACAGCCAGAGCCTTAATATCAGATATGCGTTATCAAGCGTAAAGCTTGCTTCGTTCTTCGGATGCAAGGTATTTATCGGCGCAGGTTCCCAGGCTGAATACGGACGCGTGGAAGGTTCTTTAAGAGCTGATACTCCGGCATTCCCCGAGAACGGATACGGTATCGCAAAACTCTGTGCAGGACAGCTTACACGAATCCTTTGCGGGCAGCTCGAAATAAAACATATCTGGACGCGCATATTGAGCGTATACGGTCCTTATGACGGTGAAGGATCAATGGTCATTTCTTCACTGCGCAAGATGATCAGAGGAGAGGAATCCAGCTTTACCAAAGGCGAACAGGAATGGGATTACCTTTACAGTGCAGATGCAGCAAACGCTATGTATCTGATTGCGCAAAAAGGTATAGGCAACAAGATATATGTAATAGGTGGCGGCAGAACAAGAAAGCTCAGAGATTACATCAATGTTATGGTTCAGAAAGTTAACCCCGCAGTTCATCCCGTGCTCGGTGCTGTTCCTTATGCGGATAAGCAGGTTATGTATCTTTGTGCGGATATTTCAGAGTTAACGGAAGATACCGGTTTTGTGCCGGAAGTCGATTTCGAAGAAGGCATAGAAAAAACGATTCAGTATGTGAAGGATACTAATTTATGATCAAAGAATTCTATCGCAACAGAAAAGTTCTCATCACAGGTCATACAGGCTTTAAAGGAACATGGATGTGTGAAGTCCTTGTGGGTCTCGGTGCTGATGTTTACGGCTATGCATTGAATCCGCCGACAGACCCTAGCTTGTTTGAGATAAGCAAAATGGCTGAAAGGATCCATTCATATGAAGGTGATGTTAGGGATCTGGAACATCTGAAGCAGGTGTTCTCCGAAGTTCAGCCTGAGATCGTCATTCAT
>JAIKYD010000078.1 GCA_024683485.1 Saccharofermentans sp. | reverse complement strand
TATACAGTGACTCATCTGAGGAAAACGGAACCGCAAAACTAAGTGATGAGGATTTTGAAGCACTGTATAGTTTTGCGAAAAAGAATTTTGAGAATAATACTTTCGAGAAGTACTATGAGGATTGGTCTGATGACGGATATGCATGGAGTTTCTATCTGTTTCCGTATGAAGCACAGGATATCAAGTTATATTATGGTCCAATAAACGGGAATAAAGAATTGAAAAATATAGCCAGCATAGTTGTATCATATTTCGACAGATAAATGATGGAACAGTGATTATGGAAAGACTTGAAAGAACAGTTGCAACAGGACTCTTATGTATTTCAACGGTGTTTACTCTTTGTGCATGTGCGCCCGGGAAAGAGAGTATTCCCGTCGTAGTATGCAACGGCAATGAGATTACTGTTAACGGAAAAGCCGTTGCCCGATCATATGATTATGTTTATTTCAACAGAATAGACAGCAGTGTAGTCTCATTTTCGCTAATGCCTTCAGTAGCAGAAGACGGAAGTGTGAATGTTGTCAATGTGGATCCTGACGGCAACGAGATAAAACTCAGCAGCGTCATAACAGACCCTGATCTTTATGAGTCAGCCGTTGTGGAAAAAATTAATCAGCCAACAATCTTAACAAGAGATTCAGTTTACACCGGACCTGAGGTTGACCGGGAGGCAATGGAAGAAGTTCTGTGTTCTTATGATAAAGCGATGACATTGCCTTTCTTAATGGGTTGCGATGGTGTTGCTATCTTCTATACTGAGGATAGCGGAGCATCTTACACGGTATCGTTCGACTATGACAGCGGTGTCATTGATAAGAGATTTGCTCCCGGTGACGGTATAATATGCCATCCATGGATGACCGGAAGAGTCGGGAATGGAGTAACCGGTATGATCCTGGAGGGGTATAGTGATCACTGGGCGGAAAACTCAATGGAGATAGACAATTACAATGGGCACACATACTACTGGTTCTGCGTTGCGTATAAGGATGACAAAGGCAATAAGACATATTATTCTGTAGTTGCAGAAGAGAATGATAACGGCCGTGAGGTGATATTTTCGCAGCGGGCAGAAGGTTTCTTCGTATGCTGTGACATTGAAGAGTTTGGCAGGATACTTGATGGTAAGCAGGGAACAGGTTAATGAAAAAGCACGTTGTTGTACAATCTTATGATGAAGCGTGGAAGAACGATTTCATTGTTATCAGAGACGAATTGAATACCGTTCTTAATGACATTGTGCTGCGGATAGAACACGTAGGAAGCACATCAGTAGAAGGTCTTTCGGCTAAACCTGTTATTGATATCGATGTCGTTATTGAGGACAGAACTTGCCTGCCGGGTGTAATATCAGCTCTGCAAAAGATCGGGTATACTCACGAAGGTGATCTTGGAATTCCCGGACGCGAGGCATTTAAGTATGAAGGGAAAGATCATCTCAGGAAACACCATCTTTATGTTTGTGCACAGGATTCTGAAGAATTAAGAAGACACATTGAGTTCCGTGATTATCTTCGCAGCAATCCGGATGCCGTTGCTGAATACAGCAGGATTAAGGAGGAAGGTGCGATGCTGTATCCCTGGGATATTGATAAGTACATCGCGCATAAATCCCCTTTTATTGAAATGATCTATAAGCGTATAGGGTTAAGATAGAGCGTGATGATATAATATGCGCGTAACATGACCGTGTATTTTGAGGAGCCTTAATTCTATCGAGGTGAGCGTATGTCTTACGTAGAAAAAAGCGAAGAGATATATCTGTCAGAAGTTTGCGATGTCTATTATCTGGCTGAAAAGAATGTGGTGCTTGTTCACTGGAAAAAGTATTGTGAGCTGGAGAAATACAGGACACCGCTTGAACATGCTCTTCTTGTTATAAAAGAACACAATGATTGTAATTACGTTGCAGACACCAGGGGCGGGTTTGAGGATAATCCGCTTGATACAAAATGGGTGGCAGACTATTTTATGCCGCAGGCAAAAGAATATGGCTGCAGGATAATCTATTTCATCATTGATAAAGACAATTCCTTAAAGGAAGAACTTGAAGGTCAGGAGAAAGATTCGTCTTCACTCCTGGAATTCAGGTATATATATGGTCTGGATGACATTGGATAAGTGTAGTTTAGAAGATCTATGAAGAAAAAACTATTCAAAATATTTTCTTTGATGTTGGTATTATCGGTAATGATGACTGCCGCATCGTGTTCCGGGCTGCTCAAAAAAGCCCCGGATGCTATGTTGGAACTGGAATATACCGAATTCCCGACAGAAAAGTACAATGCCGGCAAAGTTCATCCGGTAAGAAAAAGCGGTGTTGTGACAGGTCAGGAAGCAGTTAATGAACTCAGCGCGATCGAATGGGATTACATCAGACACTACATCGGTGACGATTATCTGGCCGCAAGCTGGTGTTTCAGTGATCTGTCAGCTGCAGGGATCTTTATTGACAAGCCTACTTTAGGCAAGGTCGGTCCCGGTGATTACAGAGGCGAATGTGAATATCTGACTGGATTGCTCGAAAGGCTTTACCGGATCGATTTTGAGAACCTGGATAAGCAGGACCGTGACTTTTACGATCAGATTGTTTTTAATATCGAAGAAGAGCGGTATTTTAACCAGTATTCGGGTTTTCATTATATGCTCCCAGCGATAAAACTCCCGAGTGTCGGATCGTTCTATCTAACTGTCAGTTATGTTGATATAAGAAACAGGCAGGAGGCCGACCAATATATTGAACTCCTGAAAGACACTGACAGGTATTACGATGAAGTCTGTGAATTCGAAGAAAAACGTTCCGAAAAAGGTTATGCCTCAATAGAAGCTTTCTACACCAAGAGCAGCAATGCATATTACATGCTTACCCAGGAGAGTCAGACAGAACCTTTCAGGGAGATGTTTGTTGAAAAGATAAACGCACTTAATGATATTTCTGAAGAAGAAAAAGCCGGTTATATCGAAGAGTTCGATAAAGTGATGGAAGAGGTTGTTGTTCCTGAATTCCTTGAATGCTGCAAGCGCATTGCTGCGTTGGGGAGGACAAACATAAATGATAAAGGACTTGCCGGATTCGAACACGGCAAAGAACTCTATGAGCATCTGTTAAGATGCCAGATCGGCAGAGATTGTGATGTCGACAAACTTGCAAAGGAATTGGACAAGGTTCTTTCGATGAGACCGGGAGAGAACGCAGCACCTGTCATTGAAGGCACAAACAATCAGGAAATGATGGACATTATGACAGTAAAAGCGGAAGAGTATTTTCCTGAGCTTGATATCAGTTACGAGATCATTAAGCTCCCGGAACTGTTTAAGGCTGTCGGAATAACCGGAGCATATGCCGCCAGGTATTTTGATGACCCTTCTCATGAGATCATCTTCCTTCCTGATACAGTAAAGACGAAAGAGGTCGTTTTCCATGAGGGAATTCCCGGGCATATGTATCAGTACAATTACCATAAGACACATCTCAGGCACATCTATATGCTTGGCTTTGCAAAAGAAACTTACATCGAAGGATGGGCGACTTATATCATGAGCAATCCCGAAGGATTGTACGGGGTTTCAGGCAGCGGGGAATTATCATATACCGGAGCGATCAGCCGGTATTATATGGCTCAGGCAAGGGCTGACATCTGCATCAATTACGAAGGCCTTACCGGTAAAGAAACTACCGAGTACTTATCAGGCTTTGCACATGACATTGCAAGCGTGCAGACAACGGATATGTTCATGACACCCGGTATCGGGATCTCATACGGACTCGGCTGTTATATGACGTTAAAGACATTGGAGACAATAAGATCTCTGGATCCTGATATGGATCTTAAGACCATGCACAGGCTTTACCTTGATGCAGGTCCGGGATGCTTTGACAGGATCCTTGCTTCGGTCAAACGGGAATATGCTTGACAGTTATTTGTCGCAGACAAAGACAAAAATATTCACTAATCAACACAATTGCCGGCATCTGTTGCTTAAGCACCGGTGCTGATCAGCATTGCTGATTGTTTGTGTATTCATCTCCTTGGATAATGAAACCATAAAAATGATTCTATCGAAGGAGGACAGAAAGATGTTCGGAAAGAAATTGATAAGTAAGCTTGCAGCGGTTGTACTGGCAGGAATCATGGTTATTGGATGCGGTGTTGCGGTATTTGCAGATGAGAGGATCGTAGAGGTCGAGGAAAGAAATCTTTATTTCAGACAGTATGTCTCAACACAGACTTTCGAATTTGTTCCGGAATTCACTGGTGAGTATATTTTTCAGTCTTATGCACCGACGATCTCTTCTTCAAGATATGTAAATCCTCTTATCGAAGTTAAGCAGAACGGACACAGCTGGTTGGACTTTGACAGTGCCGATGGTCTGAATTTCAAGTTAAGAGCTCATCTCGAAGGCGGAGTTCCGTGCAGGATCTTTGTTCAGTGCGACGGCTACTACACCGCTGCGAATGTGACTATGGTAATCAGCCGTGTCGAGAATGAAACGGTTCCTGAAGAAACAGACAGTGATGTTCCTGCCCTGACAGAAGAGCTGAACCAGGTGTAATAGATGTCGTATGTGAGATCTCCTGCGTGAATCATATGTTTTATCTGTCGCTGACACAGAATTTTTCTTCTGACGAACTGGTAAGGGCATTCTGCGGTGAACTGGCTGAAGCCGGAGTAGCATATGAACTTGCAGGTGACGAGCAACTGTCTCTCAGCGGATTTAAGGATTACAATATCTGAGCAGGATATGTTTATTACCCTGCCGTCAGTCTCAAGCAGAATCTGATCTCCGACTTCACAAGTGATTTCATTTCCGAATATGTCCTTGGTCGGCATGAATGCAATACTGTACGGATCAGAGGAGTAATCGCTCCAGCCGTAAGTGCAGTATTTGATTCCGCCATTATCCAAAACTACGTTGATAAACATCATTTCGGATTCATAGATGGATATGATCTTACCATCCTCAATATATGCGACCATATATTTTGTTTCGCCTGTAAGATCAACCGGCCACAGTCTCTCATTGTTTGCAATCTTAGGTTCGCCCCAGTTCTTTATGAGAGTTTGCTCATCGACAGTTTTGGCGAAGTTATCGAGTTCTTCAAGAGAATATCTGGATACGGTTTCCACATCGGGAATGTTCTTGCTGCATTATCCCGGATGTTTCCTGTGGTTTTTTTCGTGCGTGATATAATATCTGAGTGTGAAGGACTGCTCATGCAGTAGGGATTAATTTGTTTTGCGGATTGAGGGTATGACCAGGACAGATAGATATGATGCTTTTATCAGTTACAGGCATTGTGCACCGGACAGCGAGATAGCATCAAGATTACAGAAGAAACTGGAAGGATTCCGTCTTCCTAAGGATATAGCAAAGAAAGCAGGCAGGAACAGGCTCAGCCGGATTTTCCGCGATGAGACCGAGTTCGCCGTGGCAGATGATCTGACGCAGGCAATAGACGAAGCACTTGTAAATTCAGATTTTCTTATTGCGATATGTTCACCCGAATATCTTAAATCTCAGTGGTGCCGGAAAGAAATCGAATCTTTCCTCAGGTTTCATGACAGAAAACACGTCTTGCTCGTTCTGGCTGAAGGCGAGCCCATGGAATCGTTCCCTCCGGAGATAATCTATGATGATCTCTATAAGATTGGAGCCGATGGCAGGCCATACTGGACTAAGGTGCCTAGAGAACCGCTTGCCGCTGACTGTAGAGGTGAGAATGCAAAGGAAAGAAATCCAAAGATAGATAAAGCCACGATGCGCCTTATAGCAGCAATCTTAGGCATAGGGTTTGATGATCTGCAGCAAAGGCACAGACATGAGCAGTATAAGCACACAAGGAACAGGGTGTTTGCTGTTTTCGGTGTTCTGGTCGCATTCCTGGCAATCTGCGTGGGTTTCCTTTTCAGAATCAGCAAACAGAATCTGGAGATAATGACGCAGAACGAAGAGATCGCGCGGCAGAACGAGATCATAAGCCTCAAGTATGCGGACACGCTTGCCGCAACATCGGATAATCTGCTCCGTGACGGAAAACGGAAAGATGCCGTATATGCCGCCAGACTCGCACTTCCTGACGAGAAAACAGATAACTACAGCGAACTTGCGTCGAAAGCCCTTGCCAACGCGCTCGGCATATATGATTTTCCGAACACTTTCGGATGTGATAATGATATCCTGCTCCCGTGCTCTGTACTTGATGAACTGGTCTTATCTTCAAAAGGCGGATATGCTTCGGTCAAGGATCTTGATCATGTAAGATATGTTGTGGATATGAATTCAGGTTCAACTGTCTTAAGCTTTGAGGAGAATGATTATTCAGAATTTGCTTTTGATGGAGAACAGGGCTTTGTCTTCAAAAGACAGGATGATAATTATTCTTATTTTGAATTTGCATCCGGAACCGAAATGAATCTTGGAATAAGCAAAGTGCAGGTGAATGCCAACAATAACGGAGAAGGTTATGTCCTTGAGACTGATGATGCTCTTACGTTGTTTAATGGCAGCCAGATAATATGGCATATCAACTATTCTGACGAGGATTTTCCGGAATCCTCAATGCTTGATACCACAGTGGGTTTTGTTTCCGGCACAGACGAATGCTGGATCTTTATTACAGATTATGTCAGCAAAACGACCAATGCATATATAGTTGATATGATGAGCGGCAGTTCACTCCGGATGCTGGTCGCAAATGCGGTATGTTACGATCTCACAACGGACGGAAAAAGCATTGTCTGGAAGCAGGAAGAAAAATACGATTATTCTCTTTGGATCAAGAATACTGTTGACGGATCAACGGAAAGCACGATTATCAGTGACGCCTATGATTTGATTGTCATTGATAATGATGTGGTCGTTGTATCCGAGAGGGCTGTGGCTATATATGATAAGAAACTAAACGAAAAGAACCGGTTTGAGACCGGAGATTTTATCCGGACTTTTGTTTCAGACGATGCGGTCATCTTGCTGGATTCCACAGGCAGGTTATACAGGATCATGAACGGAGAATCTGCCTGCTATGATACACTTCTTGCAGATGGTAACTATTCCTGGATGAAGGTGTTCAGAGACGGGAAACTCTATGCCGCCATAACAGGTGATAACCATATCTATACTTACACATTCAGGCATTCTGATTATATGACTGTTACGACGGGTGATTATGAAGAGATATTATCGGTTTACGCTGATGTCGAATTGATCTATGAGAATCCTGTCACTTCTGCTTTTGTCGATCTTATTATAAAGAACGAGACCGAATTTCAGCAGAACAGGATTAGAAGAGTTGTTATGTGTCAGAATGCTGACCTTGGACTTGTTCAGTTATATGATGGTGCAGTCCACATTTATGATTCCTCCACCGGCGCAAAGATTAAGACAATTTATTCAGTTGAAAGCAGGGTGAGCAATTTCTATTATGACAGTTACAGAGGATATTACTATCTCAGCTCCTGGAACGTGGATATATATGATGAGGATTTCAAGAATATCTACAGCATTAAAAACTGTGTTTTGGCAGGTATCGAGAAACCGGGCGGCAATCCCGTGTTGTTTAATCTGACACAAAACAATCCGGATAATTACTCAGGCCACTATACAGCCTGTCCGGTAACATACGAACAGCTGATCTCCATGGCTGATGATTACCTGTCAGGATACGAACCTGATGAGCGCGTAAAAGAGAAATACAGCTTAGGGTGATGGCTGTAATTGTGAGTGATAAAAGCGGCATTTTTCGTTTTTCTCAAAGCAATAAATAGGGTATTATTTCATTGCGGAATATAAATCAAAGTACATTTGAGGGAAAAATGAGTATATCTGAAAAGCGTATTGAATATGGTTCGGACAAGGCTGCCGACAAGCAAAATGCTCTTAGAGAAGCTGGCAATATAAATGCCGGTTTTTTGGAGATGGCAAGAAACGTATATGCTCATCTTAATGATGAGATATCAAAGAGGATCTTTGAGGCCAGGATCCTGTATGCCACTACGGGTGATGTAGGTTATATTACAGGTCTTGAGTCAAAGTACAGAAATCTGAATAGTGACATGCAGGTTTATGTTGAGAGGATTCAGAAGGGTTCGCATTGCCTGATCTATGGTGCAGGAGTTGCAGGACATTATCTTGCCGGAAGATTTAAGCGGTTTGGCGTGCAGATCGATGCGTTTATTGATCAGGATGAGAGCAAAGGTCCTGTGGATGCCCAGACCGGAATCAAGGTGATTACCGAGAAAGAACTGTGTGATAATAAAACTCTCTATGGTGATAAGACATTCGTTGTCTCTTATCCGGTGAAGCCTGTAGCTGATGAGATCAGGAAACGTCTGATTGATGATATCGGAATAGATGAGAAGAATATCCGCATGGGGATTTACGACTGGCGCAATAACCAGGGACAGTATTTCGATTATTTCGAGGCAAATGACAATGAAGTTTTTGTAGACTGCGGCTGTTTTGATGGAGCTACCTGCTACAATTTCGCAGGCTGGTGTGGCCGTAAGGGTTTTGACCACATCTATTCTTTCGAGGCTGATCCGAAGAATTACGAGAAAAGCAAGGAGATCCTTGCACCGCTCGGTAAATGCGAGCTTTTCCCCTATGGTACTTCGGATGTTAATAAGAAGGTCTATTTTGCTGCAGATGGTTTTGAGACCTCCTGTATCATAAGCAGAGAAGAGGCGGAGAAGAGGAACTTCGAAGGTGTCACCGAGATTGAGACAAAAGCTCTTGATGATGTGCTTGAAGGCAAGAGAATTACTTTCATCAAAATGGATATTGAAGGCGCGGAGTATGAAGCGCTACTTGGTGCCCGCAAACTTATTATGGAAAACCGTCCAAGGATGGCAATTTCCGTCTACCATAAGTTCGAAGATTTTGTTACATTAGCGGATCTCGTTCTCGATATGCATCCTGATTACAGAATTGCATTCAGGCACTATGGTTTTGATGAACTCGAGACGATCATGTATGTGGAATAACTGAAAAGAATATATGTACATTACGCACTACTATTACCCCGGAACGGACCCTTGGAAAAACATAATGCTTCTTCCTGAGGAGGAAGCTTTTCGCAAGGCTGAAGAACTTGCTAAAGCACATCCTGATACTACCAGTTTTGGCCGTTTCGCAGACTTTCAGAACTATTATCCGGCCCGAAAGAAAGCAGATGCTTTTGTCCGTGAGAAGTTTATTAAGTTAGGTGGAAAGCCGAAGCTTCCTCACCCATATTCGTTTACCCTTTTGGAGTGTGAATATCTCAGAGAATGGTTTAACAGCAGTGATAAGATCATTATTGATCTGAACGATATTCCCGATGATCAGGTCAGCTTCACGCTTGGAGACAGCTGTGCTCTGATGATTCATGGAAATGAACCGGTTGTTCTTACGAAAAAACTTCTATTTGAGCGGATTGAAGCCTGTGATGGTTCAGTTGACACTTTCCTTAAAGAATCACTCGGCAAGTATGCTTATGTGGAAGTTCAGTTGTGGGATAGAATATAGATATGATTAGAATTGCTGAAAGAATGCGAGAAATGGGCGAAAGATAAATGGTGTACTGAATTTGCCAATGATTGTGAGCTGGACAATGAAGACAACATTGAGTTTCACAACTCATTGCGATTTGAAGAGGCAAACAGGATCATATGTTTTAAGAAATAACTTTGAATAATGGTTGGTCGATTTAATCTCAGGATAATGAAATATTATAACGGTAATAGCTATGGATAAAGAATTCAGAGGAAATGCATATATAATTAAAGACCGGGATGTATTGCTGAATTACAGTGGCGGATTTGCAGACTTGGCAAATGAGATCCCGAATACGATCGATACAAGATTTGCATCTGCATCAATGGGCAAGACCTTTGTTGCTGTGGGCATCCTTCAGCTGATCGAAGCAGGGAAGCTGGGATTCGAAGATACTATCGGTTCGATCCTGGATTTTGATCTGAAACAGATCGATCCTAATGTTACGGTGAGACAGCTTTTGAATCACACATCCGGTGTTCCGGATTATTTTGATGAATCGGTTATGGATGATTATGAGGCATTGTGGACCGATTATCCCAATTACAGGATCAGGCATAACCGTGATATGCTGCCTCTGTTTATTGATAAGCCGATGATGTATGGCAAGGGAGAGAGGTTTCAGTACAATAATTCCGGGTATGTATTGCTCGCGATGATCATCGAAAAGATCACTGGCACGGATTTTGATGTTTATCTTAAGCAGCATGTTTTCGACATATGCGGCATGAGCAATACCGGTTATTATTCCTTCGATAAATTGCCTGCGAAATGCGCAAACAGCTATATCTACTGTCCTGATACAGATGATTACCGTACCAATATTTA
>JAIKYD010000033.1 GCA_024683485.1 Saccharofermentans sp. | reverse complement strand
AAGGAACGTCACGGTATGCCGAACGATTTGGTAATTACAGGAATGTGTAACGAATTCATCGCGGAATGCAACCGTCATGGATATAACTGCGGAATCTATGCCAGCCTGGACTGGCTGGAGAACCACATCTATATGAACGTGCTGCCGGAATACGCTCCGGTCTGGTGCGCGCAGTGGGCACATTCCTGCGACTGGCCCGGCGCAAAGATGTGGCAGTTCACCGATAGCCTTAAGGTCGGGAACCGCTGGTTTGACGGCAATTGGTATCTGGAGTGATGGAGGCGGTGAGATGGATGTTCAGGAAATTAAGGGTATTGTGTTGCATATTATTGGCTGTTTGCTTATCTTTTATTCCGGCTTTATGTTCGGCAGAGCAACTCTACCAAATAACAGCCACGGAACTGGAGAGGTTAGACAGGAACTTCAGCGAACTGAGGAATATCAACGACAGGCAGAGGACAGAGTCCGCGATATTGAGAAAACAACTGGCGGTGTCGCAGACGCAATTGAAGGAAGCCGGAAAGCAGTCTCAGATGCTCAAGGAACAGCTGGGCTTATTGAAGCTGACAATGGACGGGCAGGCGCAGTCATTGCAGAATGCCAACAGATTATTGCAGCAATACGAACAAGAGGAACGGCTCCGGCTCCGTAAAATAAAAAGTCAACGGAACATCGCTTACGTGATAGCCGCTGCCTGTCTATATTTTGCTGTGAGAAAATTATAAATTGTGTGTTACGGCCCGTGGGGAAACCTGCGGGCTCTATTTTTGTTGTTTTAACACATTTATGGTAAAATATTTATAAGTGATGTCGCACTAAGAAGTATAATATCGTTATTGACTTTTGAAAGGAGCGAATCAGCATGAACAGCATAATTAATGCGATGGAAGGGCGGCGGAGTTATCGTAAGTTCAAAGAAGAAATGCCCAAAAAGGAACATCTGGAGCAAATTATCGAAGCAGGTCTATATGCAGCCAATGGCATGGGAAAGCAGGCGACAGTCACCATTGCTATAACGAACAAAGAAGTACGTGATAAGCTGGCAGCTGTTAACTGCAAAATCGGTGGTTGGCCAGAAGGCTTTGACCCGTTTTACGGGGCACCGGCAGTGCTAATTGTGCTGGGCGAAAAGAGTTGTTTAACTCATGTTTATGATGGCAGCCTAGTTATCGGTAATATGTTGTTGGCAGCACATTCGCTGGGACTTGGCAGTATCTGGATCCACCGGGCTAAAGAAGAGTTTGAAATGGATGAATGGAAAGATCTGCTGAAATCACTTGGTGTGGAAGGCGAATGGGAAGGCATCGGGCATTGTGCAGTCGGTTATGTTGAAGGGGATAAGCTGGTAGCCGCAAAACGTAGGGAAGGCAGAGTGTATTGGGTTGAATAATCCAATCCTTTAGTTGCGAAGGGAGGCCTTTTGTATTATGAAAAGTGGATTGATAAAAGTCAGCGATGGCGCACACATTTATTATGAAATGGAAGGCGCTGGCCGCCCCGTCGTGTTGATTCATGGCTGGGGCTGTTCCGGTCGCTTCTATAAAAAGAATGTGGAAGGCATGAAAGACCGTTTTACGGTGGTGACCATCGATTTACGCGGTCATGGTCGTTCATCCAAGGGGATTGACGGATACTGTATTGACCGGCTGGCGCAGGATATCCATGAAGTCATTATTAATCTGGATTTGCATGATATGATCCTGATGGGCTGGTCTATGGGTGGGCCGACCATGCTATCATACTGGAAACAGTTTGGTAAAGAAGAAGGACGGCTGGCCGGGCTGGGCCTGATCGATATGACGCCGTTCCCGTTCAGCAGTGGTTCCTGGAATTCACACGGCCTGCGCGATTATAACATGGAAGGCTTCAATGCATTTGTCGGTGCGATTTTGAAAGACCGCGACAGTTTTGCCTCAGCGTTTGCCAGCAAAATCTTTAAAGATGGCGTGATACCGGCTGGTATGGAGTGGTTGCATGAGGAGATGATGAAACTGCCGCCGTATCTGGGTATCGCGCTGTACGGCGATTACTGTTACAGTGACTATACTGACGTACTGTCCACGATTACTATTCCGGTTTTGGTGGTCGCTGCGGACAGCGGCATATTCCCGAAAAGTGTGGAGCAGGGGAAATGGATTGCGGCTCAGATTCCCAAGGGTGAGTTCGTTCCATTTTATGAAGGCGGGCATCTGCTGTTCTGGCTGGAAGCAGACAAATTTAACCAGGCAGTAACTGATTTTGCGAAAAGATTATGATGTATGCCAATCCAATAATAAGAGGATAACATTTGATAAAATTTAATATCGTAAAATATCAAATTCCCGTCAACCCGCTGCACAGCTGGTTGGCGGTTTTTTTGTTAGAGAGGATTTTTGGACAGCAAAAATATTACAATGTAGATAGTGGAGGCCATCCTTGTTGCAATAACATTTGCAAAAACCATACAATCAAAAATGAAGAGGAGGACAAGTCTATGAAAAGAACATATTTTACCATCACAGGAACCAATCACTATCACGGACAGGAGTTCCTCAAGCCTGGTATGCCGGTGCATCTGGTTAAAGAGCCCGACAACAAACATGACAGCGAGGCTATCAAGGTCGAGCTTGAAGGCCTGGGGCAGATCGGGTATGTGGCCAACAGTCCATACACCGTCCTGGGCAACAGCTACAGCGCCGGTCGCATGTACGACAAGATAGGTGACACGGTCGACGGGCTCATCCTGTACGTGGTACCCGCCGGGGTACTGTGCTACACGGAGGGCTGAAATAGAAGGAGCCGGGGATAGAGTTAAGTACTACTGACTGGAGGGAGACAGATGGCTGCATTAAAGAAGAAAGACCTGTATATAAAAGGGTTAAAAATAGCCTGGGACGAGATTGACCAAGGCAGTTATCTGCGTAACATCAGAACCATAGCCGGTATAAACAGTTTGGCGTTCCGTGCACCCATCACATTATTTGTAGGCGAGAACGGCAGCGGTAAGTCCACGTTACTGGAAGCCATGGCGGTAGCATATGGCTTTAATCCGGAAGGCGGCACTATCAATTACAATTTCTCCACCTATGATTCCCATAGTGAGTTGTGTGACGCCATGACCTTGGCCAAAAGCTTTCAGAAAGTGTATTGTAGCTATTATCTTCGGGCTGAAAGTTTTTATAATGTCGCGACAATGGAAGAAGAGTATAGCGTAGGAAGCCGGAATCCGTTACATCTGCATCAGAAATCCCATGGCGAAAGCTTTTTAACTATAATCAACGAGTATTTTAAATCGAATGGCCTGTTCTTTCTCGATGAACCGGAAGCTGCCTTGTCACCCCAGCGTCAGATGACCTTACTCCTGAAAATTGCAGAAAGTGCCAAAAAGAACTCACAGTTTTTCATAGTGACCCATTCTCCGGTCTTATTGACCTTGCCGGGAGCGGAGATCTTAAGTTTTGATAACGACAATTTGCACAAAATCGAATATGAGGATACGGAAAGTTATCGTATAACTGAAATGTTTATCAACCACAGGGAACAAATCTTAAAGAGATTATTATTAGATGTTTAATGAAAAGGAGGTGCTGGCTTTGGAAAAAACTGAAGAAATGATAGAAAAAGTTCTTAATAAGCTTGATGAAATTTATGATGAAGAAGATTTTCTGACCGCAATTATGTCTGTCTTAAAAAATGATTATGAGTGTGAACACTTACTGAGACTGATTGACGAATATAATGTTCAAACGCCGGATAATGTCTTGATAATTGCCTTATTAATTAGTAAAGCGGGTGATAAAACACAGCGGATAGGGGATTACCTGAAAGATATAGACAGTGATGTTGACAAGGCGATATTAGACGAAGATACATATGAATACGAAGATGACGAGGACGAAGACGATGGCTACGATGAAGATGAGGAAGAAGATGACTACGATGAAGAAGAGGATAATGCAGAAAGAGCATTTTTAAAGCGGATGAACAGCCTGGACTTCCGACAAACTGTTGAAGATGCGAAGAACGGTGATATTAAAGCAAAATGG
>JAIKYD010000076.1 GCA_024683485.1 Saccharofermentans sp. | reverse complement strand
CAGAGAACGTAACACCTGCACAGATGGAGAAGTTGGTTGCCCGCTTCACAGTAGTACCTGCAATCTGATAAAAGTACACAAGCTTTACTCACATAACTCCCCATATACTAAAGAGGCTGTCTCAAACGAGGCAGCCTTCTTCTTTTGAAATAATTGATCACAAAAAACTAATTATCAGCTTTCAGCAAAACACTTTTACAGTCGTTGAATCTTGCAAAATCCTTAAGAGCCCTCTCCAATGCCGCATTCATCTTTTTGGTAGGGCGCACACCGGGCTTCCACCAAAGACCTCTCACTTCCAGCACACCATTCTTTCTGTCCGGCACAGATTCAATGCGGCCAACAAAACGGTCTCCAAAAAGCACCGGAAGCGTATAGTATCCATATTTGCGCTTAACCGCAGGTGTATATATTTCCCACGAATACTGAAAGTCCCACAACGCAAGGATCATGGCCTTATCCCACATAAGCGGATCAAGCGGTGCGATAAATGACATTCTCGGCTTCAGATCAGCTGTCCCGTCAATTACCGACTGCATCAGTGAATCATCACAGGAAAGGTAATAAAACACCTGCTTGATTCCCTCAACACTTACAGGGCAGATCTTTCCCGCGGCAGTCAGATGTTCAAGGATATGCTTACGTTTGTCCGCATTTACATCAATACCGAGAAATGCAGTGCTGTTCTTATCCCAGAGAAGACCTGCCGCACCAATCCGGCGGAGAACACGCCAGGCCAGGAATTCTTCTTCATCTTTGCACGGATTCTCCGCATTCAGAACTGAAGACGGAAGATACCTTTCAGCCAGGTCGTAATACTTCCGGCTTCCTTTTTTATGATGAATGACCAGTTTGCCGTCTGTGTAGAGCTGTTCCAGAACCGAGCGGGCAGCCTGGGACTTCTTCTGCCAGTTGCCGCTCCAATGCATGGAGGAATGCCAGAAGATCTCACCTTCTATAGGAAGAGAATCACTTGATACGGGGCCATACTCTTTTATATAGGCAAGAGCTTTGTTCTCAAGCGGCTTCAGGCCCCTGAATGTCCTGCCAAGCTTAACGCTCCGTTCCCTATATGACGAGAAATATGGCCAATCCTCAGAGGGCCAAATTGAAAGCTCCTTATCAGCATAATCGACAAGCTTGCGGTCTTCATAAAGGAGTTCCTGAAGCATTGTTTTCGAGAAGCCTTTAACGCGGGACTGAAGCGTTAGTTCGGCATTTCTGCCGCATACATCAACAGGGTCGTACTGGATACAGCCCGCCTGGCGGATATATTCATAAGCTCCTGATTTGCCAACAAAACGGTAAGAGCCGGTCAGTCCCTGCTTGGCAAGAATAAACTGCGCGGCCTGCTTTTTCGTTATAGTAATCATAAGCATGGAATCGCTCAGATCACGTAGAACCAGTCATCGCTCTGCTTTATCTCTTCTTTGACATGTTTTTTGCCGGCAGAATAGTATTCCATCTCAGGATTCTTGATGCTGACTCTTGTATCGGCCGGGACAGCACTTGTGATGAAAGTATTACCTCCGATAACGGAATTTCTGCCAATAACAGTCTCACCGCCCAGAATCGATGCACCTGCATAGATAACAACATTGTCCTCGATAGTCGGGTGACGCTTTTTGCCTGCGAGCTTCTGACCGCCGCGCGTTGAGAGTGCACCGATAGTGACGCCCTGGTAGATCTTCACGTTATCACCGATTACAGATGTCTCACCAACAACGATTCCAGTTCCGTGATCGATAAAGAAATACTTTCCGATAGTTGCACCCGGATGGATATCGATACCAGTCCTTGAGTGTGCATACTCGGTCATAAGCCTTGGAATGACGGGCACATTCAGAAGGTAAAGCTCGTGCGCCAGTCTGTATGTCGTAATCGCAATGAGTCCCGGATATGCAAGTATTATCTCCTCAAAACTGCCTGCAGCGGGGTCGCCGTCAAAGGTCGCAAGCAGATCTGTCTCAATATACTCTCTGATCACCGGTATCTTCTCAATAAAGATACTGCATATGCGGTAGCTCTCTTCTCTTCTCTCATCTTCGGTCATTGTCCCGCCGGACTTGCCAAAACCGAGAGCAAGATAGACTTGCCTGTTCAGATGGTAGAAGATGTCCTCTATCATTACGGCGATCTCATTCTTGGGATTATATGTTTTATATGTGCGGTCTTTAAAATATCCCGGATAAATTACAAAAAACAGATTGTTGGTAATATCGATAACTTCATTGCGGTCAGGCTTGTTATATGTATCGGTGGCATCGATATTCCTGCCGCCGTCATAATCCGAAATGACTTTGCTGACCAGATTGGCAATCTCTTTTTCTCTCATATTCTGTTCCATATCTTTATGCCCGCTTTCTGACAAACTGATAAAGATAAAAGCAAGCCCGGAAACTAAAAATACGGTTCCGGGCATCTTTCTTTGATGGGCGTAGAGTATCATCTGGTTCCCACTATGTCAATGGGATTATGTGTTAAACAGCATGCAAAAGGTCCTATCAGTCTCCATAATATTCCCGGATAACATCATACTCATCAACAGCATTATGAAGATGGGCCATAAATTCATCTAACGTAAATAAACCGTCGCTGTTGCTTGACAGTCCCTTCAGCGGCACATGAAATACCATAGGCTGGTCCGTAAGATCCAGAAGATCAAGCTCCTGAAGCTGATAGGAAGTCTGATAGACAAGATCCAGGGATATATACTCTTTCCCCTGCGCATCTTCCCACTTCGCGAAAACAAGTTTTGCACCAATCGGTGTCTTCTCCTCTATCGACTGTTCAAGCGAATAGTCTTCAACATCCAATGCCGCCAGAACACTGCCGAGATTGGAATCGTGACCGCATAGGAATGTGAAGATCCTGTCCTCTTCAGACAGTTCGGATTCGATCTCCATAAGCAGCGGATGCGCAACATTGTATGCGATAAGAGGTGCCGTGAACAAAACCTCACCATAAAGATCCTTTACTTCGGATATCTCCTTCCACTGCTCATAACTAAGCTCCTCGCCAAAAGCCGCAGCCAGCGGATCCGGTTCCTCATAATACTGGAGAACCAGCGCATCACTGATCGAACATGCAGTCTTCAGCGAGCCTTTAACGCCGGGTTCCTGTCCCTCTTCCAGAACGATCTGTGTATCATCAGTTCTGAAAGCCTCTGCTGTCCCGTTCTTATATCCTTCGGAATCTTCGAGATCGATCACCTCAGAGATAAGTTTATAGTTATCAGCCAGATCATATATCTGTTCATCAAACAGCTCATTTATCTGTGCTTCTGCATCTGCCCGGTATTCATCATTCATGATCGTAAGCTGCGGGAAAAACACGGGATCCATCTGGTCAAAGTCCATATGGTACTCCACATCAGTCTCACCTGACGGCAAAAGTCCCGCACTGAAATAGCGGGCGGTTGCAATAGTCCTTTGTTTGGAGTTCGCATAGATACGCACTTCCTCTTCAGTAGGCTGATAGTTCTCCGGGAAAAGCCCTTCATCTTCCACCCATTTACGGAAATACTGCCCCATCTCAGTTTCCAGCACACCTCCACGCGTGGAAAGTTCACTTGGATTGGAAGACCACGCAAACCATTCATGCGGTGTCATTGAACCAAGAGTTGAATCCTTGCCACTGAGCGGAGAACGTATATTATGTCTGCTTAGAATGACCACCTGCTTCAGCGTGTATCCCTCACGCGAGAGCGTACCGGTCTGAACCGTCTGTACGGAATCATCTTCTTTTGCAAGCCTGAAGACACCTGTGCTGAATAATACCTGAACAACGATCACAACTGCCAGAAGAGCTGCTGTAACACTAAAGAGAGCCTTGTATATTTTCAGTTTTCTTTCGAGCATATCCAGATGTCCTCCTGATTACGGATTCTCATACATAGACCCTATCACATCCGAAAAACCATTGTGTTGTTAAACTGTTAAGCGTAAGAAAAGAAATAAATACAGAGGACGTTCATCCCAAAGCCACATCGAGCGCCATCATTAGACTGAACCCGATTGCAAAAGAAATGACACCGATATTTGAATGTTTTCCCTGGCTCATCTCAGGAATGAGTTCCTCGACGACTACATAAAGCATCGCACCTGCCGCAAATGACAGCAGATACGGCATCGCGGGAACAACAAGTCCGGCGATAAGTACTGTCAGGCCTCCGAAAACAGGCTCAACGGCACCAGAGAGAACTCCGAGCACAAATGATTTTGGCTTGCTCTTTCCCTCCGAGTACAGAGGCATTGATATTATCGCACCTTCAGGAAAATTCTGTATCGCAATACCCAGTGCCAATGCCAGTGCGGCACCGGCAGTTATATTCGCAGATCCGTTCATAAGGCCGGCATATACAACGCCTACTGCCATTCCCTCAGGAATGTTATGCAGTGTTACCGCAAGTACAAGCATGACGGTACGTGTCAGTTTGCTCTTGGGACCCTCAGTCTGATTGATTCCCGCATGAAGGTGAGGAATGATGTGATCCAGTAAGAGCAGAAAGAGTACACCGAGCCAAAAACCAATGAAAGCCGGCACAAAAGCAAACTGCCCTTTGTCAGAAGACTGCTCAATAGCAGGAACGATAAGGCTCCAGATTGAAGCTGCGACCATTACTCCGGCTGCAAATCCGGTCAGAGCGCGCTGAATACCATCCTTCAGATCTTTCTTCAGGAAGAACACACATGCAGCACCTGCAGAAGTACCGATAAAAGGTATCAGAAGACCTATGATTACCGTCTTTAACATTGTTAAACCCTCTTAAATCAACTTGAACTACAGTCCAGCCGCAACAGTTATTTACTATGCCTCACCCAAGTTAGCCTTTGCTAACTTTATCATCGATAAAAGGCATTGTCAATCTTTGAATATACTGAATCTTACTTCAAATTAAGCGTTGGATTTCCAAGCATATTTTTAATCAAAGTTTTATAGTGCTCAATATCACGTATGGTCTTTCCTCTTTATTTTATAGTTTTCTCAAGAAAATAATAATCCGTATAAACCACCTCGCCAAGAACATGTGTTCGATATGATAGAAAAATGCCTGACATGAACAGAGGCCTCCTGTAATAAGGCGACCTCTGCACATAAAGGAGATATGTTATGAGCTAATTATTTATTTTGCTTTACCCTGGTTGGCAACTGCCTCCATCTTCGCTTTCAATGCTTCCTGATCGCCTAAGTAGTAATGCCTGATAACTCTGAAATCATCATCAAACTCATAGACAAGAGGAACAGCTGTCGGAATATTTACGCCAATGATATCTTCTGAAGACATATTGTCAAAATACTTGACCAGCGCTCTTAAGGAATTGCCATGAGCAGCAATAATGACTCTTCTTCCGGCTTTCATCTCAGGCTTTATTGTTTCCTCAAAATACGGAACTACGCGCTCTATCGTTGTCTCCAGACTCTCATTCTTCGGAAGAAGTGATCTGTCCACGTCTCTGTACATAGCCTGCTTCGTTGCACTTCTCTCATCCGAATCATCTAATTCAGGCGGTTTTATGTCAAAGGATCTTCTCCAGATCTTCACCTGATCCTCACCATATTTCTCGGCTGTCTCGGATTTGTTAAGTCCCTGAAGTGCACCGTAGTGGCGCTCATTAAGCTTCCATGACTTATTCACAGGAAGCCATGCTCTGTCCATCTCATCAAGTGCGATATTCAAAGTGTGTATTGCTCTTTTAAGATAAGAAGTATAGCAGACATCAAAGTCGTAACCCTCTTCCTTCAAGATCTTTCCGGCATTCTTTGCTTCTTCTCTTCCCTTGTCACTGAGATCCACATCCATCCAGCCTGTAAACAGGTTGAGCTTGTTCCATTCGCTTTCGCCGTGTCTTACGAGTACGAGCTTCATCATTGCTAAATACCTCAAGCCAAAGCAGCGCCCAATGCTTTGCAGTTTGCAACTGCATCTGCATCGGGATCGTTATTTGCCATTACGGATTCAACAGCAAGAACAGCACCTGCAGCCTTGCATCTGTCTTCCCAGTCTCTCATCCACTGGCCGTCACCCCAGCCGTATGATCCGAACAGAGCAATCTTCTTATCCTTCAACGCTGATTCGATTCCAGTGAACATCGGATCGAATTCTGATTCTTCAAGAACTTCATTTCCCATGGCAGGACAACCGAATGCGATGGCATCAAACTCAGCTACTTTGGACGTATCAAAATCAGAAGGAGCAATTACCGATACTTCCGCGCCTGCTCCCTTTGCACCTTCCTCCACTGCTTTTGCCATAGCCTCAGTGTTGCCTGTTCCGCTCCAATATACAACTGCTACTTTACTCATTATGAAAACCTCACGTTTCTATTAATTTATTAACAGTACTCAAACAACCAGCTGTTCAAGTGTTCTGCCCGATCTCAACATACGCCCGTATTCTTCAGTGCATTTCTTATAGCGCTCGAAAACTGTTTTCGCTTTATCCACATCTGAATACACTTTCCAATAACCCACATATCTGAAACCTTTATCCGGATTATTGATAAAGCCGCTGACATCAGACGGCGGATAGCCTAAGAAGAGTCCGATCTCGTGAGGGAATACAGGAGATGAGTTAAGTCTTCTCACGAGATCGACGACACATCTGTCAGAGCTGCTTATGGAATAACCGAATTGTTTCAGGATGCTGACTGCCTCCGGATCTTTAAGATCCCTTTCAAGCATTGCAGGTCTGTAGAGATAGATCAGAGCATATGTCTCACAGACCTTCAAAGGAAGAATACGTATTCCTTTTTTGCTCATGGCTCTGTTAAAGGCCGTAATGTCCTTTCTGAAATCGTTGGAGGAAATATGTAATGAAAACAGACTTCCGGTCTTAATACCAGCTAAGGTCGGTGCGCCATATCTTACAATCTGATCCTCGGACATTTCTTTCTCCTTTTTCGGTTAGCCATTGCTAACTGTATCACGTCACAGCTGCATTGTCAATCTTGAAAAAGCCTGTATTTTTCAGGGTTATTCAATCTTGTTGACAATTCTGTTTTGGGTGTGCTATATTGTTTTCGGTTAGTGGTGGCTAACCATTCAGAATAAATCATGTGCCCCGCCGGAAGCTGCTCCTATTCATTGCTTCCGGCGGAAATGATGTCTCGAAAGGAATTATCAGATGACAGAACTTATCATTGAAAATGTAATCGGAAGAGAAATATTGGACTCCAGAGGCAATCCTACCGTTGAGGCTGAAGTCACACTTATCGACGGTACAGTTGCAATCGGCTGTGCTCCGAGCGGTGCTTCAACAGGAGAATTCGAAGCTCTTGAACTCCGTGACGGCGACAAGTCAAGATATCTCGGCAAAGGTGTTACAAAAGCAGTCGAGAATATCAATACTGTAATCGCTGATGCGATCATTGGCATGGATGCTTTTGATACATATGCCGTTGATAAAGCAATGATCGAAGCTGACGGCACAAAGGACAAATCAAACCTCGGTGCAAATGCGATACTCGCAGTATCCATTGCAACAGCAAGAGCTGCTGCCAAAGCACTCGACATTCCGCTTTACAGATTCCTTGGCGGTGCTAATGCCAACAGACTTCCAGTTCCCATGATGAACATCTTAAACGGTGGAGCTCATGCAGACAGTGCTGTGGATACACAGGAATTCATGATCATGCCCGTAGGTGCACCTTCTTTCAAAGAAGGTCTCAGATGGTGTGCTGAAGTATTCCATTCCCTGAAGAAACTCCTCAAGGAGATGGGCGATGTCACTGCAGTAGGCGACGAGGGCGGCTTTGCTCCCAACAGCCTCAAGAGTGACGAAGAAGCCATCGAGAAGATCCTCGAAGCCATCAAGGCAGCAGGCTATGAGCCCGGCAAGGATTTCATGATCGCAATGGATGCGGCATCATCCGAGTGGAAGAGCGAGAAGGGCAAGGGCTTCTACAGACAGCCTAAGTCCGGCAAGGAATTCACATCAGACGAGCTCATCGCTCACTGGGAATCTCTTGTTGATAAGTATCCTATCATCTCCATCGAAGATGGTCTTGACGAGGAAGACTGGGAAGGCTGGCAGAAGATGACAGCAAAGATCGGCAATAAGGTTCAGCTCGTTGGCGATGACCTTTTCGTTACCAACACAGAGAGGCTTTCAAAAGGCATCGAACTCGGTGCAGGTAACTCCATCCTTATCAAGCTCAACCAGATCGGTTCAGTATCCGAGACTCTTGAGGCTATTAAGATGGCACACGCCGCAGGCTACACGGCAATCTCCTCACACCGTTCAGGTGAGACCGCAGATACAACTATCGCTGATCTAGCAGTAGCTCTTAACACATGCCAGATCAAGACAGGTGCGCCTTCAAGAAGTGAACGTGTTGCAAAATACAATCAGTTACTCCGTATTGAAGAGCAGCTTGGAAGTGCGGCAGTATATCCTCAGATGAAAGCATTCCACATTAAAAAGTAATCTCCTCTATCTGACCTTTATAGATGAAGAACCCGGCTCTTTCCCCTTTTTGAGCCGGGTTCTTTATTGATCAAATTGTAAATGCGTTTACTTTCCGCCGTATTCTTTTCTGTGTTTCTTTAAAGCCTTGAAAGTCTTATCACTGATTACGTGTTCTATACGGCAGGCATCTTCCTCTGCAGTCTTCATATCGACACCGAGTTCCATCAGAAGTTCACTGATAACGACATGTCGCTCATAGATCTTCTTGGCGATCTTAGCGCCTTCAGTAGTTAATGTGATATAGCCCTGCTCGTCAATCAGGATATAATCGCCATTTTTAAGTATTCCCATAGCACGGCTGACACTAGGTTTGGAAACGCCTAACTGCTTTGCCACATCCAAAGAACGGACAGGTGCTCCCTTCTTGGAAAGCACAAGGATTGTCTCAAGATACATTTCACCGGATTCCTGCATAACCATAAACCTCCGAAAGAGATATGGTTATTCTATCACAATGACACGTATCCGCTCAAATAGTGTCTGTTCTTTGCTTCGATGAGCCGTCTTTTATTCCTGGAAATGAATTAAAACTTCAATCTGATGTTGTTTGACTGACTGAAATTAAATATGTGACTACAAGACATCCAGTTATGGTTAAAACGAATAAACCGGTCATTATCCTGTCCTCCCTTGTTTAGTGTCATATCTTTTTATGGCTTCATTATCACAACGGAGAACCTTATGGACAATCAGTAATGTTTGTCCGGTATGATGCTAAAACAACAGATCGCTTGCAAAGTGTCAATGACAGCTAAAAGCATTGTCTTTTTTTGTGCAAATCCGGTCATTTCTCTGTAACAGAGAACGTCTTTCTTACCTGTTCTCGAAAACCGCCACGTCACAGACCATTCTTCCTTCGCAGACCTGATATCTGACATTATTAGTTTCCCATGAACTCATCTATTGCCTTGAGCACCGGTTCCGAATACTTAGGGCCACCGAAGATCCACTGTTCGTGATTCATGTCAAACTCCCTGATATCAGGATTGCGGAAATACTTGAGATAACGCTTCTTGTATTTCTCGCCCATCTTGTTCGCATAGATAAAATGAGCCGTGGTTCCTTCAACATAAATGTCATCTTTAAGATAAGTTATCAGATCTGTGTAGTATTCATTCTTTATTGATTCAGGATTAAACCTGGAGAAACAATCCACAAACTCAGTTGCGGACTTCTCATCCATATCGAAGATCTTCATCATCTTCTGCTTGGTCTTATTCTTTTTCTTCTCGCCCTTGGTAAAGCTTGTCAGCAAAGGCGTAACCAGTTTTGCCTGAAGTTTTGCAGAAAAAACGCTGCTCTGATCAAGGTCAGGGCTTCCAAAGATTCCGTGGTCGATATGTATGTTCTCGCGCATGATCAGCTGCCCGACAAAACTGCTTCCGAGCGATGAACCAAGCGCTCCGTCTATCCTTCCGCCATGGTTTTCCTGAATGTATTTCTCGATCTTCTCGGTGACCGTGATCATGTCGGGAAAGATTACATCCGTTCCGTCAAAGCCGTCGTAGTTTACGCAGATAAGATGGTACTTCCCAGCGAGCCTGTCTATGATAGTCTTGAAATTAACCTGATAGTTCATGCATGTTCCTGGAAGGAGCATCAGTGTCTTGCCGGACATATTACCCATTTCAACAAATTCCATTTAGTCTTACCTCAATGATCACACGATCTCCCACATGACGCCCATATTCTGGAAACCGTCTTTGGGCACGCATCCGGGACAAGTCTTCTTTTTGTCTCCCGTCGAACATCCGTTGCAACTCCCGCACATCGAGAACTCGATGCGTCTGATCACGCCGGTCTTTTCGAGAAACTCGATGTCGCGCTCAACAATTTCAACCGGCTTGCCGAGTTCGGCTGCAAGCATCTTTGTCGAGCGTGACCTTCCGTCCTTAAGAAGTTCCAATAGTTCCTGCATGATCCATCACCAGATAAGAAGTCCGACATGATATGCAATGCACGCAAGTACCATGGCAGTTGCCGTGTAATAAAGTCCGATGATCGCTGTCCACTTTGCAGAGTGTGTCTCCTGATATGTTGCAGCAAGTGCTACGATACATGGCATATTGAAGGTGATCGCAAAGATAAACGCAAGGGCCTCAGGCTTTGAGATATTCGCCAGGAGGAGTTCATTGAGATTTGATACCGTCTCGGCAGACTGCATGGAGCCTACTGTGATGGAACCTGTTCCGGAGAAGATCGTGCTCAATACACCGAGAGCACCTTCCTTACCGAGAGATGATGCAATGAATGCTACGAATGTCTGCCACTTCATTCCGAAGAACATTGTGACGGGCTCAATTGCCTGACCGATCTTAAACAGGATCGAATTGTCCGCACTTCCGCTGCTTGTAAATGACAGGAGCCAGAATACCGCTGCAACGATAAGTACGACCTTAAATGATCTGAAGAATGTTTCCTTTGTCCTTCCTAAAACGAATCTGAAAAGTGAACCCCACTTCGGCTTATGGTAAGGGGGAAGCTCCATGATCATGCCGTATCTGTCAGAAGGCTTTACGAGCGCCTTGCCGAAAAGCTTCGCCGTGATCCACATGTGAAGGATCATGACCAGAAGTATTACCGTGATGATCACCGGCATCCATGCTCCGAAAAACAATGTTGAGAGCATAGGGATGACTGCCCATGCAGCACCGCAGGGGATAGCCCATGAGAGTGCAATGGTAAGAACTTTCTGACCCCAGTTATCAATAACTCTTGTACCTGCAGCACCGCCCATCGTACAGCCGAAGCTGATGAGGAAAGGCATAACGGATTTTCCCTGAAGTCCGAGTTTACCCATTGAGTTATCGAATACATAAGAGATCCTTGCCATAACGCCGATCTCTTCGAGAAGTCCGAATACAAGCGTTACGCCGAATACAAATCCGAGCATCTGGACAACGAAGCTGAAGCATCTGATAAGAACGTCACAAAGGAATGCCGCGATGAAAGAAGGACAACCTGCTCCGACCAGAGCATCATTCAAAGGTGCGGGTATCATTCCTATCGCAGAACCGATTCCCATAAAGGGAAGCGCCGGGATGAACGATAACAGAAGACCCAGAAGGATCGTAATAACAACTACCGGTTTGCCCCAGATGCGGTGTGTGATCAGTCTGTCAAACTTTCCGAGGCCTTCAGCCTTCTTCTCTTTTCTGACTGAGCCTTCGGTAAGTTCATCTATCCAGGAGAACTTGCATTCACCTGCTTTGACGATACCCTTATCGCACTTACCGATTATAGAAGAGAGCTCTGCTGCTTTCTCGTTTCCAAGCTCAGCCTTGACCTTAGCGGTAACGGGCAAGTCTCCCTCTAGTGCCTTAACGGCAAGCCACATTCCTGTTCTGTTTCCGTCCTTAAGATCACCTATGATATTTCTGATCTCAGAATATTCCGGAATCGAATTATATTTCTCTTCGAGAGAAGCAGTGTTAAGGACAGTCTTCTCGCTGACTGCTCTTTCAAGTGCGGTGTAGAAAGAATCGTATTTTTTTACTTCAGGTGCCGAGAACAATACAACAGGGATGCCGAGCTTGTCCTCCATTGCCTTTGCATTTATGTCTTTGCCCTGATCTTTTGCAACGTCGCTCATGTTGAGCAAAAGGAAGCACGGTACTTCAATGCCTGCAAAATCAGATAGCATGTAAAGGCTTCTTTCGAGCTGTGAACTGTCTGCAAGGATACAGACAACATCCGCCTTGCCCGAAGCTATGTAGTCTCTTGTGATTATCTCTTCATCTGAGTTTGCAGATAATGAATATGTTCCCGGAAGGTCTGCAACAATGTATTTCTTATCACCGTGAGTGAAAGAACCTTCCTTCTTCTCTACTGTCTTACCGGGCCAGTTGCCTACATGCTGTCTTAATCCCGTAAGACCGTTAAACAACGTGGATTTGCCTGAGTTGGGCTGTCCCAGCAGGGCAATTACGATCTCATTTTTCTCCGTCATTATGCTCTTGCCTCCTCAACTTCAATGTTGGAACTTTCCTTCTCGTTAAGCGCGATCATCGTATCGCGGGCAAAAACAATAAGCGGTCTGTTCTTTTCATTCTTGATTATGCTGACCTTACAGCCGGGCGTCAGACCTATTGATGTGATCCTTCCGACATATCTCGCATCACCATTTACCGAACTGACGATCGCCGTCTCACCCTGTTTCATCTCAGACAGTTTCTTCATAGCCTCTCCTCTTTATATGTTTATCTGTTTCATTGATAACAATGTATAACCGGCACCGGATACGAGATCTCTGCAATAAGGATCGTCCAATTTCTTTTTGCTCCTAAGAGTTACTGTCTTTTCTCCGATATCTGCCAAAGCCCAAAGGCCGTCTTGGGAATTGAACGCATTTTCAACACGTCTTGCACAGTTCGAGCAATGCATTCCGTCAACACGAAGTTCATAGAGATACTGATAATTCTTTTTATTTGTATCGGATACTCTTATCTTTTTCGGTGCTGCCTCATGCTCTCCGCAGCATGCAGAACCATGCCTGACCCTGCGGACCGTGCCGTAAATGGCACCTGCGATTACCAAAGCAAGAACGATATAGACGATTATGTTTCCCATGGTTACCTTCCTGCCGACCGGCTTAAAACTCAAATATTTCAGATTACTTATTTAAATACAATTAGCCACAGCTAACCAATAATAGTTAGATGTGGCTAACTTGTCAATAGTTTTAACCGTTTATGTTCAGACTGTCAGTTATTTGAAAGGATAATATTATTAAGTACACCTTCAAGATATTCCTGTTTGCCTGATACGGGAGCCTTAGGAGCCTTGAGTTCAGAAGCTTTTGCAGCAAGTTCTTCCAGCGTTGCACTGCCGTCTCTTACCTTCTTACCGAGTTCTGAATCAAATGAAGAATAACGTTCCTTGATGTTATCTTCAAGTCTTCCGTCCTCGATCATCTGAGCTGCCTTAAGCAGTCCGTATGCAAACGAATCCATGCCGAGGATAAATGCATGGAACATATCCTCATATGTGTTGCTGGGTCTTCTGTTCTTCGAGTCGAAATTGATGCCGACAGGCAGTCCGCCGTTCTTGAGGATCTCATACATGGCAAGAGTTGTATCGTATACGTTGCTCGGGAAGCAGTCCGTATCCCATCCGAGCATGATGTCACCCTGGTTGGCATCGATGGAACCGAGCATGTCATTGATACGGCTGATCCTTAACTCGTGCTGGAATGTATGTCCGGCAAGTGTAGCGTGGTTTGCTTCGATGTTCATCTTAAAGTCCTTATCAAGACCATACTGACGAAGGAATCCGATAGCTGTAGCTGCATCGTAATCGTACTGATGCTTCATCGGTTCCTTCGGCTTAGGTTCAATGAGGAATGTACCGTTAAAACCTATGCTTCTGCCATAATCTCTGGCCATCTTCATGAGATTAGCGATATTCTCCTGCTCGAACTTCACCTGCGTGTTAAGCAATGTCTCATAACCTTCTCTACCACCCCAGAAAACATATCCGCGGCCACCCAGCTTAACAGTCATCTCAATGGCTTTCTTTACCTGAGCAGCTGCAAAGCAATATACCTCCAGCTCGTTTGTGCTTCCCGCACCATTCATGAATCTGGGGTTTGAGAACATGTTTGCTGTACCCCAGAGACACTTGATGTCAGTACCCTCTGTCTTCTCAAGAATGTAATCAGTGATCTCGCCCAGTCTTCTGTTTGTCTCATTGATATCGTCTGCTTCAGGAACCAGGTCAACATCATGGAAACAGAAATACTTAATGCCGAGCTTTTTCATGAATTCGATTCCGGCATCGACTTTAGCCTTTGCGTGCTCCATTGTACCTTCAGTCTCAGAACCGAAACGCTTGTCGATCGTTCCTCTTCCGAACATATCAACACCGTTGGCACAAAGGTTATGCCACCAAGCCATGGCGAAAGGGAGCTGCTCGCTCATCTTTTTGCCCATTACGACTCTGTCAGGATCGTAATATTTATATGCCAGCGGATTCTTGCTGTCTGGTCCTTCATACTTGATCTCGGGAATACCTTTAAAGATCTCTTCCATATTATATCCTCCTGAATATTAATATTTTAGTTAGTGGCGGCTAACTGCCAACATCTTTATTCTATTGGATATACAGCAATAGTCAATACAATTTGAAGGTAAATTTCACTTTCGAACCATCAGTTAAAGCACAGTTTTTACAAACCTTCGTATCTCTTCAACATAACGCTCCACCTGAATCAATGTTGATATATGACCGCTGTCAACACCTTCAACAATTATACTTTCAGGCATCATGCTGATCAGATCCTTTTGCATCTCCGGAGTAAAGCTTTCATCGTTTTCCGGAAGAATCAGCAAAACCCTTCCTTTCAGGTAAGCAAAATCTTCCGGTGTGCATGGTGTCTGATTCATCAGATCTATCAGGAGATTTGTCATGTGCAGGTCCAGTTTGCGTGTGTAATCATGGTATATAAATCTGAACAGATCTTTTGTGTACGAATACACTTCAGGAGTTGTATTCTTCGCCATTCGCATACACGAGCGTATCATTACAGGCTTGAGCCACGAATACGGAACATGACGCAGGATCCACAAAAGAAGCGGAGCCTTCTTTTGATACTTAGTCCTTAATTCATTTACTGTCATTTCCGAAAGACTTGCAGTGGAAAACAGACACAATCCGTCTGTCTGACCGGGAGATTTACTCGCTAACATCTGGGCAACATATCCGCCATATGAACTGCCGACGAAAACGCCTTTAGTGATATTCAAATGTTCGAGCAGAGCGGATATACTGTCGACCAATCCGGCGTTGTCGTCATGTTCATAAGGGTAGTCAAAAGTGAGAATGCTGTATTCCGATTCAAGTGCAGTAATATACGGCATATAAAGAAATGACAGTCCCATTCCGCCGACAAGAAAGATCAACGTTATATCACCTTTTCCGCAGAGAAGGTAATGAAAATTTGCACCACCGACAACAACATCCTTATAGGGATGAGTCTTAAGAAACTCTGTCAGCTGTTCTTCATAAGGTTTGTTCAGATCCATAATTGTTAAATATCCATGCCGTCAGACCGGATGTTGATCCAAGGCATCTTCAAGAGTGTGCCATGCAAGAACGGCACATTTTACTCTGGCCGGTACTTTTGATACACCGGCCAGAGCTGAGCAGTCTTCAAGTTTATCTATATATTCCTTCTCGTCTGCTTCACCCTTTATCATACGGAGATAGAGATCTGCAAGTTCTTTTGCTTCTTCTACTTTTTTTCCTTTGATAAGATCTATCATAAGAGATGCTGAAGCCTGTGATATCGCACAGCCTGTTCCGATAAAGCCTAAGTCTTCGATTACACCGTTTTCGATCTTAATCTGAAGAACGATATCATCACCGCACGAAGGATTATTGCCTTCAAGACTTATTGTGGCACCGTGCACAGGTCTTCTGTTATGGACGGCCCGGCTGTTTTCTGTAATTATCTGAGAATATAAGCTTTTAAGATCCAATTCCCATCACCCTCCTTGACTGTTCTACAGAGTGCAGAAAAACATCGACATCTTCATCGTCGTTATAGATTGCAAAGCTTGCGCGAAGACAGGATCCTATACCTAGTCTCTCCATTAAAGGCTCGGCACAGTGATGGCCTGCGCGGACACACACACCATAGGAATCCATTATCGTCGCGGCATCATGAGGGTGAACACCTCTAATATTAAAGGATATAAGGTTTCTGGCCTTTCCCGAAACTGACGGATATATATCGATCCCGCCAAGATCATTCAGTCCTTTTACAGCCAGTTCACCCAGAGCAGTCTCATGCTCCCTGATCTTATCAAAACCGATGGCTTCCACATACCGTATGGCTTCGACAAGACCTGCTTCAGCACCAAGATTACAGGTTCCGGCTTCGAATTTTCTTGGAGGCTTAGCATATGAGGTTCCGCTTTCATGGACATGCGATATCATGTCACCGCCGCTTAAAAACGGAGGCATCGAATCCAGCAAAGCGTATTTTCCATACAGAACACCAATACCCATCGGCGCATAGATCTTATGTCCTGAGAATGCTGCAAAATCAGCATCTATATCTCTGACATCAACTTTCATATGGGCGATGCTTTGTGCGCAGTCAATAACCGCTATGCCTCCGTTTTGGTGAACAAGTCGTGAGGCAAGCTTTACCGGGTTTTCTATTCCCAATACATTTGACACATGTGCCATTGCCAGGATCTTTGTGGACTTTCCTATCTTTGATCTCAGTTCTGCTTCAGAATATTCACCATGTTCATCCGGATAGAGATAAACTACTTCGGCTCCGGTTATTTCTGCCACACGCTGCCAGGGAACCAGATTGCTGTGGTGTTCCGACACGGCAACAGCTATCTCATCGCCTTTCTTAAGATTTGCAAGTCCGTAACTGTAAGCTGCCAGATTGAGGGCCTCCGTTGCGTTGCGGGTGAAGATTATCTCTTCATCCCGTTCGGCATTCAGAAAAGCTGCGATTACGCTTCTTGCTTTTTCATGAACATCAGTCGCCCTCATTGCGAGCTCGTAAACTCCCCTGTGTGGATTTGCATTATCTTTTGTGTAATATCTGCTTACAGCATCCAAAACCACATCCGGTTTCTGCGTTGTCGCAGCATTATCGAGATATACCAGACGCATATCATTTTCGGTTTTATTAAGAATCTTAAAGTCTTTCTTATAATACTGAGAGAGCATCAAGTTTATCTCCGATAGTATTTATCACTCTTGTTTTAATCATTTTATTACTGATCAGATCGACGGCCGGTGAGAACCTGGATTCGATGATGAGATGCTTTGCATCCCGTAACGGTAATCCCCTTGACTGGAGATAGAAGAGCATATCATCATCAAGTCTTGTTGTCGTTGCCGCATGCATTCCCTCGACCCATTCTTCTCCACAGAGGATAAGCGGGGTCGTAAGGTTTATGACTTCATCGGAAAGCATAACGGTATCCTCACCTTCATGCCCGATCGCATGTACACATCCGCGCTTGAAATCAACAGTCTCTCTTAATGTTTTATATGCTCTTCCTGACAAAAGGCCGGTGGCTTTGATCTCAGAGAATGTTTCCTTGCCGTAAAAGATCGAACTGTCATTTATGTCAAGTACTTCATCGTTGTCGGCAAGATAAGCTGTCGTTACATTGCAGCGGCTGTTATCGCCGATTAGTTCAGAACGGATTCCGTATAACGCATGAAGACCTCCCATGGCTATCCGGACTACTTCAACATCAGCGTTCTCTTCTGCCCTGATTGCAACTGAGTGTCTCACATCTGATCTGTTGCCGGACAGATTAAGAATATAAAGTTTTATCTTGGAGTCCTTATGTGCATATATCTGGGTAAGAAGATCCAGCTGTTCTTCGTTTTCAGATGCTATAATCTGAACGAGTTCTGTTTCGGATCCCTCAAGAGCTTCAAGACATTCTCTTACAACACCGGCCTTATATTCTGATATAAAGGTTTTAGCCCCTTTTTTCGCTGCAACGCTCTTGGTTCTGACCACTGATGCATTAGCCTTTACATCGTTGTCAAAGTCAACCCCGGCACCGCTTATCATATCATCGAAAACAGGACTTACAGTATATGATTCTAACTTACCCGTCCTGTTTGCACCTTTCTCGAAAACTTCCGGTGCATAATTAACCTTCAGATGGTTCCATGTAGTCATCGGTATCGTATTTACTCTGTAACTCATAATTAAACCCCTGTCAGCCTATGCTGCCTTTCATCTCGAGATTGATAAGATTGTTCATTTCCACTGCATACTCGACCGGCAGTTCTTTCGCAATCGGTTCAGCAAAACCTCCTACGATAAGAGCTTTCGCGTCATCTTCAGATAAGCCCCTGCTCATAAGGTAAAAGATAGAACCTTCACTGATCCTTCCGATCTTTGCTTCATGTCCTATGTCGACCTTACTGTTTCTTATATCGGAAACAGGTATGGTGTCTGATCTTGATTGATCATCAAGCATCAGTGACTCACAGGTAACAGCAGACTTGCTGTTCTCAGCTTCACGCCTTATCACAACTTCGGACCTGAAATTGGACTTGCCGCCGTCTCTGGAGATCGACTTGGTGGATATATGAGAACTCGTATTGCTTCCCATGTGAACAACCTTTGCACCTGTATCAAGTTCCTGACCTTCACCGGCAAAAGTTATGCCCGTATATTCCATTCTTGAATTATCACCTTTGAGGATGCTCATCGGATAGAGATAAGATGTGTGCGATCCGAATGAGCCTGATACCCATTCGATCGTTCCTCCCTCTTCAACAAGAGCACGCTTGGAATTAAGGTTGTACATGTTTTTGGACCAGTTCTCGATCGTCGAATATCTGACACGGGAATTCTTACCGATATAGATCTCTACGCAGCCTGCATGAAGGTTTGCAATGTTGTATTTGGGAGCAGAACATCCTTCTATGAAATGCAGATATGCATCATCTTCAACTATAATCAGTGTGTGCTCGAACTGACCTGCACCGGGAGCGTTAAGCCTGAAATAAGACTGCAGCGGGATTTCTACCGATACGCCTTTCGGAACATATACAAAAGATCCGCCTGACCATACCGCGCCGTGAAGTGCCGCAAACTTATGCTCTGTAGGAGGAATCAGCCTCATAAAGTGTGATCTGACAATATCAGTCATATCACCCTTCAAAGCGCTCTCAATATCCGTATAGATAACACCCTGTGCTTCAACTTCCTTGCGGACATTATGGTAAACGATCTCAGAATCATACTGGGCACCGACACCGGCCAATGATAAACGTTCGGACTGGGGAATGCCGAGCTTTTCAAAAGTATTCTTAATATCTTCGGGAACTTCTTCCCACTTTGCACTCATTTCACCCTTAGGACGAACATAGGTAACGATATTATCCATATCGAGTCCGTCAATCGGCGGTCCCCAATTAGGGATATCAAGTTCGTTATAGGTTTTTAAAGATCTGAGTCTGAATTCCGTCATCCATTCCGGATCGTTCTTTTCTTTTGAGATCTGTTTAACTACGTCTTCCGTAAGACCTGAATCGACGATCAGTGCCGGATCAAGTTTATCCTTGAAATCGTACAGGGTGCGGTCGATCGCATCAACTCTTGTTTTCTCTTCAACTTCAAACATTATCACACCTCTTCCGTTACTGAGGCATAACCAAATTCGTTGATCCTGTCAATAAGACTTCTGTCTCCTGTTCTTAAGATCTTGCACTTACCTAATACATGAACCTTATCCACATCAAGTCCGTCAAGAATACTTGCATTGTGAGTAATTATCACCAAAGAGTTTTCCTTGGTATGGAAGTGTCTTATTCCTTCTGTAACGGTCTTAACCGCATCCACATCAAGTCCTGAATCAGTCTCATCCAAAAACGCTAGTTTAGGCTGAAGCATCAGAAGCTGCAGTATCTCGGCTTTCTTCTTCTCTCCTCCGGAAAAGCCTACGTTCAGATATCTGTCCGCATATGTATGTTCCATACCGAGAGCATCCATCTTTTCCTCGAGTTCGTGTCTGAAAGCAACGATCTTTTCCTTTGTACCCCTGATTGAACCTCTTGCAGTTCTGAGAAAGTTCTCCAACGTGACACCCGTTATCTCAAGCGGATTCTGGAAAGACATAAAAATGCCCTTTCTGGCTCTCTCATCAGCAGAAGCATCCGTTATGTCGTCTCCTTCGAAAAGGATATGCCCTTCTTTGATCACATAGGACGGATTACCCATTACAGCTGAAACCAGAGTCGATTTGCCCACACCGTTTTGTCCCATAAGAACATGTATCTCACCGGGTTCGATCTTCAGATCAACACCATTAAGGATCGTCTTGTCCTCTACTGCAACTTTAAGTTTCTTTATTTCCAAAAGCGCCATATAAGGTACCCCTATTCTGAATGTGGTAGTTAGCGATGTCTAACTTCACGACTAATTATATACCAATTTGGTAGGTTTTAAATGTCAGTAACGGTAATAACACTAAAATTTCATTGATGTTTGAATTCTTCTCAGCTTTTTATCAACTAATGAAAATCATATGACGGCTTTTATACAGATAATCACTTAAACCATCTTCTGCATCTCCGAGAAAATGGAAAGCGCATGACCTGTCAGTTGTTCCGGTGTCAGTGTCATACCGTCACGGATCCACAGTATCAGCATCTGCCATAATCCGCCGAGAGTGAAATAATAAGCGTAACGTGAGAATTCAGACACATCCGTAAGCTCGGGCGGAAGATCATTATGCACTTTTCTGCCTACATGCTGATACAGCAACTGATCCTGTTTTTCGCCCAGAAAAAACAAGAGATTCTGTTTATCAAGAAGTGTAAGGAATTCTCGGTTACGGTTCCAGAATTCGAAATAAAGCAAAAATCCAGACTGCGGAGTAAGCGGCGATTTGCTCATGTCCCCTGCCATTTCGGCAAGAAGTGCAGCACAGTAAGAATATAGTATGTCGTCTTTTGACGAGAAATACCGGTAGTATGTTCTTCTGTCATATTGAGCTTTCTCAGATAACTCGGAAACAGAAATCTGGTTATAACTTTTTTCTTTCATCAGCAGCAGGAGAGCATCTATAAATGCCTGCTGTGCTTTATTTGGAGAATTATCCATTGATCCACCTCAAATGTCACAAATCCTTTATTTTGTAGCACTTCCCGTAAGTTAGTTGACATTAACTTACGGGAAGTATATCGTTTGTTTTGAAATGTCGCAAGTGTGACAAAAATACTTGCGGCATATTTTTTAAAGTGTTGGTTAGCCACAGCTAACCATAGGGGTAATATGAAAGACAAAACCAGAAAAAAGGAAGGCTTCCCACGCCTTCTTGAACTTGCCGGAAATAAAAAGAGCAAACTCATGGCAGCGTGTTTTCTCGCTGTCTTATCATCTGCCGCGAAGATGGTCCCGTTCTTTACCGTTTACGGTGTCATTACCATCTTATTGTCATCCTACAATGACGTTCAGGGTATGGACGGATCAAGAATTCTTTTGCTCACCGGTATTACTCTTGGCGCTGCACTCACATACGGTCTCTGTTCTTATGCTTCCTCTGCCTTGTCTCATACGGCTGCGTATGACATTATCTACGAGCTCAGGATCAGGCTCATAGAAAAACTCGGGAAACTGCCATCAGGTTTCTTTACTGGAAAGACCCAGGGCGGCATCAAGAAGATACTGTCAGATGACACTGAACAGGTAGAGATATTTGTTGCTCATCACTTGTGCGACATTGCAGCCGCTATTGCAACTCCGGTATTCACTTTGATCTATCTGTTTATCATGGACTGGCGTCTGTCTCTTATAACTCTTCTTCCAATCGTAATTTCAATAGTTCTTTTGGTGATGTGTCTCGTAAAACCTGACAAGGCTGCACTGCAGGTCGAGATGCATGACAGCCAGGAAGCTATGCAGGGCACGATAGTCCAATATATTCACGGCATGCCGGTCATCAAGGTCTTTAACAGATCATTAAGTGCCTTTAAAAGATACGAATCAGACATAGACCGTTTTGTAACCTCGGTGGAGAAGACTGCTAAGGCGAATGCATGGCCGATGTCATTCTACTATGCATTCTTCGGCGCGCAGTTGTTATTCCTGCTTCCGTCAAGTACATATATCCTCCTGAATGCTGATTCTTATATCGGCTATCTGCCAATTGTGCTTTTGTTCCTCCTTGTCGGCACGGGACTTAAAGAACCAATGGAAAACATGATGCAGATGGTCATTCTCTCGGGAAGGATCAACGAAGGCGTAAAGAGAATGGATAATATTCTTTATGAAAAGGAACTTCCAAGCGGAAACGCTGCCATGCCGGCAAATTTCGATGTGGATTGCGATAATGTTTCTTTTTCATATGAAGAAGGCACACAGGCAATAAAAGGCCTGTCCTGTGAACTGAAACAAGGGTCTGTAACAGGACTCGTTGGTCCTTCAGGCGGCGGCAAATCAACATTGGCAGGTCTTATTCTCAGATTTTACGACCCGCAGGAAGGAATCATTAAGATAGGAGGCACTCCCCTGCCGGATTATTCTCCGGAAACTTTGAGCAGGCTCGTCTCATATGTGTTTCAGGAGAGCTTTATGTTCAACGACACAATTGAAAACAACATAAGGATGGGAAATAAGGAAGCTTCTTTGGATCAGGTGATCAGTGCAGCAAAAGCTGCAGAAATACATGATGTCATAATGGCACTTCCAAACGGTTATCAGAGCATCCTCGGAGAGAATGGAGTCTATCTATCAGGCGGTGAGCAGCAAAGGATCGCAATAGCCCGCGTCTTCCTGCGCAACACTCCGATCGTCATTCTCGACGAAGCCACTGCATATGCAGATGCAGAGAACGAAGCAAAAATCCAAAGAGCTTTCGCCAATTTAGCAAAAGACAAGACCGTTTTGATAATTGCGCACAGATTAAAGACAATCGAAAATGCCGATTGCATCCTTGTAATGAAAGATGGTCATCTTATCGGACAGGGCAGTCACGAAGAACTCCTTATCACCTGTAATGAATACAAGGAAATGGTCGATGCCAACGACAGAAGGGACCGTTGGAATATTAAGCGAAAGGAGGTCCTGACATGAACGGATTCAGAGAATGGTTTCATACAATGACATTGGGTCAGACAAAGAAATACATAAAATTACTGATCTGGTGCCTTTTTGACAGTTTTGTGGTGTCAATACCATATGCCGTGCTGGTTATGGCAGTATATGTTCTCTTGATACCTGTAGCCTCACCTTTCATGTCACTTCCGGTTAACAGGATATGGATACTGACCGGAGTGTTGATCGCTCAATTTATCGGATATCTGTTCATCCGCAAAAAATCATATCTGGATTTTTGCATCGGGTTCGCAGGTACCACGAAAACATCGAGAATAGAAATGGGCGAACATCTGCGCAAACTTAGCATGGGATTCTTTTCTGCAAGAGATGCCGGTGATCTTTCCACCGTACTCTTAAGGGATTATACAGAGATAGAGACTTTTGCCCAGCAGATACTGCCGCAGGTCGCAACCATACTTATAAGATTCTCACTTGCAGTAATTGTCCTGTCAGCATTTGACGTGAGGATGATGATGTCCGTGTTTATAGTAATTCCGCTGGCATTGCCATTCGCTTTTATGTCTATGAAGAAAATGGAAAAAGAAGGCGCATTACTTCAAAACTCGCAGCAGAAAGCGTCTTCAGGAATACTTGAATATGTAGGCGGTATCCGAACTCTGAAAGCATTTAACATGTCAGGAGATCACTTCGAAACTTTAAAAAACACTCTTGATAAGCAGCGCAAAGCCGCCATTGCCATCGAGACACGCGCGGCAGCCCCCGTCAGCATGATCGGCAGATTCATCTTAAACTGTGGTATCGGCCTTGTAATGTTCGTAGGATCAGCTCTCATGATGTCCGGAAGATTGGATGTGTTCTACTACATAGCCTTCCTGCTACTGACACTGACAATCTATGATCCGGTACTATCACTTTTTACTTTTATCGCTGATTTGACTAGAACAACAAGAAGCGGAAAGCGTATCAGAGCTCTCTTTGAAGAAAAGCCGTTACCTGAGAGTGATAACGGGATCAAGCCTGCCGGAACACTGATTGAGTTTAAAGACGTATCTTTCGGATACGGAAATAAAGAGGTGCTTCATCATATAGATCTTTCCTTCCCTGAGAAGAGCGTAACGGCACTTGTCGGTCCGTCAGGCTCCGGAAAATCAACCATAACCAGATTGATCGCAAGATTCTGGGATGCGGATTCAGGCGAAATAACGATGGGTGGTGTTCCTGTCAGGAACATCACCACAGAAGAATTACTGGGCAATATCAGCATGGTTTTCCAGGATGTGTATCTTTTCAGAGACACCATAGAGGCCAATATCCGGATGGGACGAAGTTCAGCTACACACGAGGAAGTTGTTGAAGCTGCCAAAAAAGCTGCGTGTCACGATTTTATTATGTCTCTCCCCAACGGCTACGACACAATGGTCGGCGAAGGCGGTTCCACCCTGTCAGGGGGCGAAAAACAGAGAATATCAATAGCCAGAGCTCTGCTAAAAGATGCACCGGTAATACTTCTGGATGAAGCAACGTCATCATTGGATCCCGAGAATGAGGTTCTGATCCAGCAGGCAATATCTGCTTTGGTCGAAGACAAGACCGTAATCGTTATCGCTCACAGGCTCCAGTCCGTAAGCAATGCCGATCAGATCGTGGTGCTTGATGACGGCCGTATCGCAGAACAGGGAGATCATGACACGCTCCTAGAAAATGGCGGTATTTACGCAAAGCTATGGAACGAACAAAACCACGCCGGAAGCTGGCGGATCAGATAATCTAAGGAGGGAATAATAATGAATGACCAGGGAAAAATGAAAGCAAAAGATTATATTACCTGCGGCATACTGAGCCTGATGAACATGGTTGCGATGCTTATCTCATCCGTCATGAACATCTCCGGATATACTGCACTTTTCTATGGCGCGGTTGCCGCGTTTTTCGTAGGAATACTGTATGTGATCGTTACATGTAAAGTGCCGAAGTTCGGAGCAATACTGATATTCACGATCGTGCCCTGCATTTACTTTTTCGCGAGCGGAGTAATAGAAGGGATAATCGGCGCAGCAGGTGCGCTCACCTTCGCTTTGCTTGCTGAACTGATCCTCAAAAAGAACCGCGCCAGCATGAAGCTGATAGTCATTTCAGGTATTGTTTACACACTCTATATGTCTGTAATCGGCATGGCAGAAAACTTTATATTTACTGACCATTATTGCGATGCCGCATTAGAACACGGCATTAATGAAACAGTCGTTGAACAGATGAGAAGCATGTATTACATCAAGCCTTTATGGATTGCCGTGATACTCGCGACAGCTCTGATGACTTTACTCGGCATCCTTCTTGGCAAGACCATAATGAAGAAACATCTGAAGAAGGCCGGCATCGTATGATATGAAGCTTGATGTCCGCACTTATATCCTTCTAACCGTTTTGTCGGCAACCTGGGCCACGATGAACTCAGACATTATTGTTGAACTGTTTATTATGGCAGGCTTGGTGTTTCTGCAGCTCCTCTCAAAGAAGGGGAGCTTTATGCCAAAGTTACTGGTGTCTTATATCATATTGTGCGGAATACAATTTTTTTTCCCCTGTTGTCCCGGATATTGTAGAGATGCTCCTGTCATTGCCTGTAGTAAATATCAGAAGTTTCTTTCCGGCCGTAATGTGCATCGTGCTGCTTTACAAGAACACCAGAGTAAGTGAGATGACAGCCAGTTTTACTCGTATGGGTATTTCAAGAAAAGTTACGGTGCCGATAGCGGTTGCGATACGCTATATACCGGCGCTCAAAGAAGAATGGCTGCATATAAATGATGCAATGAAGATGCGTAATGTCACAAGAGGAATAAAAAATCCTTTTGTCCGTCTGACAAAGAAGTTGGAATGTTATCTTGTTCCTTTCTTTGTTTCATCACTTAAAAGTTCTGATGAACTCTCCGCTGCAGCCGTAACGCGGGGCATCGAGAATCCTGTAAGACCATCATGCAGAAATTACAGACCGATGGGCATAAAGGATTATTTCGTTATATTTATTGCACTATCCATAACAGTATATTGCTTTGTCATAAGCTACATGAGGTAAAGATGATACGTTTTGAGGACTACAGTTTCATATATGGCATAGAAAACTCAGAAGCCGGTATTCATAATATCAATCTTGCAATAGACAAAGGTGAATGCATTCTTCTCTGCGGGTCATCAGGATGTGGTAAATCAACATTGATAAGGAGTGTCAATGGGATTATCCCGCATCTTATGCCGGGAAGATATGAAGGAAAGGTTTATGTTAATGATCTTATTGTTCAGGAAACTGAAATGTATGAACTGGCCAAAGTAACATCCAGTGTTTTCCAGAATCCTAAATCGCAATTTTTCAATACTGATGTCGAGAGCGAGATCGTTTATTCACTTGAGAATCAGGGAATTGATGTAGGTATTATTAATGACAGATTGAATAAGACTATATCTGAATTGAGGCTTCAGGATCTGACCGGCCGAAGCATGTTTGAGTTATCCGGCGGAGAGAAACAACAGATAGCATTTGCAGGGGCCTACATATCCGATGCACCTGTTGTCCTTCTCGATGAACCGACTGCAAATCTGGATCCCGATTCCATAATCAAGATCAGGAATATTCTCATTAAGATGAAAGCTGAAGGCAAAACGATCATAATCGCGGAGCACAGACTCTCATGGCTTAACGGCATTGCCGACAAAGTTATGTATATGAGAAACGGACGCATAGAAACAGTAATGAACGGCGGTGAATTCTTTGGAATACCGGAAAACAAACGCATAGAACTTGGTCTTCGCGAACTTGGCGGCATCAATGTTTCTTACAACAATTTGCTTAATGGCAGATCAACCGGCAAATGTCTTGAGGCATCTGATCTTACTCTGTCTTATAAGAAACATGTTGTTCAGAACCATTTGAGTCTATATGTGAATAAAGGCGAGATCCTGGGGATCACCGGGGTCAACGGAGCTGGTAAGACAACACTTCTGCGCACGCTTGCAGGTCTTTCAAAAAAAAATCCGGGGCGATCACAGTAAACGGCAAGAAGTTCGTCAGAAAACAACGAAGAAAACATTTCGGAATGGTAATGCAGGATGTGAATTACCAATTATTCGCAGACTCATGCGAAAATGAATGTATGCTTGGAAATCCAGGCATAGACAAAGAGAATGCTGACAAACTACTCAATGAGGCATTATTAAATGGTCTTAACGACCGTCACCCGCAAAGTCTTTCAGGAGGTCAGAAGCAGCGTCTTGCTTTGGCGGTTTGCAAAGCTTCTGACAAAAACATATTGCTACTTGATGAACCCACTTCAGGACTTGATTATGAGAGCATTCTCGCCGTAAAGGACACGTTGAAGAAACTCTCTTCTGAAGGCAAGGCCATTATAGTCGTCACACATGACACCGAATTCCTTAACCTTGTCTGCGACAGGGTCATGAGTCTCACGAAGACTTGATTATCTGATAGCTGTCTTATCCGCGAATGCTTTTCGAAGCCGTCGGGTCAAAAGGGTTTCTGAGAGAACTTTTTGCAGATTCATCTATATGGGCAAATATTTTCGGTGAATAATCCCAGATGCCGCTGTGTCCTGTGCAGACAACCTCAACTGACGAATCTTCAATGATCTCCTTAAGTCTTATGAGAGATTTCTTATTTAGTGTGGGATTCTGTGTAAAGAAATCGAAAAGACTGTAGCCGCCAAGAGCATTTACGGCAAGACAGTCACCGCTGAAAAGCACCTTGTCATCGATGATATAACAGACATGTCCAGCCGTATGACCCGGCACTTCAATGACCTGAACTTTAATGTCACCACAATAGAAAATATCACCGTCTCTGACTGTCTCATAACTGTCGAGTCTTACTGGATTCATAAGAGGTATCCCGGCTTTGATCATGCGGCAGAAATTGCCGTCAAAGTACACTTCCTCGCCTTTTCCAAGATACAACTGTGCATTTGGAAACAGTTTACGCTTGGCAGTCCTGTCCACGCCTCCGCAGTGATCCACATCAGAATGTGTGAGCAGTACATGTCTGATGGAATCAGGATCTATCCGGATGCTCTTAACGGCATCTTCAGCATCCTTGAAATCAAGATGGCCGCTGTCAATTGCTATCGTCTGAGCGCCTTTCGTATAAAACCAGATGTTTACATCATCCTGCCTTACTGTCCTGATCCCATTCTGATAAGAACCGGTCTCTGCAGGATGCAGCATTCTCTTTCCGTACATGGTATATCTCTTCAGATTGTTGTCGAAAAAATACATGAATTTCACTGTTATATCCCCCTGCTGTTCCTGATACTCTTCACGTTTCTGTTCATCAGGTGCCTGCCAAGATATCTGTATGCAAACCTTTTTACCAGGCTTAACTCCTGGTGGTGTTCTTTCAACATTTCATCAGGCGAATCAAACACACCAAAATCCTGATTGATTCCTTCACTCTGGATATATGTATTATTCAGGTTAAAATCGATAAGAGGATTCTGAAAATCTGTTACTGCAACGACATAACCACAAAAGGCCCCGGTACAGTTACTGTTAATATTCTGAAGGCTGCGAATGTACAGTTTGTCCAGTATAAAACCTTCGAGTTCATACCAGTTACCTTCTACGCAGACCTCAACCCAACTGTGGAAAACATTATCCGGAGCATTACGGTAAACAAAACCCGTCATGGCACCTTTTTGAAGTTTCTTATCGATCGTAAAACCGTGCACCCTGCAGGGGATGCCACACGCACGCAGAAGTGCCATAAAAAGTGTTCCCTTGGTGTTGCACTGCCCATATCCGTCCCTAAGCACCTGCGAGGCCGGAATATCATCATCAATGTTATATCCGAAAAGGATTTCATCTCTGACAAAGTCATATATGCTGCGGACCCGTACGGATTCAGGCATTGATCTCCAGCCGCGTTCTGAAATCAATCTTTCAATAGACGGATCATCAAAATCGAGCATTGCCGTCCTGCTCAAATATCTTTTATCCATCACAACACTCCTCTCAAGTCTTTACGGTAAGCCTACCTGACTTAAAAGGATCCCGCTTTCAAAAAACCGCTATCTCAAGCGATCACTTAAATACATCTGTTATGGATATGCCCATCTGTTTCTTGCAGATATAGGCAAGATGAGCCGGACTTGCAAACCCAGCTTCAAGAGCGGCATAAGTCTTGCTCTTACCTTCATTTACCAGTTTATAGGCATACTTTAACTGTGCAATCGTAAGGTAACCCTTAAGAGAAATACCCACGCTTTCCTTAAAAGCGTGCGACAGACGGCTCTCGGAGATACTGTATTCCGCAGCTAATTTCTCGATCTTATCATCAAGATGCTTATATTCTCTTATCTCTTTGACCAGCCTGACCACTCTGTAGTCTTCAACATCTTCGCCAGAAAATCTTTGAACACGGAAGCCGTTCGCATTTAAGCAGTCCTCGACCGAACGGCTTAATGAAATATCGTCTTCTTTTTCGATGACCAGTGGAACAGAAAGTTTAAGCCTCACAGGGTGATCTTCAGTTATCAGATTGTCCTTAAGATAATCCGCAAGATCACTGGTCGGGTCAATCATCAGAAAGAGCCTGCATTCATCAGGACTCGCCATCGTATGCAGCATACCGCTCCCCGTGACCGTAATCTCATCACACCTTGATGGATCTCCCAGAAAAAATATGTGATAAAACGCATGCTTATGCGGCACCACCTCTTTGAAGGTAGGTACGACTATCACATATTCATCTTCAAAAACTATTCTGCTCATAACGCAAATTATATCAGTCTATTAAATGCAATCACTTTCTTGCAACGAGATGAAGTCTGAATTTCTTTGCTGCCTTAAGTTTCTCGATCTTAAGCTTTGCATTGTTGCAATATGTTCTTACCTCATCTAATGAACTGGCCTTAACGTCGCCGTGACCCGCAAGATTTGCGAGCGGCATTTCAGTATGATTAAAGAGCCAGAGCATAGCTTTGGAAGCCGTATAATCCTGTAATATCAGCCTTCCGCCGGGTCTCAATACCCTGTATGCACTGTTGAAGAAATTCTGGGGATTGGGGTAGTGATGAAAACTGTTGGAGCATATGATCACATCGAAACTGTTTTCGGCAAACGGCAGGTTCTCGCAGTCACCGACGACCCAGTCAACGCCGTCAAGGTTCTTGGCTTTGCCGACCTCGATCATCTTGGGTGTGATATCTATACCTGTGTAGTGCTTTGAAGGATCCTTTTCGTACAGCAAAGAGATCATGGGACCTGTTCCGCACCCGCAGTCGAGCAAGTCACAATAATCCTCCTTCTCAAGTTCTGAAGCTATGTAGGGATAATCATCTTTGCAGATCTCATATATTCCGGAATTGCCAGATTCATAAACCGAAGCTGCCTTCGTAAATTCTTTTATCGTCAGATCCTTGTACTCTTTATCAGTGCGCATATTATCAACTTCTTCCCCCGGATATTATTCCGCCGATCTATCGGACTATCTTACATTCATGATTTAAAACAGAGTGCACACCCACGCAGCAAGTGCCGATGCCGCCGGGAAAATGACGAGCAGTTTCAGCAGCTGGCTCTTGATGTTATAACCGTATTTTCTGTTGTTATATACAGGAGTAACTTCAGGAGTAAAGGTCTGGAAAAAATGGAATTTGCAAAGCAGAAAATAATCAAAAAAGACCATATCGTAGATCTTATATATCGTAAATATCAGGACAAATCTCAGAAAGAACTCCCAGAATGTAAAGTCACTTCTGAACCCGTCCCATATGGAGATCACACCAACGCCCAGGATTATGACCATGCTCATTATGATCAAAGTCCAACCTATCTTACGGGCCCCGTAAAATCCCTCTTCTTTTCTGTCAATCACAAGCTCTAACGCTTCCTTGGGAGCAGAAGAAAACAGTTTTTTATCCTTAACTAATACAACCGCTGAAATAAGCATAATTGTTATCGCCGCACAAAAAACAATTGCAAGAAAAACCGTTAAAAGCATGATTAATCCTCCTATTTCGTTTTATAAAGAGAAAAGTCACACTTTGTTCCACCGGTACCAAGTGTCTGTGATCTCTCGAAGACAATTCCCTTAAGGTATGCATAAGCATATATGTCGTTCTCACAAAAGATATGAGCTATCTCTGGACAACCCAGTTCTTTCGTATATCTCACATATGGGCATTCCAGGACATCAAAGCGCAGCGAATTACCATCGGCATGGTGAAATTTCTGCTTGAAGCCTGCCGTCTCTCCGAACATTGTCCTGGCACCTTTTGCAAACCCCTTAAGAAAGATCGTTCTTCCAAACGGGATCTTAACCATTCGCTGATATGTCTTGGCAGTCTCCTTTGCATAAGAAGCCATTCCGTCTTCTATGATCTCAAGAGCTTTATCCGGTGTTACTTCTTTCAAAGACAGATACAACGCTGAAGCGTTAAATATACCTTTTGCATGAACATATTCTTCCTTCGTGAAAGGTGGATATCTGTTTGTGATTTCAGACAAAATTACCGCTGCTCTGTTCCAGACATCATTTCCTTTATCCTCTCCAAGACATGAATCGACCATCATCCTGATAGCACAGGAAGGCTTTGAATCCTCCAATTTTTTTAAAGCTTCGTTCTTATCCATCTGTTCACCTTATTAATGCAATCAGCAGACCGACTATCAGTGCAGGTATGGTTCCAAAAACAACGCCCGGGAAAAGCATGCCCTTAAGATGGAACCATTTCTGATGGTAAGCCTTATCCATATGCTCTGTACCTTCAAGCCTGAAGCCTTTAATATTTGCGAACAGTACCCAGTCAATGAAAAGCGTATCGTATAGTCCTATCCAAATCATCAAACCGAATGAAAGAAGAAATCCCTGAAGGAAGGTGTGGGCTCCTGCAAGCAATGCGCTGATAAAAAGTATTACGCAAAACATTAAAACGCCGAGTGATTTTGCGATTATTACTTTTTTCGAGTTGTACGAGACATCAACACGCTCATGCGTCTTAAAATACTCTTCCTGAATATCAGGAGGATAATTAGCTATGCTGGAAGGACTGTGCTTTTTATCACTTAGTCCTGACGGCAAAACGATTGCAGAAAAGATTCCTGCAAAAACAATTGCCTCTATAACAATTACCCACCAGATCATTAATAATCACCTCACTTGAAGAACAGCATCATGATCCCTGCCAATGCCGCCGCTATGACCGGATTTCCGACAATGACTATCAGCCATTTGGCGATCTGGGTTTTCTTCGGTATGTACGGTTTCAGATCTTCTGTCCCCGGAATAGTCCATGCTTTTGTATGGCCTACCCAGTATGTATCAATGAAGAATCTGTCAAACATACCTTCTGCCATTGTAAGCGCATATATCTGCAGAAACGGTGTCAGAAACCCTCTCGCTCCATTTATACCGTAGACTGCCCATATCACAAAGGAAATCATCACGACCAAAGATGTTATCTTAAACAGTTTCTTATTGCGGGATAATTGTTCCTTGGTGATCAGTCCCATATTGACAACACGTTCCTGAACATCCTTTTCGAAGAGGAACGCACCGTTATGAACCCCGTTCGCAATTACGACAACACAAGGAACAAATAAGATAAAGCAAATTACTATACATTCAAGGACTAATACCATAACCAAGTCTCCTTTGTTCGTGGAGAATTATAGCACAGCAGGTTAGATATGGCTAACCAATCATCTTAACCAAAAGGTTGCCCCACTTCCGTGAAGCAACCTCATATCTAAACAGTATGTTGATCCGTCAGGCTTCCTGCAGTGATACCATATGCGCATATGTCCCATTCTGAGCCATGAGTGTATCGTGATTACCTCTTTCGGTTATCTTTCCGTCCGTAACAACAAGGATCTGATCAGCATCTCTTATGGTCCTTAACCTGTGTGCGATAACAAGGAGTGTCTTGTCTTTGCACAGCTCTGAGATAGCCTCCTGAATTGCACGCTCGTTATCTGCATCAACGCTTGCCGTTGCCTCATCGAGGATAACAATCGGCGAATCTTTCAAAATGCATCTTGCAATTGAGATCCTCTGCTGTTCGCCGCCTGAAAGAGATGCACCGCCTTCGCCGATAACAGTATCAAATCCGTTCGGCAGCTGCATAATAAAGTCATAGCATCTGGCTTTCTTTGCAGCTTCCTCGACATCCTCACGAGTGGCATCGGGACGGCCGATCGCGATATTGTTATATACGGTATCTTGGAACAGATATACGCGCTGGAACACCATACTTATCTGATCCATCAAAGATCCGAGTGAAACATCTCTGATGTCTTCTCCTCTGACAAGGATCTTACCGTTCTTAACATCCCAGAATCTCGCAAGCAGCGAAGCAATCGTGGATTTACCGCCGCCGGAAGGTCCGACCAAAGCGGTCATCTCGCCCTGCTTTATTTTGAAAGAAACATTGGAAAGCACTTCTTTTTCCGTGTATGCAAATCCAACATTATCGTATTCGATCTCGTCAGCGGAAACAGATACTGAACCGAGTTCATTCTTTCCTTCATCCTTAAGTTCTTCCGCTGCAAACACTTCCTCTATACGGTCAAGGCTCGCATCCGTAACTGTAAGTCTTGCCATCTGTCCGTAATAACTCTTGATGGCTACGAATGCATCGAAAAGGAAGAGTGCCATTCCTATCATATATTCAGCAGATATTGAACTTGTCATATACAGATAACCGCTCAACGCAAGCACTAAGGCGGTGCCGATTCCAAATGTAAGATACAGCGCTCTTGACCAAGGTGTGTATGCTATCTCGAAATCAATACTTTCCTTGCAGCTTTTTGCAAACTCATCGGTAAGTTTCTTAGACTTGTCTCCAAGCATGTTATAGGATTTGATGATGCCGATGCCTTCAGCAAAATCCAAAACTTCTTCAGTAAGGGATTCGCTTGCTTCCTGCTTGATGACAGAATGCTTCATTGAAGTCTTGAGCATCAGGTTTCCGACAATGATAAAAGCACCGACGACCAGAAGTGACAACAGACCCATTCTGAAGTCCATCACGAACATCATGACTACCATAATTCCCTGAGAAATGAGAAATGTTACGAGTTCAGATAGAACACCCATGCAGTTTTCTTCTATAAATACCATGTCGGTAGCAAGAACGGAACTGATCTTTCCGATATTTCCTTCGGTGAAGTAACCCATCGGAAGTTTACGCAGATGATCTCCGAGTTTAAGTCTCATATCAGCAAAGACCATATAGCCTGCAGCTGACTGCAAAACATTGGATATGTGTTCAAAAACAGCCTCAAGTATTACACTGGCCAATACTGCAACGCCGAGCCAGATGCACTTTGTCTTATCCATTTCTCCGCGCATGAAATAACTGATGAAAAGAAAGCATAAGACCAGCGGAGCTTTCATCATTAAACCTTTAAGCAAAGCGGTAATATACGATGCCCTGATCCTCGTTTTGTACTTTCCTGTCATATTGATTATTCTGTGCAATATCTTCAACATATAGATCACGCTCCCTTAATCTTCCATGTGCTCGCGCTGACAGACGCATCCCAGAGTTTTTGGTATTCCTGACATGTCTGAAGCAGTCCGTCATGAGTATCTGAAGCAATACACATTCCGTCCTTCATTACACAAATCTTGTCAGCATTCTTTATGGTGGACAGACGGTGTGCGATTACAAGCACTGTCTTATCCTTAACTATTTCATCTAATGCGGCATTCATTTTTTCCTCGTTCTCCGGATCCATAAATGCGGTTGCCTCATCGAGAACTATGACAGGAGCATCTTTCAGAAGAGCTCTTGCAAGCGAGATCCTCTGGCGTTCGCCTCCGGACAACTGCTTTCCTCCGTCACCTGCCTGTGTCATGATGCCGTCAGGGAACCGGTTAAGGAATTCCTCACACTGCGCTCTTCTTGCAGCCGTCATGACTTCTTCTTTTGTGGCATCCGGTCTGCCTATAAGGATGTTTTCGTAAAGTGTTGTGTTGAACAGGAACTGTTCCTGCGAAACAAATGCAACCCTGTTGTTCAATGCCTCAAGCTTCATGTCAGTAATGTCCTGACCGCCAATGGTTATTGAGCCGGAATTTAGGTCATAGTAGTGAACCAGGAGCTTTGCAAGCGTGGATTTACCGCTCCCTGATTCGCCTACAAGAGCCGTTGTAGTTCCCTGCTTAAGAGACAGGTCAACACCTTTAATTACTTCTGTCTCGTCATACCCAAAATGAATATCCTTGAACTCAATGTCGTAGTTGCTGCCTGTAAAATCTGATGATCCTTCTTTAAGGGCAGGCTTATCCATCATCTTCTCGAGCTCGGCGATCTTATAGTCAAGCTGAGGGAATTTACCAGCGAAATTCAAAGCTTTAAGGAAAGAAGGTCCTACTGCAAATGACATGCACATTACAAGAATCAACTTATCTAAGCTTATGATGCCATCCAACACCATGCTTGAACCGAACGGCAGCATGAGCAGAACAAGACAAGGCAATACGCTCGTATATATTGCCATCCAGGGCCAGCAAACTTTATACCATGCGATAGTAAAATCACGATAACTTCTTACCACATCGCCGAACTTCTTATATGAGTCGCCGTCTTTGTTAAAGACCTTTACTACTTCCATTCCGTTAACGTATTCGATTATCGTGTTATTCATTCTTGCGGCTGATTCATAATAGGCATTCATCTTTGACATACCCTGATGCATCATCATGCCCATTGCGATCATTCCTACAACTAGAGGTACAAGAGACAAAAGACCAAGTCTCCAGTCATAAATAAACATAAGTATAATGATGATGACAGGGATTGCTATATTCGCAATGCCTTCAGGTATTGCATGTGCAAGAAGGAGTTCAATCTGATCAATGTCATCTGTAAACACTTTCTTGATACGTCCCGTTCCCATTTCTTTTATGTTTCCGAGCGGCTGCTTTTCGAGCTTACCCTGCAAAGAGATGCGCAGATTTTTCAATGTGTTATAAGCACTCACATGCGAGAAAGCCAGTCCCTGCACATATGAAAAAGCAAAAACGATCTCACATACAGCAACCAGCACAACTCTGATAAATACGAATGCCATGTCGATACTCTCGCCTCTGGTCAAAGGTGAAATGATCTGATACAAAAAGAAATACGGCAGCACTGAAGCAATGATACCTATGGTCATCAGAATGACGGCCCATACAGTGTATTTCTTATACTCTCCGATATACGGAGCCACCCGCTTAAACATCTTCTGTCTCCTCCTTTGGTTAGCGTAGGCTAACCGCTTGCATATTATTTAAGCCGTGCAACGACGGCTTGGTTTACAGATTTATGACAGGCCTATTGCTTCTGCCCAGTTGAAATAACGGCAGATGACCTTACAATGTTCCTCTATTTTCTTCCATGACATTTTATGGATAAAGGGTTCATAGATTGCAGTCCAGAAAGCTGTGCACAGAACATGCATCTGCTCTTCCGATATTTCCGATTTAGCAAGACCTCTCTTTTTTGCTTCGAGATAATACTGCATGTATGCCTTGGTCATGCGCAGTGAAAAGTCATGCACATAATTCTCATAAGAGGTGCCGGATGACTTCTCAAGAAGGATGACAAGGTCTTTACGGATATTCCATATCATCCTGAACATATCCAGAACATATTCTTCGTTCATGATCCATGTATTTCTAATCTGTTCATCGGACATACCGGAAAAATCCAACTCAGTACGGAGTTTGATAAAACTGTCCATCTTATCAACAGCATCCTTAACGACAGCCTGAAAGAGTTCTTCTTTTCCCTTATAACGCTTATATACAGCTCCAGTAGTGACACCTGCGTTCTCACAGATGAGTTTAAGATCTGCTTTAAGGAACCCGTTAGCCATAAACTCTTCACGGGCACTTTGGATCAGTCTCGGATCGATACTTGTATCACGGACGGACACTAAAAACCTCGGTTAGCGATAGCTTACTGATAATCAGATTATCGATAAAGGTTTTATCACAGGAGATTATTTATGTCAACAAGAAAAAGATGAAACTTATAAACCTGACTGATCAGACTGCCCACTGATCCAATGTGTTCAGTATCAGTTCCAGCGTATCTTCCCTTGCTTTTTGGCATTCTTCCGGGAACTTCTTTTCACGCGGCAGCATCTTATTATTCACCGGAAAGTATCCGAGATTGTGGCTGCCGGTCTCTGAATTGATATGTCTGAACCCGTGGACAAAATGATTTCTATTTAACCTTTCAATGAGTAATTCAGCATCACGTTTTGCCGGAACAGACTCATCATGCGTGGATGTAAGAAACAGAATGTCACCGTTGATCTTTTCGACCGGGATCTCATTTTCTTCCGTGCCTTTCTTATCCCATTCATCAAAAAAATATAGAAGCTGAATCTTGTGTTCTTTCAGGCATCTTTTAATAAAATCAGAAAAGAGTTTACCCTTCTCCACATATGGGAAATCCTGACCTTTATATGACACCATAGCCTTGCATGAATCTTCTGATGCCTTTCCGGTTCCCTGCATTACATGGCCGAATGAGGATGCTGCAATGACAAGGCTTATATCAGGAACCACACTGGCTGCAAGAAGCGCCATGCCGGCTCCTTTTGAATTACCGTATATACCGATACGCTTAAACCCAAGTATTTTCATGGCATTGCATGCATGCTCGGACTGTTCGAGAGGGATTGCTCTTATATCCTTCTTCTGTCCCTCCCCGCCATAATACGACATGGCAAGCGTGGAAAAACCTCTGCCGGAAAACAGTCCAGCATACTTTTCAGGCAGTTCAAGACCTTTTAATCCCTGTATAACGATCAGGAGACGGTCATCGTTGTTTTCCGTATCGTACAGGACTCCCTCGAATCCATCGTTATTATATTTATATTTTATTTTCTTCAACTAAACGGTTCCTCTTATTTAACCGCAACCACCGCTATCCATGGCTTGCCGTCATAGTGATCAGAAGTAACTGACGAAAAGCCCGCTGCCTTAAGAGCTGATTCTATCTGTTCGATCGTGTAGCACTTCATGCCGTCAATGATCTTCTCATACTTAAGGCTCGCATCATCTGTACCGTCAGATTCATTAACTATCATGAAAACTCCGCCAGTCTTCAATACTTTAGCAACTTCCTTAAAACACTTTTCAAGACCGGGCCAAAAGTAGATGGTCTCAAAAGCTGTTGCAAGATCATAAGTATCCACCGGAAGTCTCAGATCTGAAACATCTCCCTGCTTCACGCTTATTCTTCCTGCACTGATCATGTCTTTATTGTATTCAGTTGCTTTGGCAACAGATACATCGGAATAATCAACTGCGGTAACCTTTGCCGACGGATATTTCTTTGCCAGTTCACCGGCATTTCTTCCACCTCCGCAGCCGACTTCCAGGATCTTGGATGGATTGATTTCCGGCAGGTGTGTCATACCCCAGTCAGCCATTTTTGCATGACCGCTGTTCATGCCGTTCACCATCATCTTTCCCATTGTGCCCTCCGGTTTTCTCGTCTGATTTACAAATTTCTTGTAAAGCCCCATTTTTATAATCCTCCAATTAATCAAATCAAAATAAGTAATCCCAAGAACATGACAGCACCGCTCCAGTTACCGGCTCCGCCTATTCTAAAAGGCAAAAGAATCAGTGCAAAAGGAATATAGTTAACGATGCATGCCCACTGAGGAAGTGATGTAGCGCCTGTCACGACTGCAATAAAAAGGACAACGCCGAGGGTGATTAGACCAATGTAGCATCCAATCATTGTTATCGAAGTGTCTTTAAAGAATTTGACGACAGCCTGTCTCGCATCTTCTGTCATTCCCATGCGCACATAAAACCATTCAGCCACACCACAGAACACGTGATGTGCTACACCAAAAGATAAAAAGATACCGATCGATATAAGAATTATCACGGCATATACTTTCGAGAACTCTGACATCCAGAGATACATTCCGTAGTATCCGCATGCAATCATTAACAGTGCCAAACATCCGGCAAGCATTGATATGTTAATGTTCTTAAGCGGCATCTTTGCGAATGTCCCTGACATCGCCTTGTTGTCAGACATCTGCTTAAAATCAAACTTCTTTCCGCCGGGAATATAAGTTATAAGACAGTCACAGCATCCGCAAATGATGTGACCGATCACGGCAATCAGAAACAGTATCTTTATCAGACTCATTTTTACCTCCGGCCTAAATTTTCATTCCTGGCAGCGAAATACAGTGCTAGACACATGAATGCATAACCCCACGATTCACCGCAAGCGGTAAGGAAACCCCATTTGCTTCCCAAAGCTACCATTATTGCACCTAATATCTTAGCGGCAATGCTGAGTCCCATCGGGCACAGGATAAATGCCGCTTTGTTGATACCAAGTTTTCCCTTCAAAATAAAATACATATATGCTATGGTCACGGGGATATCGCACAGATAACACCAGATAACAAACGGTACCATAGCTGTTGCAACAGGTATCAGGAACACGGAATCTGCCGTGCTGATATCAAGTCCTGCACGCAGAGCAGCCTGTATCAACATAAGACAAATACAGCATGCGATGTGAAAAGACACGAACATCATGGGAGCGGACTTCAGTCCGAATCTCATTGTCTTATACATCTTCGAGTCTTTGGAAATACCTTTCATATCCAGCAGTTCCATTATCGCAGGCGCGAAATACAGACATCCAAATCCTGACAGGATTCCAAAGAAGAATGACAGAACATAGAACCAGACAGGCACATCTGCTATGGCCGTTGATGTGATGCCGTATACCAATGGCAGACCGCCTTCCGGTTCATAGCCTATCAGCCAGTCACCCACGCCACACAGAAGCAATGTAATAAAACCGAAGATAAATGATGCTTCAAGTTTTTTCTGTTTGCTCATTTCAATACTCATTGATTTACACTCTCCTCTCCCTTGATCGTCTTAACGAAGAACAGAAAATAAATCAGATGCACTGCCCAAACAACGCCGAGAATAATACAAGGTATCCATATACCTTTCCGTGCCATAAAGAAGATTCCAAATCCCATAAGCAAAGTCACGGTGATAATAATGCTCGCTTTTGTCTGCGGCAGCATACCCCTCTTCTCAACAAAGGATTCAAGATGCTTCTTATATAGTTTTGTTCCCTTAAACCAATCTTCAAGTTTCTTAGAACTTCTCGCAAAGCAATAGAGTGTTACAAGATAGAACGGTGTGGTAGGAAGGATCGGCAGGAATACTCCCACTGTTCCAAGAGCCAGACATATGCATCCGACAACGATAAAAATGATCTTTTTGATCTGCATTTTTTTATATCTTCTTTCTAATTAGATTCATATCAGGCTACGACAGCCTTCCTCCATCCATCGAATGGATCACATCAGCTATCCTCATTGTCGATTCCCTGTGTGAAACAAGAAGTATCGTTTTATCTTCCGATTCTTCTTTAAGCGACTTTAAGATCACCGCTTCATTAAGACTGTCGAGATTACTTGTTGGTTCATCTAAAAGCATGAATGGTGCATCGTGAAGGAATGCTCTGGCAAGACCAATACGTTGCCTCTCTCCGCCTGAAAGCGTACTTCCAAGTTCCCCCACTTCAGTCTCATAACCTTTGGGAAGAGTCATTATAAAGTCGTGGATTGATGCTTTTCTGCACGCTTCAACAACTTCTTCATCTGTTGCATCAAGTTTCCCTATGCGGATGTTATTAGCGATCGTATCCTTGAAAAGTTGTGTATCCTGCGTCATGTAGCTTTCCATGTCACGGAGATTATCAGTATTAATATCATCTACACTTCTGCCGGATACGGATACCATGCCAGGATCAGTCTTCCAAAACCTCATCAGCAACTTTAGAAGCGTTGACTTACCGCAGCCACTCTTACCGACAATACCTGTTATCCTCTTTTCCGGAATAGTGATCGAGACATTATTCAAAACATCTTCTGAACCGTAACTGAAACTCAAAGAATTGGCATTTGCACCTGTAAAACTGATGCTCTCTTTCCCTTCAACATCTTCTGTCTCAGGCTCTTCGTCAATTATTGCAAGAACTCTTGCTCCAGACGCAACAGTGCTCTGAAGAGTTGTTCCGAGAGATGCCAGAGCGATTACGGGACCAAACGAAGACATCAGTGCAATGAGAGGAATAATAAAGCCGCTGAATGTAATCTGACCTGATTGATATAGGTAAGTGCAGACTGCAAACATAACGATATCTGATATCAAAATCAGCATGTTTGCTATCGCCATATTTGTTCCAGTGAGTTTACTTAATACCCCTTGTTTCCTTGATAATTCCTCTGTCTTCTTTCCTATCTCATTGAGCCGTTTACTGCCGTAGGAATACTGCAGAGTATCATCGATATTTCGGATACTCTCGAGCATATGTGCGGAAAGTTCACCTGACTGTGCGCGGAGATCATCACCTGTTGTTCCGCTTCTTTTAGATATGATAAGCGGCAATACAACTCCGACCAGGACATAAGAAACAAATGCAACTACACCAAGAAGCGGATGGTAACTTCCTATGAATACGCTCATGATGATCTCAGTGACAATAGCAATGCAGATGGGAGATATCGTGTGTGCATAGAAAACTTCTAATAATTCGACGTCGGAAGTTATCAGTGATATCAGGTCACCCTTGTCACGTCCTTCGAGCTTGGCAGGACACAATCTTCTCAATGCTTTGAATACTTTGTCTCTGACAATTGCCAAAAGTGTAAATGCGATATAGTGATTAGTCCTCTGCTCTGCAAATCTGAACACGGCACGGAGCACCGCAAAAGACAACAGCAGACAAACGATAGTTTTAAAACTGATCCCGGTATCTTCTCCAAGTCCGGTGAGCACTGCCATTCCGCCTAAGATTGGGATAAACTGCGCAGTAAGAAAACCTATGGTTCCAAATATGACTGCAAGTATCATGAATCCTGTAAGTGGTTTTACGAGTTTTACCATACGGAGCAGGATGAGAGCCTTATTTTGTTTCCTCATAAGACCGCACCTCCTTTGCCGAATTCTTCTAGGGCTTTCTGGGTGCTCCACAAGTTCTTGTATTTTTCACAACACGAGAGCAATTCGTCATGCTTTCCCACGCCTTTGACCTGTCCGTTTTCAAGACAGCAGATGCTGTCAGCATCTTCTACGTTCATCAGTCTGTGAGTGATCATTATTACTGTTTTTGTCTTTGACAGTTCTTTTATCTTTTTGAGGATGATCTCCTCGCTCTCGATGTCGATGTTGCTTGTAGCCTCATCGAAAATATAGATCTTTGCATCGTGAAGAATTGCACGTGCCAGAGCCAGCCTTTGTTTCTGACCGCCTGAAAGATTTCCTGCATTTTCCGTAAGCTTGGTATCAAGGCCTTCTTCAGCCCGCAAAAAGCCATCTATGTTGCACTCTTCCAAAACTTTCCAAAGTTCCTTTTCTGTCGCATCAGGTTTTGCAATCAACAGATTGTCTCTTAGAGAACCTTTGAAAAATGTGCTGCCAAGGCCGACATAATTTATGGTTTTAAATAAACTCTCTTCATTTATCTCAGAAACACTCTTATCGGCGATCGTAAGGCACCCGTTCTTAATACTGTTTCTGCCCATGATTAGAGATGCGATAGTTGATTTACCGCTGCCACTCTCACCCACTATGCCTGTAAAGGTATCTTCTTTAATATCAAACGATACGTCTTCAAGAACGTTCTTATCATCGTATGCGAAAGTGATATCACTTAATCTGATATCAAGCCCGGCATTCGGAAGCACGTCTTTCTTTACTTTCGGTTCAGGCTCATTCAGGAACTTAAAGATCCTGTCGCTTGCTGCCATACCGTTCATTGCGACATGGAAATAACTTCCAAGTTTTCTCATAGGCAGGAAGAAATCCGCAGAAAGCAATATCATGAAAACCGTGCTTTGAAGTGTTATGCTGCCTTCGATAAACCCTTTGCATGCAAGTGCGATTCCGAGTGCGGAGCCTCCGTATGCAAAGAAATCCATTATGATTATCGAATTAAGCTGCATCGTAAGAACTTTCATAGTTATCCGTCTGAAGTTCTCGGATTCCTCATTCATCTGTTTGTTTTTGTAAGCATCGGCACGGTACGTCTTAAGAGTTGTCATTCCCTGAAGATTCTCTAAAAATGTACTGCCGAGTTTTGCATACTGATCCCAGTATTTAGCAAGTATCTTCTTTGCAATCTTCTGCACCATCACGATTGCACCTGGAATAAGAGGCACACAGATAAGTAAAACTCCCGCTACCTTAAAATTTCCGGAAACACCGAATAAAACAAACAGCGTAACTGGTGCAATGAACGCATAAAAGAACTGGGGAACGTACAGACCAAAATAGCTTTCAAGCTGTTCTACTCCTTCTACCGATTCCTGAACGAGTTCGGCTGTAGTCGCATGTTCCCTGTAGGCACTGCCAAGCCTTAAGATTTTCTTATATATCTGCTCTCGTATTACACGCTTTACCGTTTTTGATGCAAGATAACTCATCTCGGTCGTTTTCTTCGTCATGAAGAATCTGACGATCAATGTTATCCCCAACACTGCTACAGAAATGAAAAGTTCTTTTGTACTAAATACACCTGAATACAGTCTTCCCACTGCATTTGAGATAATGAATATCATCACCGCGTTCATAAGGAGTTCTGTCCACTGGCAGATTATGTTTCCGGCGATATATTTTTTGCTCTCAGGGCACATGGCCATCAGGCGTTTATCAAACATCCGTCAAACCCTCTTTTTATAACCGCAGTCACAATAAGGGCCGCCTGATGCAAGGGTGTATTCTCTTACGAATTTTGAAGCTCCGCCCAGTTCACTCATCACATAGTCAAGATGACACATCGCGGGAACATATTCAAAAAGGCCGTATTCTTTCATTAATACACAAATACCGCAACTGAAAAACCTGGCTTCGTATCCGCTTCCATCTTCGTAAGGTATATAATCCATATTCCATGAATACAGATTACGGTCAGCAGCTTTAAGCTTTGCCGTGGCTTTATTTGAGGCTATATCTTTTTCCGTGAACTTGTTTTTCCCGCTCTTTCTGCAGAATTTCTTCATGACCGGAGTCGTCATTGCATCTTCGTAATATCTCGTTACATCGTTTAATTCAGGTTTTTGAGGAAGATAGGTCAAGAATGAGATCAACATTGCGCAGTTGACGATGTTTGTCTTAAATCTGTCTTCCTTCTCAAATTCGGGAAGAGCTTCAATAATATTTCTGTATTTCGGCTTTGCTTTAAGTCTTACTTTTTTCGCTTCATCCTTTGTAAGTCCAAAGTCTTTTATCAGATTCTTTTCAAAAGAACCTTTCAGAAGCATCCACATTCCTGCAGGCAGTCCTGAATATTTCATGTGCGTTTTATAGAATGCATCTTACTTCCTGTAAAAATGGAAGTCGCAGCATTCTCCTCCTTTTCCGAGTGTCTGTGTTCTCGTAAATCCGAGTTTTCTTAAGTCTCCGTAAGTAACATCATCGACATCACAGAATGCGGGACAGAGTTCAGGACATCCGAATTCTTTGCATGCGTTATGCCAGAGACAGTCAGTGATTGTTATGTTGTAGTAGTCTTTTTCCTCTTCCTGGGTACTTTTCTGAAGATCCGTTGTCCTCATTATCTTCAGAAAGGATCTGCTGTAGATCCTGTAGAATCCCGGAATGATCTCCAGTACTCTTGTGCTCTTATGCTTCTGCATACCTATGACTTCGATCATGTATTTATGAGTCAATTCATAAGCTCTTTCAGACAGTTTTTCATCTGCTTTAAGTGCCTTATACAATGCAACACGAGGCAGTATGGTCTTGGTCAGTGTTTTGTATTGATTGGGTGTCCTTCCGCTCAGGGATGCAACATTATCAGAATAGACAGATGACTGGGCTTTAAAAACCCTCTCCGCATCGTCTGCTATTACTGTCTTTAACCATTTCCGTATCTGTCTCTGCTGATCCATCCAAAGCCTCTGCCAAGTTATACTATGCTAATCTTTGACCTATTCTATCATCTGCGGTTAGTTTATGCTAACTAATTATGCACAAAAAAGTCCGGAGTTTTTACCTCCGGACTCTCCTTTATGATGTTAAGAATTGAAAAGAACATCATTTGGATCGAGGCAGATAGAAGTGTTGTTTACTCAACACGCGTTATAGATCCCGAATCGTTTTCAACAACACAGCGGCTCTATATAGGATGCCTCAATCGGTTTTTTATGGCATGAATTTATTATATCGGTTATTCCTATTTGTTCAATGGGATTATTGCGATTTTCGACATATGCCAGAAATATTGTTCGAAAGCGACATATGCCGAAATCGCAAACGGTCACCCTGATTTTGTTTTATTATTTCAAATCCACGTCTACATCTTCCAGTTCGCAGCTTCTTCTCTGAGCCTGATGAAATTGCTGTATTTAGTACTGGTATTCATCAATTCGTCATGCGTACCGCAGCTTATGGAACCGCCGTCAAGCACAACGATCTTATCAGCATTCCTGATCGTCTTGAGTCTGTGGGCGATCATGATGACCGTCTTGTTCTCTGTCAGAGCATCGAATGCTGCTGTCAGCTTATCCTCATTCTCAGGATCAACGTTTGCTGTTGCCTCATCAAGAATAATTATCGGTGCATCTTTAAGGATTGCCCTTGCAATGGATATCCTCTGCTTCTCACCGCCTGAAAGCGTTGCTCCGCCTTCGCCTATTACTGTTGAATAACCGTCAGGCAGCGACATGATGAAATCATGGCAACATGCTTTTTTTGCAGCAGCCACAACCTGTTCATGACTTGCATCACTCATACCGAACTTGATGTTGTTTTCGATCGTATCAGCGAAGAGATACACATTCTGGAAGACCACGCTTATCTGCGACATCAGGCTTTCCAGAGTGTAATCTCTTACATCCCTTCCGCCTATTGAGATGCTTCCTTTGTCCACATCCCAGAAGCGTGCGATCAACATGGCCAGAGTGGTCTTACCTGCACCAGAAGATCCGACAAATGCCGTCATGGTATTCTCCGGAATCTCAAGGCTTACATCGTTTAAAATCTCGTTTTCGCCATAGGCAAATGATACGTGATCGATCGATATGCCGTGATTGCCGGGAGTGAATTCCTTGCCGTTCTCATCCATGACAGGAAGAAGATTTACCTTCTCGGCTTCCTCTATGGAACTCGAGACGACTCTGAGGACCGTAAGTCCCGCGCCTGTCTGTTCTATGTCAGCGAAAACCTGGAAAGAAATGATAACAGACATCAATGCATATGTTATCGACATATTTCCCGTTATGAAGAGAACTACCGCCATTAGAAGCAGCAGGGCCTTGAACGCACCAAGGACAACTCCCTGAACCTCTCCGTAAGGAATGAACAGTCTCTCCAAAGCCATATTACTGTCCCTGTTATCATCTATCGCCTTTTTCAAAGCCTCATCGCCCTTACCGGTCAGATTAAATGATTTGATCACGCTCATGCCCTGAAGGCTCTCAAGCACCTTGGACACCAGAGCTGCCTCATTCTTCTGTCTTACGGGAGACAAAGACCGGCTCTTCTTTTCCATGGATGATGTGATGAGCAAATATATGGTCATGCCGATCAGTTCGATCAGGCCAAGACGCCAGTCAAAACATAATACACAGATCAGGAATACAACAGCGTTCATGAGTCCGCTTAAGATGAGCACGAGCACATTTGCACCCTGATTCTCGACCACATCCAGCACTGTCGTGGCTGTACCGGTTATCTGCTCAAGATTGTTGTCATTGAAATAACCCATGGGGACTTTCTTCAGTCTTTCAGCTATCTCGAGCCTCTTATATGCACTCATGAAATATCCGGCATGAACTGCCTGGAGATCTGCGATCATCTTCAGGATAAGTTGCCCTGCTATGCTTACTCCGAGGAAAGCGAGTGCAGTCCATACAGGCTTCATCGTCGTATTTCCCTCTTCAAATGCCAGGAGCACAAAATAGATTGCAGCCATCCTGAACATCGAGAAAAGCGACTTAAAGAAAGATATGATTATAGCCTTGTAGATCTTGCTCTTTTCCCGGCCTGAAAAACTTATTATCTTTTTAATTGCTTCCAACATTATGCTGCCCCTCCTTCACTTATGTGTGCCTGCCACATAGTTTTATAGAGATCACTGTTTGCCAGGAGTTCATTGTGGGTCCCCGTGCATTCGACAGTACCGTTATTGACAAGTACTATCTGATCTGCATTCGTGACCGTGGAGAGTCTGTGGGCAATTATGATGACTGTCTTATCCTTTATGAGTCCGGTCAGAGCACGCTGTATCACTGCCTCATTCTCGGGGTCGATATACGCTGTGGCTTCATCAAGAATTACGATCGGTGCGTTCTTAAGCATGGCTCTGGCAATAGCGATCCTCTGACGTTCGCCACCCGACAGATGTGCTCCGCCGCTTCCTACTCTCGTCCCGTAACCCTGCGGAAGTGCCCTGATGAACTCGTCACAGCCTGACAGTCTTGAAACTTCCATGACCATCTCATCTGATGCTGAAGTATTTCCCATTCGGATATTGTTCATTATCGTGTCATCGAATAGCCAGTTATCCTGTGACACATATGCCACCTGATCGTATAACTGTTCAAGCGGAATGGATTTCAGATCTTTTCCGTCCATTTTAATAATGCCTTCTTTTACATCCCAGAAACCACCTATTAGTTTTGCGATAGTTGATTTTCCGCTTCCTGAAGGACCTACGAGTGCAGTAAAACTTTTCTCGGGAATGGTTAGATTAACATTATGAAGAACTTCTTCGCCCTCGTGATAAGAATAGATTACATCGCAAAGCTCTATGTTATGAGTTGTAAACTCGACCGGTGTGTCAGCATGATCCTGTTCTTCACCTGCAAGAAGTTCATCTACCGTAGCCACCGTTGTAGAAACCTTGGCGGAGGAATCAGTGAACTGGATTGCAGAGAGGATCGGTCCTACCACGCACATCGAGAGCATTATTGAAGTCATTAACACATCTGCGGTAATGTTACCTGAGATATACATCCACCATCCTATCGGCAATACTGTGATCAGAGTACACGGCGCGATGGTATAACAAAGAGCCTGGCATACTTCGGTCTTCTTCATCCAGTAACAATAGAATGAGGCATTGGCCATCACCTTTTCCTTGAATTTCTGATACGATGACTTCCGCTGATTGTATGCTTTTATTACTTCGATACCGTGTACATATTCGACTATGCTTGCATTCATATCCTGCGTGATCTCAACCGATTTCTTGTAGTCTTCTGAATAACTTGCTGCGATGAATCCGAAGAACAATAACCCGACAGGCACCGAGATAAGACAGATCAGTCCCATCCTCCAGTCAATTATCATCATGTAGATCCAGACTGCTATTGCACCTATGATATTAGATGTTAATTCAGGGATCATATGCGCAATTGGTCGTTCCATGTGCTCGACTTCATCGACAATTATCTGCTTGAGTTTTCCGCTTGATGTATCGATGATCGTACCCAGGGGCATTCTCGGAAGCTTTGCAAATATCTGCTTCCTGATCTCACCTAACAGTGCAAATGTTGCTTTATGGCTTACGCTCAGACCCTTTGCATAAAGAAGGCTCTTAAGAGCAAATCCTATAAATGCTGCAAGTACAAAAACCAGATAATAACGCCATTCTCTGTTGCCTGATATCATTCCCGAAATAATCTTTGCAGCTGAAACATACGGAACAATACCGGATACCACTCCAAGTACTGCCAGTACAACAGACAGCAATAACCTTCCATGTTCCGGTTTTGCTATCTGCCATATCCTCATCATTGGATTTGACTTCTTTTCTTTCAAATTACTTCACCTCCGTTAGTTAGCGTAGGCTAACCGCTTTTGCATAAAAATACCGCAGTACATGACCGCGGTTTTAAATACCTAATAATTGTCTGTAGCCTGCGATGCAGAAATCACATGCCATCTTTGTCTCGCGGATATTATCTTCTTCCGAAACACCATCCAGAAAAGCATCAAACGCATAGTTGATCACCATGGCCGATCCTATCCTGATGAAACGGTATGAGATATTATCCGGTCTCTTCATATATTTTCTGCTGCCTTCGAGAAAGAGCAGAGTATTTTTGCATTCCTCATCGATAAGGTCATTGACGAAATTCTCATAGCAGGTCCCGCCACTTTTCTCAAGAACAAGTTTAAACACGTCATATTCCGAATAAACATAATGGATCAATGTTTCGATCGACCCATATGACATCTCGAATATATGTAAAACATCTTCTGCAGATTTGATGTTCATCTCACTCAAATCCTGATATGTATCGTTAAACACATTTAGTTTTTCTGATACAAGAGCAGAAAACAGATCCTCTTTACTTTCAAAATGTGCATAAAAAGCTCCGTTGGTTACACCTGCTTCTTTACAGATGTTTCTTATCGAAGCATTTCTGAATCCGTTTTCGCTGAAATTCTTCAACGCGCTCTTAATGATCAGTTCGTGTGTTTTATCAAAATCGTAGGACATTCTTATTCGCTTTGACCTGTATGTCTGAAATTATTACTGCGTAATATTACAGCGTAATATATGCTCTGTCAATGCCTGAAAGCCAATTATTCTCAATGAGTTAGTTATGGCTTACCAACAGGCATTTTATGTGATAAACTATTTTCAGTAAGCGGCGGCTAACCGCCTGTGAAGGAGCTTTATATGCTTTTAATGGAATCAGGGGAAATGTATCTTGAGGCTTTATATGTCCTCTCGCTCGAAAACGATTTGGTACGTGCCATCGATATCGGAGAATATCTTGGATACTCCAAGCCTTCGGTAAGCCGCGCCGTCAATTTGCTTAAGAATGAAGGATTCATTAGAAAAGATGACCGTGGATTTCTGTTCCTGACCGAAGCGGGAATGCTAATCGGCAAGAGCGTATATGAACGTCACATAGTACTTACAGATCTGTTCCTGATGATGGGGGTGGATGTTGAGACCGCAAATCAGGATGCCTGCCGTGTCGAACACTATATTTGCGATAAGACTTTCGAAGCAGTCAAAGCTTATGTAAACGATCACAGGTTAGCACCAGGTAACGTTTAGTAAACTATGAGTTAATTCTTCCATTAAGTTATTGAAGATTGTTTTCCCAAATGAAATAATCAAATCACTAACTCATAAGGAGGATCTTACTATGGCATATGTAATTTCTGATGCATGCGTTTCCTGCGGTACCTGCGCTGACGGTTGTCCTGTCGGAGCAATCTCTCAGGGAGAATCAAAGTACGATATCAATGCTGATGTTTGCGTATCCTGTGGTGCCTGTGAAGCTTCCTGCCCTGCAGGTGCAATCGCTGAAGGCTGATAATACCAACTGATTTTTTAGAGTTGTTTTCTCTGAAAAAGTTCAATACACCGTTCCCGGCTCAGCTCCTTTCACCGGGGACGGTGTTTTTTCTGTTATTTAAGTTAGCCAGCGCTAACCGTTTGTGTTATAATGCTCCCCGGAAAAATGCGTGCAGTTAATGAGGAACTAAATAATGCACAGGATCATAAGGACAGTTTGTGCCATCGCAGCTGAAGATACCGGAAAGGATAAAGCTGACCGGATCGCTGCAAAAGCTCAGCAGCGCTATGAGGAACTTCTGTCAGAGAATCAGCAGGACAGCAAGGCATTAAGAGCACATACATTTAAACGGATCTATCCGGGCATAGCGGTTTATGAGGTTTTAAGATCTGAGGGGATCTCCTCCGAAAAAGCCGTCTGGTACATCCGCGAACACTTCCAAAGATTCTCTGCCAATACTGTTCCTCATATACAACGGCTGATAAGGGCATTTGGTCTGGCAAGAAAGATGCCTGGATTCTTTTATAAGATGTCCGTCAAAAACTTCGGAACAGATGCCGGATACGGCAATCTTCATCCCCGGCTTATTTGGGGACGCACAAAAACCATCGGACGCGGCGGAGATTGCTGTGATTTCCTTCTGGAGTACAAGGAGAAATAAAGTATATGAGTCTTAAATATGAAATCATAAAACGGCTTGTAAAGCTCATTGGTTTAAAGAATTCGTGGAACGGCAAAAGTGCCGAGTATATCATTGAACAGAAAAAGAAAAAAAATGCTAAAAACAAAATACCAGTTCTCAACGATCCGGATTTTGAGATAAGCAGGATCGATGTAATGGGCTTTATGGTCATAAAGATGATCCACAAGGTACGTGTAAACCGGGCGAATCTCTTTATCATCGGCGGCGGAATGGTCATGGCTCCAAGGCCGGACGCAGTCAAAAAGGCTCTTCGTTTTGCGAAAGAAACCGGAATGGATGTCTTTGTTCCCTACTATCCTCTTTGCACGGATTATCCTCTGACAAAAGCATATGAAATGATACATGAGACATATAAGGTAATGCTTAAATATTACAATGCGGAAGATATTTCAGTGCTCGGCACTTCTTCAGGCGGCAATCTGGCTCTTGGAATGATTCCCTATATCAATGACGGACACAACGATACACCTGTGCCGGGACACATAATACCGATCTCTCCCGGAACATGTGTCGAAAACGATGAAGAATGGCAGAGGATGCTTGAACTGGACAAGAAAGATGTCGCCATCCCAGCAAGCTATATGAAGACAGCTGTCGATATCATGCGTCACGGAGACATGTCAGTCCCCGAATACATGATATGGCTTCAAAAGGGCGACTTCACAAACTGCCCTCATGTATCTTTCATGTACGGTTCGGATGAAGCTCTGTATGCATGTGCACCTTCTTTCGAGAAAGCGATGAAGAAATATGGCGTGGAATACGACATGACAGTAGGTGAAGGAATGTTCCACTGCTATCCGGTGTTCCCCATAGTAAAAGAAGCCAAAGAGGGCTGGAAACAGATGGTGGAAATTGCAAGGAGATCATATGGCAGATAATCATATTCCGGTCAATTAACTGCTGTACTCGTTATTCCCTGTTCTTCAATATCTGTGCAGGTTCAATCCTCTTTATCTTGCCCATCAGCATTGTGCTTATGAGGAAATATACCGTCATGACTGCGACAAAGATAATTATCCACAGCCACCATGGATAAGTAATGTCATTCTCCATGGCCGTATTTGCAATAAACAACGGATATATCCTGTCAACAAATATCTTGCATAAAGGTATTCCTGCCAGTGCGCTTACGGCTACCGCGATGAAATTTCCATCCATAAAGATCCTGCGTAATTCTCCTGACCTGTATCCAAATATCTTGACGAGCGCTATGCTTACAGATGCTCTTCTGATCATAACATTTATCATGAGATACATTACGGTCACAAAGATCAATACAGAGATAGCTATCAGAATTATCACCAGTGACATCATCTGGTCCACGAATATGCCTGCCGTATCAATGATCTCGTCCCTGGTAGTAATACTCATTATGCGTCCGTCTTCGATATCGAGTTTGCTGTTCGAGAATAAAATGTTGTATTCATCATCTTCAGCACCGAATAAATTTCGGGCCGAATCGATATTCATAAACACGGTAAGACCAATCGAATAATCCACTACCTCTTCTATCTCGAATGCATAGTTTCTGTCTTCAGAACTATCCGTAAGGATCAGCATATCTCCTTTGCCCAGTGAGTACTTAGTTGCAACGCCATTGCCTATTACAACTTTATTCTCACTCTTTGACGGTCTCGCATCAAAGAAGCTGCTGTTATCGACTATGCCATACAGGGTTACATCCAAAGTGTAATCAAGATATGTATGCTTCAGACTCTTGGCATAGCATTCCTCCGCTCCTGCAGGAACGTCTTCCGAAGGATACTTAAGGACATATGTATATTCACACGAAGCATCCCTGATATTATGCTGCTTAACATTGTTACAGAGCACATAACAGCTAACACCCATGAGCAGCAGGACCAGCGATATAATCATACCAACCACGACAGCTGCAATACTTCTCCTCTCGCGTCTGATCTGCCTTGATTTGAAGTCATCCAGGAAGTTCTTTTTCTCTCTTGATACTCTTTCATTTCCGTTGATACGCTGCTTATCCTCATTTCTCATAAGCGAGAGCGCAGTTGAAGACAGTTTCCCGTTTATTACCAGATAGTTGACAACAGCTGCTATCACCGGCGGAACCACACAGCAATAGATTATGAGATAGAGAGGTCTTATATTCTCGAAAACAGGCACCGAGTAATACTCATAGATATCCTGCATCTGGAAATCAACACCAAATCTTGAAAAACCGAGCATCATACCTGTAAGACCCGCTACAAAGGTCAGAAGGACCGGAAGGATTATGTAGTGGACCGCTATCTCGCCTTTGCGGATTCCGAGCGCAAACAACGTTCCGATAACGCTGCTCTCTTCCCTAATCTGATTGCCCGTAAAGACCGAGATAACATACGCGATCAGAGCAAGTATCACTGCGCCGGCAAACAGACCCATTGATTTCTTGATCATAACGTCACTTGCCGCATCACTTGCAATCCTGGGGTTATCCTTATTCTCGGTAAATTCCTCAAGAAGACTTATATCAACTTCGAATGCATCTTCAAGGAATTCCTCTGTACTGTCTTTGAATTCCTTATAACCGTCCGACAATTCT
>JAIKYD010000061.1 GCA_024683485.1 Saccharofermentans sp. | reverse complement strand
TGCCTTGCCGTTTTCACCATACTTGTAATAGATACCGTCAGAATGCCAGACGGCACAGCCATCTGTCGCAATTGCAATATCGATCTTGCTGCCGTCCTTTCTATAAAGCCTCAGCACTTCAAAAGAACAGCCGGTTCCGGTTTGGCGTTTGCCGCTTTTCAGAACCTCTTCCAGCTTCCTGACGCTATCCGGATCCTCGATAACATAGCTCTTATCCTTAACGATCAGTTCAGCTTTGGAAATATCATTGATCTGACTGGGTTCGACCGGGTTTATCTCAAGACGCTCATAAGCCTGATTCATCAGCTTGGCCAGTTCTGTAGCATCTTCCGGTGCGATATAGTTGTTCTTAAAAAGTTCGGAATCCGGAGTGTTCTGTCCGCCCCAGAGCGACCCGTCATTAGCCAGAGTCCAGGATTCATCAAAACCGTCATGCTGCCAAATGAAATATATAGGCCTCATATCCGCATAAGGAAACACATCATACTTTTTATCCTGCATATGTTTGGTCGCATTTGAGATCGCAGTTTTCCAGGCAACCTGATCGTCCGGTATATATGCATTGCCGATATTCGGCTGAGTCGGATAAAAGATCACTGCAACTGTATCATTCGGGAGATCGCCGGAACGAAGGTTTTTGCGGGAGTCAGGTATATTCAATGAAACATCTGACGACTCTGACTGTTTAGCAGAATCACTCGTTATGAATTCCGTGCTGTCTGATGTGAGAGCCGGCGTTGCGTATTTAGCATCCGTTTTCGCGCATGAACTGATATCCAGACACATCAGCGCACTTATTAGCAATGCAGTTATCTTTCTCATAATTCTACCTCAAACCCGTTTAGTTTTATTAAATACTAACAATATGTATCAACAGTATAACCCGCGGATATTCTTAGTTTCAGGCAAAAGCATGTTAAATGATGTCCTTCTTCTCAAAATAACTATTTCCCAAAACAACAACGGCAATTACCATAAATGCCGCGATCAGCAATCCACTGAGCGGATTAAGTCCTCTGACATCAAAATACGAACTCCTAACCCACATGGTGTAACTTCCCGGAAGGAACCAAGCCGTGTAATAAGCAGACAAGATATAGACAGCACATGTTATTGCAAAGCTCGTGACCGGCGAAATGATAAAACTCATGAGCATTTGAACAAGGCATATTCCGGAAGTAACGGCAATAGGTACAACGAACACGATCAGCATAAGATCCTTATAAGGAAGATAATTAATGTTGTATCCATAAACGATCTTCAGGAACTCATCCGTCACTCCTAGCGATGGCTTTGCACCATAAAACATTGCAAATACCGAACAAGAAAGGAAGGTTGCAAAAAAGTATAGCAATACGGATAATACGCACCAAATCACCTTTGAGAACCACCAAGCAGAGCGGTTTCTGCCTGCTACCATTACATTAACACCGTTTTCCATAAAGTCCTTCTCGGCATAATAAGCAATGATATACGATATTCCCAACTGCGTTATAAACCATAAGTACGGGATCAAAAATCCTTCTGTCGGATCAAACTGGTAGAAGCCCATGCCCGACATACAATAAACGTAATAATCCATTATCGTGCCCGGTGATTGCATGGAATACCGGACCTGTATATCAGCTACAGCTCTCGAACAGTCCTTTACCATAAAGAAAGTGAACAAGACCACCAAATACAGAAAAAGCCGTTCAATGATACCCAGCTTGATATCACGCTTCAGCAGCTTAAGCGTTGTCATAAGTCAGCTCCTTTCTGTCAACGATAGAGCCGTCTTTGATCTCATAGATAATGTCGCTTAAATATTCGAGTTCTTCCCTGTCGTGGCAGGCAATGATTATAAGTTTGCCCTTATCTCTTATCTCAAGCAGGACTTTCTTTATCTTCTTTACGCTTTCCTCATCAAGTGCATTGATCGGCTCATCAAGGATGATGATATCCGGCTCTCCCATAATCGCGTTCGCGATACCGAGCTTTTGTTTCATACCGAGAGAATACTTCCTGTAAATTCTCTTATCTTCCGGATCCAGCCCGACCCGTTCCAATGCAGTTCTGATCTCATCGTCTGATATGTTTCCTGTTAATCCCGCAAGAAGCTTAAGGTTCTTAAAGCCTGTATATTGCGGGAGAAAAGACGGGTTTTCAATAAGTATTCCGATGCTTTCAGGAAATGAGATGTCTTTGTGAAGCGTTTTTCCGTTAATGATCACAGACCCTGTATCCGGAATAAGGAGTCCCGACATAGCGCGCATGAGCATTGTCTTGCCGGATCCGTTCTTTCCTCTTAAACCGTATATCTTTCCTGATGTCAGCGTTATAGATACCTTATCCAGAATCAATGCGCCCTTTATGCTTTTACTCAGATCTTCTATCTTGATCTCACTCATAAAATATCCCTCTTTTTTGATGTTATCGTTATCACTGCCGCATTGACGATCAATATGACCAGATAGACTATCAGCATTTGATACCAATAAAAATGCATATACTGTCTCGGATTCAACATAGATAAAATAGACCAGTTACCGTAGTCTTTAACTCCGACAAAGATGTCGAACATAAAGAATAAGACCATCGGTGTTACTACTGCAGTGAAACTGCTCTTGACTTTTACGGTTAAGCTTAATGAGGTTAGAGCCATCGCTCCCGCAAACAGGCTGTCGACCAGTATATAAACCAGACAATATATAGCAGGATTCTTATCAAATATTGCCGCAAACAGATAAATGTCATCCAGAGCTATGCTAGTGGCATTCAGTCTCTCCGGTACGTAGTTCGAATACATCCCGGCAGCAATAAACAAGTTCACCACAAGTGGTAAACATACACTAACAAACCCCGACAGAAATACAGATACACTTTTAGCAAATGCATAGTTTAGTCTTGAAGCTTTCACACAGATATTCTTGTCGTATCCGTTCTTAACATCCGTATATAGCGATCCGCCATACGGAAGGCTGGCAAGCACAGGAAGCAAAAAATAGAACATCTGATTATATGCAAACAGATAGTCTGTTCCGATCCAGGCTTGAACCAAATATCTTCCGCCCGGCCCAACCATAACGCAAAATGTGATCAGATCCAGTGCACATATAACACTTCCTATCAGAAGACTTATCACAAAGGAGCGACTGTGAAAAGCACGGTACAATTCAAACTTAACTGTATTCATACTTTAAGCCTCACTGCGATCTTTTGTGGCGAAAGAGTCAATATATAATAAAACTGACACTCGTTAATATGATTCCATGTTGACTCCTTGTAGCATTGCTTTGAGATTTCCGTGATATACCATATCTTTCGTGTTTTTCCCGGAGAAAGTTTTTCCTCTCCGAAATTGTTGATCTGATTTGTTATTTCCGGATCAATTGCATTTGCCCACAGTGGTGCCTCAAATCCGCATTCAAGAAAGTCAAATATCTTATCAAGATCAGCTTCTTTATCTGATTTATTGGTTGCACTTATACAAATTGATATGACCTTATGTTCACCGTCATAAGTATTGGATTCAACACCAAAACGTTCTTTGAACTGCTCAGGAGTATCAAGATGAGATTCGATAAAGCTAACTTCCAGATCACCACAATCCAATATGTCACCAAGTTCATAGTACGTGGTGATTGGCGGGTTTTGATTGACACTGATGATCCGCCCTGTCCAAAAGATCAAAAAGCATATTGTTATAGCCGCTATTATCTTTTTCATGATCACGGCTCCTTGGGCATATCTTTCAACGCTACACATCTGACGTCTAGCGCAGGGTTGAATTGATCGAAATCAGAACCTACACTCGGTAGAAAGCCGACATAGTATCCTGTTGCTTCCGAAAAACGATCATTATCATCTCTCAGTCTTCCACCTATAATGCATTCTATGCTGTCT
>JAIKYD010000039.1 GCA_024683485.1 Saccharofermentans sp. | reverse complement strand
CGAGCAGAGAAACAGACTTAAAGAGGCTAATGAGCTGTTGAGCGAAGAAAACGATCTTATAGCAGTTGAGAATAAGCTCAAAGAACAGAAAGCGCATATCGAAGCTCAGAATCAGGTGTATGAGAGGATTACTGCCGCTATCTATCCAAAGCAGAAGAGAGTTGAAGAGATCCTTAATAATGTTGAACCTGAAGCTGAGACTTTTGCGGCAGCACTCGGCAAAGTATGCGTTTTTAATGCTTATTCCAAGCGAAAGAGCAATCTCCTTTTGCTCTCTGAAGACAATCTTACGCCAAATAACAGGGAATTATTTCTTGCTTTGGCAGAGACATGCCGTTTCCTCAAATGCTGCGGGATCGATGCGGCAGCAGTCGGTGAAGAGTATTCCTCGCTTCCGCTGGAGGCGGTTAACAAGCTTTACGATACTTTCGAGACCGTTACAGAGACATATCTGAAATCGGCAGCAAGAATGACCGTCTCGATCCTGCCTGATGGTATTCGCATTGCTATGGAGGCCTCGAACGAACAGAAATTGCCGGAAACTGTTTTACCTGTAGAATGCAAAGAGAGTGACGGATTGCTGTATTTTACTATCCGGTATGAAGCGGAGGGAAAAGCGGTATGAGCAGCTTGACTTCCATCGCAGATTCGTGGTTATGGTATCTGTTATGCATTTTTGCACTTGTTCTTTTTGTCGGAGCGTTTTTTGTTCTGTTCCGTTCATTAAAGGACAAGCGAAATAAGATCCAGTTCATTATCTGTATTCTCAATCTGATCCTTACAATCCTTCTGAACATAGTGTTTATGGATTGCGGACATGCCCTGAGACCTACTACAACACATTATTATTCCCAGTTTCAAAAGGCATTGTTTAATCTTCCTTTTGGTTATTATGCATTAATCGAATTGCTGTCTTGTATTGCTTTGATTGCTTTAGAACTTGAAGATTCGAAATACCGGTCAGGAAATATAACTTATGACTCCATACAACAGACGATAGATGCTCTTCCGGAAGGGATTGCCGTGTATGGAAAAGACGGTACTGTTCGTTTGTCCAATCTCAAGATCAATGAGGTTTGCAGATCACTGACCGGCAAGGTTCTGACAGATGCAAATAAGTTCTGGGATTATGTAAAGAAAGAGGGCAAAGAACAGGGCGGAAAATATCTGATGCGTACCCCCTCAGACAAAATGTGGCTTCTGGAGAAGGATGACATGACGGTTAACGACGAGCAGTATTTTCAGATCATTGCTACGAATGTCACCGAGCGGTATGCAATTATAGAAGAACTGGAAAAGAAGAATGAGCATTTGCAGAATATCCTTGATCGTATGAAAGCGGTTTCTGATTTCTCGGGTGATATGTTCATCGCGCAGGAGGAAGCGGATGCGAGAGCTGCGCTCCATAACCAGTTGGGTCAGGTCCTTCTCATGGGCAGGCATTATATATACCATCAGGACACAACTGATCCGAAGATAGTATATGCAGCAACCATGCAGATGAACCGGTTCCTCTTAGGCGAAGCAGTTGAGCCGTACAAAGGAGAGGAAGATGTTCTTTCTCAGGCGGTCTCTATGGCGAACAGCATCGGTGTCCGCGTCGATATCAGAGGCGTTGAACCAAGCGGCGATGATGCCAAAAAGATATTGTCACAGGCGATAACCGAGTGTGCTGCTAATACGGTCAAGCATGCAGAAGGCGACAAAGTCACGGTCGATATTGTCTCTGATAAGACTGAAACGGTGATCACGATCACGAATAACGGCAAGCCCCCTAAAGGCAGGATTACGGAAAGCGGCGGACTGTTATCTCTTCACAGAAATATAGAGGCCAAAGGCGGAAATATGGAGATCGAGAGTTGTCCGGAGTTCAGGTTGACAATGAGGTTTTATTTGGACAAAATGGCGCGATCTCAGACGTAAGAAAGAGTCGTGTGATCTTTAGTAGGCGCGGTAAGGCTTCCTAAAAAAATGGTACAAACGGGTGATGGGAAACAAAGTCTCAATAAAATATGATATATCTATGTATCAGAAGATTAGACTGCATAATGCAACGGATTATATTGGGGAAGGCGGAAGAACCTCGTGAGTAAAGCAAGAGTCGTTGTAGTTGACGATCAGAATATTTCACGCGGATTTTTTGAGATGTATGTCCGCGCCTCTGTTGATTATGAATTGGTGGCAGGTCTTCGCACGGCACAGTCCGCGATAGATTATGTAAAAGATCACGAAGTCGATCTCATTATAATGGACGTAAGGATGCAGGAAGGCATAGACGGCCTGTCCGCAGCAGAGATGATAAAGCGCGATCATCCTGAGATCAAGATAATACTGACCACATCCACATCCGAGACGAGCTGGGAACAAAAGGCTAAGGATGCCGGTATCGAGAGTTTCTG
>JAIKYD010000038.1 GCA_024683485.1 Saccharofermentans sp. | reverse complement strand
GGAACGGGAAATGATAATGCTGTGGCTATCACACGGTTGGAGTGTTACAGCTATTGCAGATTATTTGGGACGTAACAAGTCAACCATATCACGTGAGATAAAAAGAAATTCATGTCAAACTTTCTATAGAGCTTCTACTGCTCAATCCCCGTAAAAGGATCGACTTTCAATTTCATCAAAATCAACAGAAGTCAGTTTCATATCTTCTGTTCTTCCACCGGAACTACTTAATGCAATTGTTTTTCCAATCAGTCCGAAATTATAAAAGAGATCTATTTTGGAAATTTTGGAAGCATTTCCCCCAAACATTTTTATAACGATTTGCTCAGCATAAGATTTAATCTGTTGAGTGGTTTTTCCGCTTATATCGATGTTGAACGTTAAGCATGTAATACTCGGCATCAACCTGGACGGCCGCAAGGAAGTTCTTACTATCGAAGTCGGTCAGAACGAGAGTTCAAAGTATTGGCTCGGTGTATTGAATAATCTTAAGAACAGAGGTGTTAACGATATCCTTATTATCTGTGCAGACGGACTTACCGGAATAAAAGAAGCAATTGCTGCAGCATTCCCGAATACCGAATACCAGAGATGCATCGTACACCAGGTCAGGAATACTCTTAAATACGTCTCAGACAAGGACAGAAAGCCGTTTGCGGCAGATCTTAAGAAAATCTATGCAGCACCTAACGCGGACCGTGCAGAGCAGATCAGAGATGATGTAATGAACAAGTGGTCAGAGAAATATCCGAACGCCATGAAATCCTGGGTAACAAACTGGGATGCCATTACGCCTATCTTCAAGTTCTCCGCAGAGGTCAGAAAGGTCATCTATACGACCAACGCCATCGAAAGCTTAAACTCTACCTACCGCAAGCTCAACCGTCAGAGAAGCGTATTCCCGAGTGATCAGGCGCTGCTAAAAGCTCTGTATCTGGCTACATTTGAAGCGACAAAGAAATGGACCATGCCGATCCGCAACTGGGGACAGGTCTACGGCGAGCTGTCCATTATGTACGAAGGACGGTTACCGGACTAAACTTATTACAATCGTGCAGGACCGACCGTTCCGGCCGCTTTTGCGCGCGCTCAAGTCAACAGGGGTACTCCGCGGAGTACCCCTGTTGACTTGCAATGTTCCATCTGATAGAAATATACACAAGCAGAGAGAAATATTTCTTCTGCAACAATTAAATACTGTAAGAAGATCTTAATTTACAGAAATTAATTCACACTCCCAAAACAGATTCATTATTTATCAATATAAGGAATTCAGACAACTTTTCTTCTATTATCATCAGGATCCACAAATTCTATTCTCAAGTTTTTACCCATTCCTTGCGCTAGTCTCTTAAGAGTTTTAATTGATGGATTTCCATTACCATTTTCTATCTTGCTAATATCACCTTGAGCAATACCTGTTTTCCTTGCTAATTCACTTTGAGTAAGACCAGATGACTCTCTGGCATTAATCAAAGCTTGAACAATAGAAAACTCAGCTTCAAGAGCATCCCATTCCTTTTTGAATTCTGAGTCTTTTAACTGTTTATTAAGATATTCATTAAATGTGGTTTCTTTTTTCATGTTATCTATCTGCTTTCGTAATAAATGTATTGATATGTTGTTGTTTTGATGTGTGTTTTATGTTCTATTATATTGCTTGCTCAAAAAAACTTGTTAAGAGTGCAGTTAATCTTGAATCGAATAATCATCTCTGTATTTAATTGCCCGTTCTATTTCTGAAGGTGGTGTTCTATTCGTCTTTTTAACAAAACCATGAGTTAAAACAGCTTTGTTACCAGTCACATAAAAATATAAAACGCGAGAAATATCACGTCCTTCTTTTGCACGTAATTCAAAAATTCCATCTCTTAAATATTTAGTATAAGGTTCTCTTAACTTGTTTCCGTTAACTTGAAGCAAATGAATAATTCTTGTCATTTTTGCTTTCATCTTTGGATCTAAGCTTTCTAAAAAGTCAATAGCAGGCTCTTCTCCTTTCGCATTCATATAAAAAACGACTTGCATTAATAATATACCTTTCTATAGGATATAAACTATAAATAGTATATAGGTTTTATCCCATATGTCAAGTGCTAAGAAAAATAATGCTGTCATTACCGATTGGAAACAAGAGCCCCATGCGTTCTTAGCTATTATTTCCGGTTTATCAATCGACATTGCATATTTTGGATTGTTCGAAACCACTATTTGAATATGCAATCCCAGGAATATACAAGGATTTCTGGAGAGTTTTTTGAAAAATAAATATTGATCTAGGGATATATATAATCATCATTTTAAGAAAGAGAGACATTAACAATACAGAAGTATTTACAAGAATCATATGAGCTCAATTATTGCAACTATCACTTATAGATTGAGTACTACCGTGAGTTCAAAATGAGTTCACGAGAACTGAAAAACATATACAAATGAGTTCAATGAGTACAAAGTAATTACCGCAAATGCAATAAAACACAGCATTTGCAAATGGATTCCGTATAAAAGCGCTCGGTATTGAATGGTGTAATTATCGATTTGTCAGATCAAAAATCTTATTACAATAATTGTTAAATGGATAAAAGTCTATTTTCGCTGTAATTATTCGAACAACAAGATCCTCATTCTCGCCTCGCTCCCGGAAAGTCCAATTAAAGCAAATCCGTTCGATTATAATCTGAAAAAGTCATGAGAGCGCGGCTGTCCGTAATCTCAAAACTGAAGCAATAACCGGAGAATTTGAATGTATATTTTTGAAGATATATCAAGTGAACTGGAAAGTTTTTTAGATGCTTTCAAGAGCGGGGAGGTCTGGGGTTCCGGACAGGGGATCCTCATTCTGATATTGGTTGTTCTTCTCGCGGCCGTCCTGATCGCATTGCTGGTGGTTGGTGTCCGCTACAAGAGGCAGCAACGGAGCATCAGGCGGCAGGAGATGATGAGGAGCGAGATTGCCGGAAGACGCAGGATCAGGGTGGCCGATAAGAATGAGGTTTTTGACAGGGATAATTACACCTGCCAGATATGCGGTATATCCAAAGGTTTTCTCGATAGTCTGTGTGACGGTCTGGGCGATTATCTGCTGCTTGAGGCCGACCATATCCAGTCTGTGTCGCAGGGCGGCACGGGAAGGGATATCGATAATCTTCAGTGCCTTTGCTGGCGGTGCAACCGTAAGAAGGGAGGTAATAAGACCAACGATCAAGTCAGGAAGATGATCGATTACGGGATTGATTATCTGGATACAGGAGACTATGAATGAAAGGCGTAAGCGCAGGTCAGCAATGAAATGCATTTAGCACATTCACCCATTTCCTTTAACACGTTACAGGCCTTTACACATTCTCATCAGCAGGTCAGTCAGTTCCTCATCCGTGCGGACTTCGAAGTCGGGGAGCCTGTCAGGTGTGGGGAGGTCTCTTCTGTTGAGCCAGACTGAATGCCAGCCTGCATCAAGCGCGCCAACGATGTCTTTATCGTAGTTGTCGCCAATCATCCAGAGGTTATCAGGTGCAAGCCCTAATCTTTCCTCCATCATCTTGAATAATCTGACATCCGGCTTTGAATATGGTGTGTCGCCTGTGACGATGATGTTGCTGCGCGGGAACCATTTGTCCAGACCGAGCATATCGACCTTGTTCCATTGATGCTTTGATTCGCCTGCAGTGAGTATGGCGAGTATAGTACCGGGTTCTGAAGCGAAAGCATCAAGGACTTTCTTCATTTCTCCGCTTAATTTCATGTGGCTCTGAAGTTCGAGGTAGGCATCGGCGGCGAGGCCTCCGTCCTGGGGCTTGTAAGGAAGACCGAGGAGCCTGAATGTCTCGTTGTAACGCCAGCCGTTGGTGTCCCTAGTCGTAACTTCACCGGATTCAAGTCCTGCCATGTTGACGTCGCTCTTCTCGTAGAAGATCTTTATGAACTCGCGCCAGTCGCTGACCTTGACGTTGAGCACGGCCTCTGCGGCTTCAACCAGCATGAACTGTCTGCAATACAGTGTGTCGTCGATGTCGAAAACTACCCCTCTCATCGGGTCCTCCATACTAAATATCTAGATTCTGAAACATTGTATTATAATATCTTCGTCCGATAAATTGGAATGAGGGAGATTGTTATGAAATATTTTAAAAAGGCTTTTGCAGTAGTTGCTGCATCGCTGATGTTGCTGACCTGTTTGGCATCGTGCTCAAAGAAGGAAGCGGATACCAAGGAAAAGAAGATTTACGAGGGAACGTATCAGGAGAAGATCGATGCGTTCTATCTGGATCACCAGGCAACATCAGCGGGTCTTATGGTCGGGGTTTTCGACAAGGACGGAACTATTTATGAAGGTTATTACGGTTATTCAGATACCGCTTCGTTCACGCCGGTTGATGAGAATACGGTAATCGACTGGGGTTCTTCCACCAAGACTATGGTCTGGGTGAGCGTCATGCAGCTTTGGGAACAGGGGAAGATCGATCTTGAGAAGGATGTCAGGGAGTATCTTCCGGAAGGATTCCTTACCAACCTGAGATATGACAAGCCTGTCAGGATGATCGACCTCATGAATCACAGGGCGGGCTTCCAGGAATACTATACGGACATGTTTATTCAGACGCAGTTCGATTACTATTCGCTTGAGGAGGCGCTGCAGATGGACCAGCCAGCGCAGATCTTTGAGCCTGACACGGTAACGGCATATTCCAACTGGGGCGTCGGTCTTGCTGGCTATATCGTTGAGCGCATCTCAGGGAAGAGCTTTGTTGACTATGTGCATGAGTATATTTTCGAACCACTCGGGATGCATGACTCCGCACTCGCTCCTGACCTTATGGACAACCCGGGTGTCAGGGAAAGACGCGACCAGCTTATGTGCTACTCGGGAACAGTCTCTGCGGGAAATGCGTTCTATTACATCTCGCTCTATCCTGCGGGCGCGTGCGTATCGACGCTCAAGGACTATATTAAGTATGCATCCTGTTTTGTTAAGGACGAATGCCCGCTGTTCGAGGATCCAGACACATTCGATGTCATGATGAGCGCGACATCCTTTTATGGTGACACCGGAATCGTAAAGAATTCACACGGATTCTGGGCGCTCCCGTACGGCAGCAACACATTTGGCCACGGTGGAAATACGCAGGCCTGCTCTTCATATATAACATTCGATCCTGAACGCCAGATCGGTGCTGTCGTCATGACCAATCAGGCGGGGGAAGGCATTTTCAACGGTGAGATGTTCGAGCTTATCTATGGTGAGAACCAGTGGTCATCGGCTGAAGACGTCAACGCAAAGAAGGGTTTCTATCATCCGGCAAGGACTGTCCTCGAGGGACATTTCAAGATAATGGGCGCAAGTTATGTGACGGATGACGTATTAGACGAATGGACCTGGACGTACAACGAGAAAGACGGCATCCCGAAGATCGAATATCCTTATGGTGATTACTACTATGCGCCGACCGGTTCTGCACTTCTTGAGGTTATCTTAGTCTATGGCTGGGCAATATCTCTCGTGTTTGCTTCAGTGGGCTTGCTTGTTAAGTTCATAAGATTAATAGTCCGCAAGGCCAGAAAGAGCACCAAGAAGACCATGCTCGGAAAAACGACCGGCTTCATGTCAGTTCTTGAATTAGTGCTCGGCTTAACGGGACTGTTCCTGATGATCATGTTCTCGATATGGCTTCCGCACAACTTCTACATGTGGGTATTCCCGGCAATAGGAATCCTGACCATGGCCTTGATCGTACTGACTGTCTATGCGATAGTTACATTATTCAGGACACCGGCCAAGTCATCATCTGTTATCCGCAAGATCTACAATATCGCTGCAATCGCGTTTGCGGTGCTCAATATTGTGTTTGTTGTATATATGCAGCTCTGGCACTGAGTAGTGGTATTTCAATAGTTCTTTTTATTTGTCTGCGCCCCGAAAACACACCTTTCGGGGCCTCTTTATGCCGCTCCATACTGCGCCTCAGATTTCACTCAAATAATCATTTGACTATTTTTGACTTTAAGAGTATATTGTCATTGGCACTCGAAGTGATAGAGTGCTAATTGATGAAGGGAGAGTCAAAAAGATGCAGTTGGACAACCGTAAAAAAGAAGTCTTGCATGCCATTGTCGATGATTATGTATCGACCAATGAGCCTGTCGGTTCTAAGTCTCTGATCGAGCGCCACAACTTTCAGGTAAGCTCTGCGACTCTCCGTAACGATATGGCGGAACTGGAGCATCTCGGTCTGATCGAGAAGCCGCACACATCGGCCGGCCGTATTCCTTCAGACAAGGGTTACCGTGAATACGTTAATTCGCTGATGACAATTGAGGAACTGTCACCCAAAGAGCAGCTCGAGATCGAGAAGAGGATCAATTCAAGCGTTGATGAAGTCACTGACCTTATCAAGAACGCCACACATACGCTTTCAGAAGCAACGGGCTTTGTATCGCTTGCAATGAGCCCGAGACTCAAGAAGAGCTTCCTTAAGCAGCTCAAGATCCTTATGATCGAGCCCGGCAAGGCACTCGTTGTAATGGTGCTCTCGGCTGGTGTGGTCAAGGACAAGGTCGTAAGGATCCCTAATTTCCTGAGCGATGCACAGATCATGAAGATATCGGGCGCAGTTGAGAAATGCCTTACCGGAAAGCCGTTGGATGAGATCACGCTTGTGACTGTCGAGAGCGCAGGTAAGGGAACAGAAGTACCTGAGCCGCTTCTCAAGCAGGTTTTGTATGAGGCATACGCTGCGATCAAGCAGGCTGATGAACTTAATATCTATCTTGAAGGTGAGCACAGGATGCTGGGACTTCCTGATTTCTCTTCATTGGGACGTGCTAGAGATCTACTCGGGACACTTTCCGATTCGGGAATGGTCGCAGGCTATGTCAACGAGATGGAGAATGCAAGGGAGCACGGCACTGACGATTCGTTCATGATCAGGATCGGACAGGAGATCACGCTTGAAGGTCTTGATGACTGCAGCTTCATTACCGCTACTTATAATCTGACCGATTCAGTGTCAGGAAATATCGGTGTAATAGGACCGAAGAGAATGCTTTATTCGAAGGTCATCTCGCAGATCGATTTTGTTAAGAAGAAGCTTGACAAGGAAATGCAGAGATTTACCTGAGTGTAACATTGTTAAATAAAAGGGAAAGGATGATAAAAATGGCAGATGAAGAGTTATTTTTCGGGGCTGATGACGAGCCTGTAAAAGATCAGGCAGACAACAGCTCCGTGGAAGATGCAGCAGCTTCCGACAAGGTCTCTGCAGAAGGCGCGGCAAGCGGAACGGAGGAAAATGACGTTCCGGCAGCGGATGCAGATGAGGGAGCAAGAGAGGAATCCAAGGCTGATTCAGCTGCAAGCGATCTCGAAGCGAGATATATGAGCCTTTATGCCGAGTACGATAACTACAGAAAGCGCACACAGAAAGAAAAAGACAATCTTTATGCTGATGCGATCGCTACTGTAACCAAAGAGTTCTTAACACTCATTGATAATCTTGACAGGGCAGTAGACGGTGCAAAGAGATCAGATGAGACTTCACTCGATAAAGTTATCCAGGGAATGGAGTTAGTCGGAAGACAGGCTCAGGATACACTTACAAAGATCGGTGTTGAAGAGATACCCGCAGAGCGCGGAACCAAGTTCGATCCGAACCTTCATGACGCAATGATGCATGTGGATGATGATGAGCTTGGAGAGCAGGAGATAGCGATGGTTTTCGCTAAGGGATATAAGTACAAGGACAGAGTTATCAGACATTCTCAGGTCCAGGTAGCTAACTAATTTGAAAAATTTTTGAAGATAAAGGAGATTTACAATGGATTTAATCAGATCAAGTTTGGTGCCCACAGTAATCGAGACAACCGGTCGCGGTGAGCGCGCCTATGACATCTATTCCAGACTTCTCAAGGAGAGGATCGTTATTCTTTCAGAAGAGGTCAACGCAGTAACTGCAAGCCTTATCACGGCACAGCTCCTCTTCCTCGAGGCAGAGGATCCTGATAAGGATATCCAGTTCTACATCAACAGTCCCGGAGGATCTGTATCTGACGGTCTCATGATCTACGACACAATGCGTCTGATCAAGCCTGACATCCAGACGATCTGCATGGGTATGGCAGCTTCAATGGGTTCAGTTCTTCTTTCTGCAGGTACAAAGGGCAAGCGCTGCATCCTGCCTAACGCGGAAGTCATGATCCACCAGCCTTTGGGCGGAGCACAGGGCCAGGCAACAGAGATCCTTATCGCAGCCGATCACATCAAGGATACAAGAGTCAGACTCAACCAGATCCTTGCAGACAACTGCGGAAAAGATCTTGAGACCCTGATGAAGGATACGGACAGAGATCACTGGATGACAGCAAAAGAAGCTCTTGAATACGGCATCGTAGACAAGATCCTCGAGAGCAAGAAAGCATAAGTTTAAGAGATAGATAATATGTTGGTCCATAGAGGACCGGGAGGAAAACAAAATGGCAAAAGTAATTGGTATTGACCTTGGTACAACAAATTCATGTGTTGCAGTTATGGAAGGTTCGGAGACAGTAGTTATCCCGAATCCCGAAGGCAACAGAACAACACCTTCAGTTGTAGGTTTCACAAAGACAGGCGAGAGACTTATCGGACAGGTAGCTAAGAGACAGGCTGTCACAAATCCTGACCGTACTATCCAGTCGATCAAGAGAGAGATGGGTTCAGACTATAAGGTATCCATCGATGACAAGCAGTACACACCTCAGGAGATTTCCGCAATGATCCTTTCAAAGCTCAAGAGCGATGCGGAGGCTTATCTCGGAACACCTGTCACACAGGCAGTTATCACGGTTCCTGCATACTTCACAGACTCTCAGCGTCAGGCTACAAAGGACGCAGGACGTATCGCAGGTCTTGAGGTATTGAGAATCATCAACGAGCCTACGGCAGCTTCACTTGCTTACGGTCTTGATAAGGAATCAGATCAGAAGATCCTCGTATTCGACCTTGGCGGCGGTACGTTCGATGTATCTGTACTCGATATCGCAGACGGAGTTTTCGAGGTTCTCGCAACAGCAGGTAATAACAGACTCGGCGGTGACGACTTCGATAACAAGATCGTTGATTACCTCGTTGAATCCTTCAAGACATCTGACGGTGTTGACTTGAGATCTGATCGTATGGCTATGCAGAGATTGAGAGAAGCAGCAGAGAAGGCAAAGATCGAGCTTTCCGGCGTTACATCTTCCAACATCAATCTCCCTTACATCACAGCTGATGCAACAGGTCCTAAGCACATGGACATCACTCTCACAAGAGCTAAGTTCGATGAGCTTACAGCTGACCTCGTTCAGAAGACAATGGATCCTGTTAAGCGTGCTATGAGCGATGCTTCAGTATCTCCTTCAGATATCGACAAGATCCTCCTCGTTGGCGGTTCCACAAGAATCCCTGCAGTTCAGGATGCCGTTAAGAACTATTTCGGCAAAGAGCCTTTCAAGGGCATCAACCCTGACGAGTGCGTTGCGATCGGTGCAGCTATCCAGGCAGCAGTTCTTACAGGTGACGTTAAGGGTCTGCTCCTTCTCGACGTTACACCTCTCTCTCTCGGTATCGAGACAATGGGCGGTGTCTGCACAAAGATGATCGAGCGTAACACAACGATCCCTACAAAGAAGAGCCAGATATTCTCCACAGCAGCTGACGGCCAGACACAGGTTGAGGTTCACGTCCTCCAGGGTGAGCGTGAGATGGCTGCTTACAACAAGACATTGGGCAACTTCATCCTTGACGGTATCGCTCCTGCTCCGCGTGGTGTTCCGCAGATCGAGGTTACATTCGATATCGATGCAAACGGTATCGTTAACGTAAGTGCCAAGGATAAGGGAACTGGCCGTGAGCAGAAGATCACTATCCAGTCTTCTTCCAACATGAGCGAGGAAGATATCCAGAAGGCTGTTAAGGAAGCTGAGATGCATGCAGCTGAAGACAAGGCCAACAAGGAGAAGGTTGAAGTCAAGAACCAGGCTGAGACAGCCTGCTATCAGGCAGAGAAGACAATGAAGGATGCCGGCGACAAGATCTCCGATTCTGACAAGGCTCCTGTTAATGACTGCATCTCCAAGCTTAAGGATGCCATCTCCAAGGATGACACCGAAGCTATGAAGAAGGGCACAGAGGAGCTCCAGGAAGCTTTGATGAAGCTCGGAGAGAAGATCTATCAGGCAGCAGGTGGTGCACAGGGCGCTGCAGGCCCTCAGGGTCAGCCTTCACCTGAAGACTACGCAGGTTACGGCAATGATTCCGCAGGCCCTGATAACGGCGGTGACGGCTTCAAGAGTGCCGGTGGTGACTTCTAATCAAAATAAAACCTGATACAATAGTCCGGCACGTCTGGTAATAGGATGTGCCGGATAAATCTATGTAAGGCTTAAAGTGCTTTTGCGGGCACATAAATGACAGTTATTCCGGCTTATATGTCCGGAAACGCGAAAATAAGAACGGAGGGGTTACCCTTGCCAAGAGATTACTATGAGGTTCTGGGAGTAAGTAAAGGTGCTTCCGATGACGAGATAAAGAAGGCTTTCAGACAGCAGGCCAAGAAATATCACCCGGATCTGCATCCCGGTGATAAAGAGGCTGAGACCAAATTCAAGGAAATCAATGAAGCCTATTCGGTCCTGTCTGACCCCGACAAAAAAGCTAAATACGACAGATTCGGCCATGCCGGAGTTGATCCCAACGGATTCGGCGGCGGCGGTGGCGGCGGAGCCTACAGTGCATACGACGTTGACCTTGGCGATATCTTCAGTTCCTTCTTCGGAGGCGGCTTCGGAGGCAGTTCCAGAAGACGTACGGGTCCCCAGAAAGGTGCCGATCTTAAGTATCATATGGCACTGGAATTTATGGAGGCTGCATTCGGATGCACCAAGACATTCCAGCTGACAAAAGAGGATCTCTGTAAGTCCTGCAACGGTTCAGGTGCGCAGCCCGGAACAACACCGGAGACATGTCCCACATGCCGCGGTGCCGGAAGGGTACAGCAGCAGACACAGACACTCTTCGGCATGACGATGGTCACCAAGAGCTGCCCTAACTGTAACGGCAGGGGAACAGTCATCAGGACACCATGTACGCAGTGCAGAGGCAAGGGAAGGCTCAAGACAGTTAAGAATCTTACTGTTGTTATCCCTGCAGGTGTTGACACTGGCGATATGCTTCCTGTAAGAGGTGAGGGCGAGCCCGGCACGAACGGCGGCCCCTACGGCGATCTTTATATCGAGTTCAAGGTCAAGAAGCACGAGGTTTTCGAGCGCGACGGAATCAATACATCCTGCAGTGTGCCGATAACATTTGCGCAGGCGGCTTTAGGCGGTGAGATCGAGGTCCCGACCATCTACGGCAAAGATAAATATACCCTCAAGGAAGGCACGCAGCCCGGTGACATGATCACTCTGAGGAGTAAGGGTATTCCGAACAAGAATAATCCGAATATGAAGGGCGATCACATCGTCAAGTTCGTGCTTGAGGTTCCAACAGGACTGTCACGCGAGCAGAAGCAGCTGCTCACGCAGTTCAACAATTCGCTTACAGACCGTAACTACGCAAAGAGAAGCCAGTTCTTCCAGAAGATCAAGAACATTTTCAAGTAATTTTTTGAGTTGATCATGCGCGGGAATTCCTAAAGGCGGGTTCCCGCGTTTTATTTTTTGAAGGCATTGACGCTGCGTGCTTTGGAAGCAGCAGAGGCATAGAGAGGACAAGACTATGAGATGGGCAGAAATAACGATTAAGACAACCGAAGAAGCTTCCGAGGCAATCTGCGAAATGCTCGCACAGGCAGGTGCTGACGGCATTGCATCACAGGATCCCCAGGAGTTCCGCAACACCATAGACAACGACCCCTTGAGCTATTGCGATGACGGCACAATCGAGAGCTATGGCCAGGACGTGGTGATAAAAGCCTATTTCGCAGAGACTGATGATGGTGTGATCCGCATGGGCGCCAAGAGCGAGGAGTTCGCAAATCCGGACGGCGTAGGCATGATCTACGGTTCGATCACGGACAAGGAACTCCCCACGGCTGAGGCCATGGAGTTTATAAAGTCGCGTTTGGCTTCAATCGGTGAATTCCTTGACATCGGCACAGGTTTTGAAGGTTTCCGTTATGTTGATGACGAGGACTGGGCGAACAACTGGAAGAAGTATTACGAGGAATTCAAGCTCTCCGACAGGATAGTCATCTGCCCTTCGTGGATAGAGGAAGGCGATGCCGAGCTCGAGAAGGATGCTGTTAAGGTCATTCTTGATCCGGGCTCCGCATTTGGTACCGGCACGCATGAGACAACTTCCATGTGCGCTGAGATCCTTGACCGCGTGATCAAGCCTGATACTACTGTTCTTGATCTTGGTACAGGTTCCGGGATACTTGCGATAATTGCAAGCAAACTTGGTGCTAAAAGCGTTGACGCCGTTGATATTGATTCGATGGCAGTAAAGGTCGCAGAGGAGAATTCCGCGATCAACAACTGCAGTAATATCAACTGCTACACCGGAGAGCTCAAGAGCGTCAAGAATGCGCCGTATGATCTTATTGTCGCGAATATCATTGCAGACGTTATCGCGGAGATCGCATGTGATATTCCGGCAGATCTTGCTGACGACGGGATTTTCGTGTGCTCAGGGATCATTAACAACAAGAAAGAGCGCGTAATTGAGGCATTGAAGGCCGCAGGCATGGAGATCGTTGCCGAGCAGTCGAAAAATGACTGGATGGCATATATTGCAAAACGCAAATGATATCCCGCTTGCGTGAGGCTTCCGCGCTCACTTCGTTCGCTTGTGCAGAAACGCAAGCTCGATACATTGCGTTTTGTGCTAAAACGTAAAAATCTCAAGCTTTTAGCACAAAAATCCTGATTTTTTATGCTATGACTCCCGAAAAACTGCACTTTAGCACAATTACCCTTTTTCTCATTCACAGCCAAGGTTGTTTTTTGCCCCCTTTAATATTAAAATATCGCGTGTTATTTATTAGTCTAGGAGAATTGTGATGAGATACGCAGCACAGAAGGGTACGAAGGACATACTTCCTTCAGAGATACACAATTGGCAATTTGCAGAGAAGACTTTCGCTGATGTATGCCATTCCTTCGGCTATGAGGAGATAAGGATACCGACATTTGAGCAGACTGATCTGTTCCAGAGAGGTGTCGGTGATACCACGGACGTTGTTACCAAAGAGATGTACACCTTTGAGGACAAGGGTGGCAGGAGCATTACCTTAAGGCCTGAGGGTACTGCAGGTGTTGTTAGAAGCTTTATCGAGAACGGTATGTTGAGCCTTCCTTCTCCGGTAAGGATGTTCTATAACATCACGGCTTTCCGTTATGAGAAGATGCAGAAGGGCAGAATGCGTGAGTTCCACCAGTTCGGCCTTGAGTCTTTCGGTGCGGCAGGTCCTGATATCGATGCGGAGATCATTTCCGTAGTTGACGTGTTCTTCAAGAAGATGGGGCTTAAGAATATTGCACTGCACATTAATTCCATCGGGTGTCCGAACTGCAGAGGTGCGTATAACACTCTCCTGAAAGATTATTTCAGACCTCATGTTTCATCCATGTGTGAGGACTGCCAGGCGAGATTTGAGAAGAATCCTCTGCGCATGATCGACTGCAAGATCGACGGCGGCAAGGATATCGTCAGGAATGCTCCGAGACTTATCGATCACCTTTGCGATGACTGCAAGGCGCATTTCGAGGGCCTAAAAGCAAGACTTGAGGCAGTCGGTATTTCTTACACTATCGACCCGAATATAGTCAGGGGTTTGGATTACTATACAAGAACGGTTTTCGAGTTCGTATCCGAGAATGTCGGAACGCAGGGAACTATCTGCGGCGGCGGAAGATATGACGGACTTGTCGAAGACTGCGGCGGGGCGGCAACTCCCGGAATCGGTTTTGCAATGGGTGTCGAGAGACTTCTTCTGGAGACCGAGGCACAGGGCGCGCTTAAGGAAGCACCTTCGTATGTCAAGATCTACATTGCTTCAATGTCCGAGAATGCCAAGATCGAAGCGCTCAAGCTTTGCTATGCGTTAAGACTTGAAGGCATCGGCTGTGAGACTGATATGGCAGGAAGGTCTTTCAAGGCCCAGATGAAGTATGCAGGCAAGCAGGGAATTCCTTTCCTTGCGGTAATCGGTGACGATGAGCTTGCAAACGGTGAGGTTAAGATCAAGAACATGAGCGACGGTTCAGAGGTTCCTGTAGCGCTCGCGGATCTTGTTAAATATTGCGCGGAGAACATCCGCTGAGAAAATATTGCGGAGACCATCCGCAAAAAGGAGACAGAAATGGCAGACACGATAAACGGACTTAAAAGAACCAATATGTGCGGCGAGCTCACCGAGGCTGATATCGGAAAGAGCGTTACGCTTATGGGCTGGTGCCACAAGAACAGAGACCTTGGCGGTCTTACGTTCATCACATTGAGGGACAGAACAGGCGAGATCCAGCTCGTCTCCGGACCTGAGAGTGCTGACGCTGTTAAAGAGGCTGCTGCAAAGGTAAGATCTGAGTATGTCCTCGCAGTTAAGGGTGAGGTTGCTTTGAGATCTGCACCTAATCCGAAAATGAAGACCGGTACTATCGAGGTCAACCTCACGGAACTCCGCATTGTATCAGAGTCCCAGACTCCCCCGTTCTATATCGATGAGGACTGCGAGGCTAACGAGCAGCTCCGACTCAAGTACAGATATCTTGACTTAAGACGCCCTGACATGCAGCGCAACATGATCCTCCGTCACAGGATCGCTAAGAGCGCAAGAGACTATTTCGATGAGAAGGGCTTCCTTGAGATAGAGACACCTATGCTCGGCAAGAGTACACCTGAGGGCGCAAGAGACTATCTCGTTCCTTCAAGAGTCAAGCAGGGTTCTTTCTTTGCTCTGCCGCAGAGCCCCCAGCTTTACAAGCAGCTTCTTATGCTTGCAGGCTACGACAGATATATGCAGATCGCAAAGTGCTTCAGGGATGAGGACCTCCGTGCTGACAGACAGCCTGAGTTCACACAGATCGACCTTGAGATGAGCTTTGTTGACTGCGATGACGTAATGGACGTTACCGAAGGCTTCATCGTCAAGGTCTTCAAGGATACATTGGGAATCGATATTCCTACACCTATCAGGAGAATCACATGGCAGGAGGCACAGGAGCGTTACGGTTCCGACAAGCCTGATCTTAGATTTGGTCTTGAGCTTCAGGATATTTCGGACTGGGCAAACACGATTGATTTCGTTGTGTTCAAGGGCGCGCTTGAGGCGGGCGGATTCGTAAAGGCTGTTGTTGTTCCAGGCGGTGCTTCATTCTCAAGAAAAGAGATCGATGCGCTTGGCGAAGTTGCAAAGCTCTACAAGGCTAAGGGCATGGCATGGGTGGTTCCTTCCGAGCAGCCCAGAGGATCTTTCATGAAGTTCCTCCAGCCTGAGGATATAACCGCTCTTGCATCCAAGGTCGGAGCTACAGCTGATGACCTTATCTGCATTGTTGCCGATAACTTCAAGACTGTTTCCAACAGCCTTGGTCAGGTAAGAATTGCAGCGGCAGAGAAGCTCGGCCTTATCAAGAAGGGCGACTTCAAGCTTTGCTGGGTAACTGAGTTCCCGATGTTCGAATGGTCGGACGAAGAGGGAAGATTCATGGCAATGCACCATCCTTTCACATGCCCGATGTATGAGGATATCGACAAGCTCGAATCAGACCAGGGTTCTGTAAGATCAAGAGCTTACGACATCGTTCTGAACGGCTGCGAATTGGGCGGAGGTTCGATAAGAATCCATGACAGGGATCTGCAGATGCGTATCTTCAAGCTTCTGGGATTCACTGAAGAATCTGCTCAGGAGCAGTTCGGATTCCTCCTCGATGCATTCCAGTTCGGTGTTCCTCCGCACGGCGGACTTGCCATCGGACTTGACCGTATGGTAATGCTCTTGGGCGAGATGAATTCCATCAGAGACTGTATCGCATTCCCTAAGGTCCAGAATTCTTCTGACCTTATGACTGAGGCACCTGCACCTGTTGCAGATAAACAGCTTGATGAACTCGCTATTGCTATCAAGACTATTGAAGAAACAAACGGAGAAGACTGATGTTGGAAGAGAATAAGCAGATAGGGGAGAATGGGGCTCCCGTTGAAAAAAAAGATTCAGTAGATGTTTCCGCATCTGAAGAGAATAATTCAAATGCCGGATCAAATGATAAGAAGCCTTTCGCGAAAGGATTCAAACTCGAGAAAGGCACAACGGCATACGAGATCTTTGACTGGATCAGAACGATCTGCATCGGTGTGCTTGCCGGAATCTTTATTGTCGTTTTCCTCGTGCAGAGAGACGATGTTTACGGCGATTCGATGGTACCGACTTTATCATCAGGTGATATTATCTATGCCCAGAAGATCTCAACATATTTCCACTCTTACAAGAGAGGTGATATCCTGATTCTTGACGGTCACGATATGGAAGGCTACAACCATACCGAATACCTGGTAAAGAGGGTTGTCGGACTTCCGGGCGAGACGATCAGGATCGCAGACGGCAACGTCTATATCAAGGCAGCTGATTCTTCAGAATTCTATCTTCTCCAGGAAAATTATCTCCCGGGCGGTCTTCAGACTACTATGAGAGAAGAAGGATTGAGAAAGGGCTACGATGAGATCACATTGGCTGAAAATGAATATTACTGCCTGGGTGATAACAGGCCTGTAAGTAATGACTCCCGCAGTCTTGGACCTTTCACTGCAGACAGGATAAAGGGCGTTGCGGTTATCAGAGTATTCCCTTTCAATGAGATCAAGACTTTATGAGTGACAGCTACCGCAAATACATAAGAAACTTTTGCATTATTGCGCACATCGATCACGGCAAGTCAACTCTGGCTGACCGTCTGATCGAACACACTCACGTTAAAGAGAAGCGCGAGATGACCGACCAGATCCTCGACAACATGGATATCGAGCGTGAGCGCGGAATCACCATCAAGTCGCAGGCTGTAAGGCTTCCGTATGAAGCTTCTGACGGCAACACATATCTTCTTAATCTCATAGACACTCCAGGTCACGTTGACTTTAATTACGAGGTCTCAAGATCGCTTGCCGCATGTGACGGCGCGATCCTTGTAGTTGACAGTTCTCAGGGCGTTGAGGCTCAGACACTTGCCAATGTTTATCTGGCAGTTGATGCGGACCTTGAAGTCCTTCCGGTCATCAACAAGATCGATCTTCCTTCCGCAAGACCTGAAGAGGTCCGTCAGGAGATCGAGTATGACATCGGCATTGACGCATCTTATGCGCCGCTTATCTCGGCGAAAAATGACATTAATATTGACGAAGTGCTGGAGAAGGTGGTTGAGTATCTGCCTGCTCCTGAAGGCGATGAGAATGCGCCTCTGACGGCACTTGTTTTCGATTCGAAATACGATTCATACAAAGGCGTTATCGTAAGTGTCAGAGTCAAGGACGGCACGGTTAAGACCGGAGACCGCATAAAGATGATGCACTCCGGAAAAGAGTTCACAGTAACGGAACTTGGTATGTTCCATCCGGGCGAGCTCGTTCCCACAGAGACACTGAAAGCCGGTGAGGTTGGCTACATCTGCGCATCGATAAAGAACGTAAGAGATACAGCTCCGGGCGATACAGTAACACTCGCTGACGATCCTGCAGATGAACCTTTGATCGGCTATAAGGGAATCCAGCAGATGGTTTTCTGCGGTATGTATCCTGTTGACGGCGCACGCTACGGCGATCTTAAGGATGCGCTCGAGAAGCTCCGCCTCAACGATGCCGCTCTTTCATTCGATGCCGAGACATCCGCCGCCCTGGGCTTCGGTTTCAGATGCGGATTTTTGGGACTCCTTCACTACGAGGTAATCCAGGAAAGACTCGAGCGTGAATTCAACCTCGACCTTATCAGCACGGCGCCTTCGGTTATCTACAAGATCCATCTTCTCGACGGTTCCGTTGTTGACTGTTCGAACCCTACGAACATGCCGGATCCCACTTACATCGATTATATGGAAGAGCCTATTGTCAAGGCAACAATAATGCTCCCCAAGGAATATGTCGGCAACATCATGGAGCTCTGCCAGGAGCGCCGCGGTGAATACACCGACATGAAGTATCTTGATGAGAAGCGTGTAATGCTGCACTACAAGATGCCATTAAATGAGATAATCTACGACTTTTTCGATGCGCTAAAATCGCGTACAAGAGGCTATGCCTCACTTGATTACGAGCCAGCCGGTTATATGCGTTCAAAGCTCGTCAAACTCGACATTCTCCTCAATGGTGATCCTGTCGATGCGCTGTCTTTCATTGTTCATGCAGACAAGGCATATGGAAGAGGCAGACGTATGTGCGAGAAGCTCAAGGAGAACATCCCGAGGCAGCAGTTCGAAGTTCCTGTACAGGCAGCGATCGGAGGCAAGATCATTGCCCGCGAGACCATTAAGGCATACCGCAAGGACGTTACGTCCAAGTGTTATGGCGGCGATATCTCGCGTAAAAAGAAGCTGCTCGAGAAGCAGAAGGAAGGTAAGAAGCGTATGAGACAGGTCGGTTCTGTCGAAGTGCCGCAGGAAGCCTTCATGAGCGTTCTCAAGCTGGATGACGAGTAAGATTTTGCGTGCGATTTGAATTCTTGAGTGGTTTTCCAACTACCGTTTTTGCTATCTGAATTGCGCAGTGCCCAATTCAACCTGCGCTTTGCATTGCTATCTGAAATGCTCGAAAAACCTCGATCTTCAGTGCTTCACAAACACCTTCACGAATTCGGTCAAAATCGTGAAGGAAATCAGCAAAAAACC
>JAIKYD010000031.1 GCA_024683485.1 Saccharofermentans sp. | reverse complement strand
GTCATCCATCTTGGAAACCATTGTCTGGTTAGCATCGAAGAGTGAACCGAACTTCATGCCGATGATGTCGGAAGAAACGAGCTTCTCCTCTGTGTAGCCGAAAGACTCGTTTGTAGCAGCCTTCATAGCAGCGTTGATGCCATCAACTGTAACGTCACCAGCAACTACAGCGTGGAGAATTGTTGTAGAACCTGTAGGTGTAGGTACACGCTGAGCAGCACCGATGAGCTTGCCGTTGAGCTCAGGGATAACGAGGCCGATAGCCTTAGCAGCGCCTGTAGAGTTAGGTACGATGTTAGCAGCACCAGCTCTTGCTCTCTGGAGGTCACCCTTTCTCTGAGGACCGTCGAGGATCATCTGGTCGCCTGTGTAAGCGTGAACTGTTGTCATGATACCGCTCTGGATAGCTGCATAATCATTAAGAGCCTTTGTCATAGGAGCAAGGCAGTTTGTTGTGCAGGAAGCTGCAGAGATGATCTTGTCATCAGCTGTGAGTGTTGTGTGGTTAACGTTGTAAACGATTGTAGGGAGATCGTTTCCTGCAGGAGCAGAGATAACAACCTTCTTAGCACCGGCATTGATGTGAGCCTGTGCCTTTTCCTTAGATGTGTAGAAACCGGAGCACTCGAGAACTACGTCAACACCGAGCTCGCCCCAAGGACAATTGTTTGCATCGGGTTCCTTGTAGATCTTAAGTAACTTGCCGTCAACTGTGATTGTGTTAGCTTCGTCATCAGATGTAACTGTGTGCTTATTCTCGCCGAATACACCAGCATATCCGCCCTGAGCTGTGTCATACTTGAGAAGGTGAGCGAGCATGGAAGGCTTTGTAAGATCGTTGATAGCTACAATCTCATAACCCTCTGCACCGAACATCTGTCTGAAAGCAAGACGACCGATACGACCGAAACCGTTAATCGCAACTTTTACTGCCATATTGAATTCCTCCTAAATTCCCTTAACCGGGATTATTAAACTTTTATAGTGCTCTATGGTCTGCACCTTAAGAATTCTACTCCAGCAAGGTTCTGTTTTCCACAGAATAATTGTCATAATATTGTAAATTTTAATAAAAATAAGGCATATTGCCCCTGATTTCACTCAAACGATTTTTGCTTCACTCCGGGATGCCTCATTTCGGATGATTTGCTCTATAACAGACCGCTGAAGTTATCATTTGGTATGAATTGATCAAAATGCTATAATCTCCGCATATGTTATTTTCCGGGGGCATTTGTAATGAGCGGTTCCGATGGTTTTCTCTCAATAGCTGAAGAACAGCAGGCTGAACTTCAGGTCATGAAAGAACTTCATTCTTTCTGCGTAAAACACGGTCTCAGATATGTTCTCGGATACGGCACGCTTTTGGGCGCAATACGTCATAAGGGCTTTATTCCATGGGATAATGACATGGATATCATGATGCCGAGAGAAGATGTCGAGAAACTAGTGGAACTGAACAAGACCGAGCCTATCGGCAAGAATATCAGGCTTTTTCATTATACGACCGATGCGAATTATCATTATCCCATCATCCGTGCCTGCAATACGCGAACGGTAGTTCAACCCACCTATTTAAGAGAACAGATAGATGATATGGGCGTATGGGTGGATGTATTTCCGATGGACGGCATATCCAAACCTAAGCTGTTCTTCCAAAAACCTCTCAGGAAGTTCTATCTGAAAATGATGAATGCCACAATGTATGTTCCGGACAGCGAGAGCGGATCAAAAGGATCTCTCCGCAAATTTATCATTAAGGTTTTCCCGAATAAGAATCACAGATATGAGCGCCGTCTTTCCTCACTCTGTTCATGGTGCAAATTCGAAAAAGCAGAAAAAGTATGCGTTCTTTGTGAGGAGGAACCTCCTATGGAAAGGCAGATAATGGAACGCAAAGATGTGGAAAAACCTGTTCTTGCACCCTTTGAGGATGCTGAATTCTATATACCGCAGAATGCCGACAAATATCTGTCGATGCAATACGGAAACTATATGCAGCTGCCTCCTGAAGAAGACAGAATGACCCACTCCATCTGTTCACGTTACAGGTAATCCCGGGAACACCTATCCTTGCCGGAAATAACTTCTTAGAATTTTATCTCATAAGCGACATGGCAGTCGCGCTTTGAAGGTTCCGGTATCTTCATGTAATCACCGAAAACCACAGTAAGGTTCTCATCATAAGCTGCAGGAACAGGAAATTCATATCCGCAGAATTCGGCAGTGGTCAGTTCAAGATACATTTTCTCCGGAAAATTCTCAACAACACATCCGCCAGAGGGAATCCCGAGCCAGCCTGTGTGTTTCTTCATATTTCCGATCTTCTCACACTGTCTGAGATAAAACTTCATTCCGCCTATATGCGAGAAAAAACTTCCAAGTCTTTTACGAGTCTTCCAGTACTTTGCAAGTTCAGCACTCTCTTTCGCTTTTTCCTCGATAACAGGTGAAGGATACTTGTAATCCACACATACACTTGCAGCCTTGTAAACAAAGTTATAAAGCGAACTGTGCAGTTTGCGGAGAAGTTTGTTGGCTGGAACATTTTCGATAACGAAAACGTCAATGAACAGCATATCAAAACCCTTAAGACCTGCAAAAGGAATCTCAACGTATTTTGTACCGCGTTTATATATTTTGATGGATTTAACCACATACTGCTCATCACATAAAGGTTCAGCCACCATATATTTATCCGGAAACTCCTCACGCATTTTGACAACGAGTTTCTCGGCTTCGCTTCTGATCATCATAAGATCGATATCGTCATCCCACGGGATAAAACCTTTATGCCTTATGGCACCAATGAGTGTGCCCCCGCAAAGCATATAAGAGATATTGTGTTTCTCGCACACATATTTGATGTCAAGGAGTATCTTGAACAGTTCATCCTGGAGACGGTGAAGCATATCATTGTCCAGGATATATTCCTTGAAATATGTTGTATACATTCTCTTACTGTCGAGCAAAAATGATCATCAACCTTTCAAAACATTCCTGACTTTCTCAACTATTCCTTCATCAAGTTCAGGTCTCATCCTGCCGGTCTCAAACTTGATCTTTGGAGTGAGGAAGCTTTCTTCAGGAAGCGTAATATCAAATAAGCAGGGCTGTTCATCGTCTATCATATCCCTGAAGTCATCAAGCCGCTCATATGTATCAAGTTTAACGGCTCTGATACCGTAAGCTTCAGCGATCCTGCAGAAATCGGGAACAGTATATCCGCCTGACAAAGCTGTCGCGGCAAATCTTCCCTCATGCTCAAAATACTGCGTCTCACTTATCTTTCCGAGAACATGATTATCCAGAATAAATATCTTGACCGGAAGGTTCTCTCTTTTGACCGTCTCGAGTTCCTGGATATTCATCTGGAATCCGCCGTCGCCCGTGATACAAAACGCTTTGCCGTTGCCTGTCGCTATTGAAGAACCAATGGCAAAAGGAAGACCGCAGCCCATGGTTCCGTATCCGCCGCTGATGTGAATGCGTCCGTTGTATCCTTTCAGATGAAGAGACTGTGCACACCAGCACTGATTCATTCCCACATCAACAGCAACAACAGGATCAGCTGGAAGTAATGAAGATATCTTCTCAACTGCTTTGTTACCCGGCTGTTTATCATATGATTCCAGAAGGCGCTTAGCCTCTATGCATTTATTCTTCCAGGCGGAATAATCCGGAATATCCTCTGCGAGCAGCATCTGCAGAAAATCACGGGCATCTGAATGATATTTACGTTCATCATCCTTAATATTTCTGCTCAATTCGTATTCATCTATATCGCATCTGATAAGATCAGCCTGGGGAGCAAAATTCTTTGCATTCCTGCCGGCCTGTCTTATACCGAGCCTTGCTCCTATCGAGATTATCACATCACACTCGTTTATTATCATATTTGCCACACGGTTACCGTGCGTGCCGATAAAACCGATATGCAGATCATCCTGTGCAAGATCCACGCCGTTCATCGTTGTTAAGACCGGAATATTGGTCTTGTTTGCAAATTCATGAAGCAGCCTGACTGCGCCTGATGTGCGGATTCCGTTACCCGCCAATAATATCGGCTTGCTGTATGTCGAGCGGAAAATCAATGACAACCCCTCCTTTCCTTCCAAGTAAGGCCATGTTATATGCTCTGCTTACTATCTCCGGGAAACCTTCGCCGCTGTTCGCAGTAACAGAGTATTTTGAAATGCTTCTTGTCATTGAGACAAGATCCATTTCCTGGAAACCATTCTGACGGATTCCGGAAAAACCCTTCATCTCGTGAGTCGGGACGTTTCCGCATATGCCCATGATCGGGAAACCGTCAAACCAGCAGTCTGCCAGACCTGCCAGACCGTTGATCGCTCCCGGACCTGAAGTAGTGAAATACACTCCGAGTTTGCCGCTTGTTCTGGCATATCCGTCAGCAGCCAGAGCGCATCCCTGTTCGTTGTAGCATACATGTGTCTTTATCTCGTCACGGCGCTTATAAAGCGCATCCATGAACGGAACAATATAACCTCCGGCATACCCGAAAACATCGGTCACGCCGTTTTTTATCAGATAATCGACCAGGTATTCTGAACAATTCATAATCAATCCTCAGCTGTACAGTAGTTCCTCAGGGACCTTCAGAAGAGCTTCAAACAAAGCAAGATCTGCCTTCTGTGTCACCTTGATATTGCATGATGTTCCTTTCGCGAAAAAAACACGTTCTCCGCAATGAATAAGCAGGGAACTTGTGAACGTGGATGTGTGATAATCCTCCTCCTCAGCCATTTCATAACAATGCAGAGCCAGAGAATACCTGAACATCTGCGGAGAAGCCGTGAGCATTACATGTTCCCGGTCAACATCGGTGATCCCTGATTCATGATCATCCGTATATACAATGGGCGGATGACATTCCACTGAAGAGGACGCGTTGCCCTTCTCATGTGCAACTCTGATAAGCTCATCGATAGCTTTCTGCGGAAGTATTGGTCTGACGGCATCATGTACAATAACAAAATCGTCAGGTTCCAGTTTGTCTCTCAAGAAAAACACTCCGTTTCTGATCGAATCATGTCCTGTATTGCCGCCTTCAATGATCCATTCAACTTTAGTCAACGAATACTTATTTACTATTTCCCAAGCCCTGTCGATCCAATCCTTTACACACACAACCAGGATCTTATCGATCCGGGGATTTCTTTGAAAATTCCCGATCGAATAAGCGATTATGGGTTTGCCGTCAACCTCAAGGAACTGCTTGGGTATATCGGATCCCATTCTCTTTCCGACACCTCCGGCAAGGATGATCGCATAATTTCTCATAAAACGGACCTGCTCACTCCTTATCAAGTTTCAGCAGTGCATCCATAAAGATCTCCATGTACTGCTTATGGGCAATAGTCAGTCTCAGCCATCCTGTAAGTCCCTGCTTTCCGCAGAGGATAAGGATACCGTTCTCCTCAAGGAGATCTGTGATCTCTCTTGAAGTTCTGTATTTCGGTTTAATACAAACATAGCAGCCTTCAGAAGGAAGTGTCTCATAACCGTTGTCGGCAAGAGCCTTCATGATATATTCCTTGCCCTCAAGATAAGACTCAGTCAGTTCAGCCATAAGTTTATCGTGATTATCAACGATTGCCTCAACAAAGAGCAAACCTATGGAATTAACAGTATAATGCGGCTTGTAGTTGTCCATATAGCGGATATTTTGCGCATTTGAGATGATCGCACCGACTCTCATTGAAGGAATAGAGAGCATCTTGGAGAAAGTGCGCAAAACAACCACATTGTCATACTCCTTTACAAGATCAACAGATGACTGGTCATAGAAATAGTAATATGCCTCATCGATGATAACCAGTGCGTTAAACGCTTTGGCCTTCTCTACGATTGCCTTTATCTCATCCTTCGGATAGACATTTCCTACCGGCATATTTGGATTTACCAGAACAACGATGCTTGTATCCTCATTGATCGCAGCAAGTGTATTCTCAACCTTGTATGTAAAGTCTTTCTCATACTGCATGTTAACGACTTTCATGCCGATCATCTCAGCATAAACTTCATACATGGCAAATGAAGGTGTTACCGTAATAATGTTCTTGCCCGGCTCACCGAAAGTCTTGATTACATAACCCATTCCAACTGAACTGCCTGCTGTAAGTGTTACATTCTCCTTCTCAAGTCCAAGAAGTTTGGCATATTTTGTTGTCGGAACAGTTTCTTCAGGATATATTGCCAGGAACTGGGGGGTTACCTTCTCCATCACGGAATCAAAGAGCCACTGCGGAACTCCATCAGGATTCTCATTTTGGTCAAGTCTTATGTAAGCGCCTCTTCCCTCAGGCTGAGGGACACGGTAAGTATTCTTAATAGCCTCATCAACGTAAATCATCATTCATTCTCCTGTCTGCTAATACTACTCAGAGTATTGTAACCTACTTATTGTTTTTGTAAAACTCCCCACATGGATTATTCAGATTCCGGGCGGGTTCAGGTCAAGCGTTCAATCACTGTTTTTATTTCATGCTATAATCGGGGCATGAGCAGAATGGAGTATTGACAATGACAGACAGCAGTACCGTTTTACAGATTAATTCCAAGAAGCAACCGAAATGGATCAAATATCTGATCCTGGCACTCCCCGTCATTATTTCATGTTTCCAGACACGTTCACTTGACAATGACTTTTATTTTTTATACTCAACCGGAGAATACATAGTTAAGAACGGGTTCCCTTTTAACGATATACTGTCAATGCATTCTTCGATGAAGCTAGTTGTTCAGCAATGGCTCAGTTCAGTGATCTTTTATTATGTTTACGGCTTTCTTGGCGAGTTTGGCATTATCGCGCTTCTTTATCTTTGCAATATAGGAGTTTGTCTGCTCACCTACCGCTTTGTTTCCCTGATTACCGGCAACGGGCTTTTAGCGGCATCTGTTTCCGCCCTGGCAAACATTTTGATCTTCGATCCCTTTATGGTTACCAGACCCCAGATGTTTACTTATGTCATCCTTCTTTCCGAAGTCTGTCTGCTTGAGAGACACGCTCAGACAAAAAAGGTCAAATACCTTATAGGCATTCCTGTTCTTTCCATATTACTGGTAAATCTTCATGCGGCAATGTGGCTTATGCTGCTTGTGTTTATGCTGCCATATCTTGCTGCATCTCTTCCCGTTCATTACGAGCCGATGAAGATCTCACCGGCCGGCAATCCACTGTTTTTATTTGCTGCATTTGCTGTCAGCATAATCGCCGGAATACTGAATCCTTACGGTACTGACAGCATGCTTTATTTATTCAGTTCGTATGGCCAGAGCGATTTTTCGCTGATCATGGAAATGGCATCCTCCAGTCTTTCCGCCGGAGAAGGAAGGATATTCTTCATCTTATTCGGTGCAGCATGCCTTGTAGTCTTTTTTATCAAACAGCGGTTATATTCCGTGCGTTTCTTTCTTCTGTTTGCCGGAACATTTTTACTTGGATTGATGCAGATCAAGGGAATTCCGTATTTTCTTCTTTTCGGAATCCCGGCATTTACATATATGCTGAAAGATACAGACTTTAAGGTGTTGCTCAAGCCGTTCAAAAATCTGGTAACAAAACGTGTTAAAGCTCTGAGCATTATCTTTCTGATATGTGCCCTGGGGTTTATCTGTGAAGGAAGATTCATAACCACCCGGAACATCAAACACGATAAGCTCGAGCACTATTCCCATTTAAACGATGTAGTCGATATTCTCGATAAGAGCAATGAACCTGTTGTCCTGTACACAAATTTCAATGACGGTCAATATCTTGAATTTAACGGCTACCATCCTTATATCGATGGAAGAGCTGAGATCTTTCTGGCCAAAAATAACAAAGAATATGATTACTTTGACGAGTATTACCGCATTTACAAAGGGGCCGCATATTACAGAGACTTCGTGGATAAATATCAATTCAATTATCTGATTCTCAGTAAGGGGGCAGACTGCTATCTTTACACATCACTGCTAAATGACAGTGATTTTGAACAGATCTACGATTCATCTGATATTGGTCTTTTTGTCCGGAAATAAAAGCTGTTCAGTTCCTGTTGCCGGGATCAAAGCATTTTTGCCACTACTCTTTTGATCGTTATACCCTGGTCAGCAAATTTCTGCTCGAATTCAGTGCGGATATTCTCAGCATCAAATACGCTGTTGTGAAGATCCCTTGTCTCATCTTCCAGCACAAACCCGGTTTCCCTGAATTCATTCAATGAGAAATCGAAAAGTTCGTCGTTATCGGTCTTAAACTCGACAGCTCCCCCGGCTCTCATCATAACCTTGTATTTGTTCAGGAAATCCCTGTAAGTCAGACGTCTCTTAGGCTTATTCTGCCTGGTCCAGGGATCGGAAAAGTTAAGAAATATCCGGTCAACTTCATCTTCAGCGAAATAATTCTCGATAATACCTGCATCTCCCCGTATAAAGAAAAGATTCGGGATTTCCAGTTCATGCGCCTTTTCCACCGCAGCAAGAGTAACGGAAGCATCCCTTTCCATAGCGATATAGAGAACTTCAGGATGTCTTAAAGCCATCTCTGTACAGAATTTGCCTTTTCCGCATCCTATCTCAAGCCAAAGGGGAATATCCTCTGCAAAACCGCAGGCTTCACGCCATTTGCCACGGTTCAGCAAAGGAGCATCAAACCACCGCTCATGGCATCTTTCCATGCGCGCGGGAATATTGCGTTTGGTTCTCATCCTTGCCATAGGATCAGACTATCTTCTCAGTAAACTTGATTCCACCAAGAACGTGGAAATGAACATGCATTACGGACTGACCACCGTCTTCACCACAGTTATTAACGGTTCTGAATCCTTCACTGATACCCTTTATCTTTGCAACTTCGCTTATAGCCTTTGTTATCTCCGCAGAATAAACGGCACCCTCGGGATCTGATGCAAGTTCATTGATGTCATTGAAGTGCTTCTTCGGAACAACAAGAACATGAACAGGGGTTACAGGATTAATATCGTTAAAGCAAAGAACATATTCGTTCTCATAAACCTTGCTTGACGGGATCTTGCCCGCAACTATATCACAAAACAAGCACATATCTATTCTCCTTTATGCATTAACCTGGGAAGCCAGGATCTCCTCTGCTTTCGCAAGAGCATCATTAAGTTTGGTAACATCCTTACCGCCGGCCTGTGCCATGTCCGGACGTCCGCCACCGCCACCGCCGGCAACCTTTGCAGCTTCCTTGATGATATTTCCGCAGTGAACGCCCTTATCAACTGCAGACTTCGTAGCCATGGCCGTGAACAGCAGTTTGCCTTCACCCTCGGCAGCGAGGAATACCATTCCGCAATCCAGCTTATCTCTGATCTTGTCTGCTGTATCCCTCATAGCTGCCGCATCTGCAGCATCGCATGCCGCGATAACTGCCTTAACGCCTCCGATATCCTTGGCACCTGAGACAGCGCTGTCCGCAAATGAACCTGCCTTGGCCTTCTCGATCTCAGCGAGCTCCTTCTCAAGAGACTTAACTTCTGCGTGAAGAGCATCAATACGCTCAACGATCTTATCCTTAGGAGTCTTAAGAGCAGCTGCAGCCTCATCAATTAGGTTTCTGTCTGCCTTGTTCATCTCATAACATCTCTCGCCTGTTACAGCTTCGATTCTTCTTATGCCTGCTGCGATACCGGATTCTGAAACGATCCTGAACTGACCGATCTGTGCGCTGTTTGTAAGGTGTGTGCCGCCACAGAACTCGAGATCGAAAGGAACTTCAAAACCGCCAACCGCTACAACTCTTACGACCTCTCCGTACTTCTCGCCGAAGATTGCTGTGGCACCGAGTTTCTTTGCGTCTTCAATTGCAAGAACCTTAGTCTCTACAGGAAGAGCCTGGAGAACAACATCGTTAACCATCTCTTCAACCTTGGATATCTCTTCTGCAGTCATTGCCTGGGAGTTGTTGAAGTCAAATCTCAGACGGTCATTGCCTACATAAGAACCTGCCTGCTCAACATGATCTCCCAAAACCTTCTGGAGAGCTGAAAGCAGGATGTGTGTAGCTGTGTGGTTCCTTGCGATAGCAAGTCTGTTCTTCTTATCAACTTCGACGCTGACGGTCTCGCCTGCGGAAACAGTGCCCTTAACAACCTTAAGAGTATGGAGATACTTGCCTGCGGCATCCTTATCGACCGAGATGACCTCTGCTTCAAAACCTGATGTGAATACTTTACCTTCATCGTGAATCTGACCACCCATTGTGGCGTAAAGAACTGTTTTATCAGTAACAAGGATAATGTCATCTCCTTCGGAAGCACTGTCAACAACCTTGATACCGTCTTCATCAGATTTAAGGATGTAGATAACCTTTGCATCACACTTGAGGTTATCGTAACCATCATATTCTGTAGCATTTGAATCCTTGGCAACTTCATCAGGGATCTCATTTACGCTGAGAGCGAGATCACCCTTTGCCTTGGTAGCTGCTCTTGCAGTTTCCTTCTGTTTTTCCATTGCAGCCTTGAAGCCTTCCTCATCGACCTTAAGGCCTTCTTCAGAAGCCATCTCAACGGTTAGCTCGATAGGAAATCCGAATGTGTCATAAAGATAGAAGGCGGAATCACCGTCGATCTCAGCTGAACCTGCTGCTTTCTTGTCATCAAGGATCTTCTTGAATTCCTTGATACCGTTCTCAAGGGTGCTCTCGAATCTTGCGATCTCCTTGTCGAGCTCGTTCAGGATGAACTCACGGTTCTTTGCAAGAAGCGGATAGCTGTCATCGTAAACACTGTCGATATAGATCTTTGCCAGATCCAGGATCTGTTCTGTTGACATTCCGAGTGTTCTTGCGTGTCTTACAGCACGTCTGATGAGACGTCTCAACACATAACCTGCACCGGCATTTGAAGGAACGAGCTTTGCTGCGTCACCGATAAGCATGACGCTTGTACGGATGTGGTCTGCAAGGACTCTCATTGACCTAGTAAGCTTCTCGTCAGAGTCATATTTAACACCTGAAGCCTTCTCGATAAATGCAATAGCATCAGTAAAGAGATCTGTCTTATAAACATCTTTTGTCCCGTTAAGGAACGCAAGGATTCTCTCAAGACCCCAGCCGGTATCAACATTCTTCTGCTTGAGAGGTGTGAGAGTTCCGTCCTGATGCTTCTCATACTGCATGAAAACATCGTTACCGATCTCGGTATATTTGCCGCAGGAACATCCGGGGCCGCAGTCCGGACCACAGTCAGGAACATCAGCAATATAGAACATCTCACTGTCCGGACCGCAGGGACCATACTCAAGTCCCCACCAGTTGTCGTCTGCACCGAGATAGTAGATATTCTCGGGCTTGAATCCGGACGCAATTCTGAACCGGGCGCCCTCCTCGTCTCTGGGGGCGTTCTCATCTCCTGCGAAAACTGTTGCAGCAAGATGGTCATTATCAAATCCGAACACCTGGGTGAGAAGTTCGTAACTCCATTTACATCTTTCTTCCTTGAAGTAATCACCAAGGCTCCAGCTTCCCATCATCTCAAAGAATGTGACGTGGCTCCTGTCACCTACTGAATCAATATCATTCGTACGGACACAGCCCTGCACATTGCAAAGCCTCGTTCCCATAGGATGCTTCTCGCCCAAAAGGTAAGGCATCAAAGGCTGCATTCCCGCAACGTTGAATAATACTCCGGTTGAACCGTCAGATACCAGGGATACGGCACCTACATCGACATGACCTCTTTCAATATAAAACTCTTTCCATGTCTTTCTTAGCTCTTTTGAAGTAAACTGTCTCATTGGTGACACTCCTATATAAAAATAAAACTTAGAAATTATAAATCGTTTAATATTTCTTTGCAATCAGAGCTTCTGAAGTTTTGCTGCCTTGGCGGCTTTCTTTATGAATTCACCGTATTCGCGGCAGATCTCGTCGTTATCGATCTCGATCTCAACATTCTCGAATGTGGAAAGCTCGAAAATATCAGTATAAAGAGTCGGTGCCCGTCCGGTCTTAACGGTTATCTCCAGTATGCCCTTGTCAAGTTTGGTATCATCCTTGATCCTGACTTTATCACTTGCTTTTGAGGCAAATGCACCATATGCCTTGAGAGCATCTTTTCTGGTCCTGCCCTTTATTTTGATGCCTAATAACGTCAGATCATTGCTCGAAAATGCCGAAAGCGAGTTTCCGATGAACCTCTTGAGTTCCTGCTGCCTTAACGCTTCGCTCTTGTAATCAATATATGGAGCATTCGAGAAATAAACATTGGCCATCCTGTCAACCCTGTAGCGTCTTAATGCGCCGGTAAGTGATTCATCCCTGTCTAATCCTTTCTCATTAACAACTGCATTATCAACGGCTATCAGATAATAGCAGTTATTCTCCCAGTCAAGAGCCATCGGAGATACAGTCTTGTCTGTTTTCTCCGTCAGTTCACTTCCCAGCTTGTAACCATAGGGGATCTTAAGTGACGATTTGTCGTTTATTGCGGTTCTGATGTTATTCAGTCTGGAAATGCATTTTCTGTCCACTTTTTCATAATGCGGGTAAAGTATCCTCTTCTGATAATCGCCCGTGAAATATGAGGGGAACATATCAGTGATCTTGTCACAAAGATCCGAATCAACGAATGGTGTCGTGCTGATGGCATCTACTATAAGTCTTGCTTCATCTATAAGGATCTCGCCTTTTAGATCTCCCCGCCTGTATTTCTTGCCTTCACAAAAGATCCAATCACTGTCAGTTGTCTGACCGGATTTCCGCACATATTCATTGATCTTGCTTATATCAGCATATATGGACTTCCGTTCAAAAGTTGTCCCGGTCTTATCCTCCAGATAAGCGATAAGTTCGCTAACAGACACAGAATCCTTACCGCCTGAGGCACAGAGCCTGTTCTTGAAATAATCATAAATGAACAATATCTTGAGTTTTGATAATTCACTGTTAGCCATATGTGTTCCTCCTCATATATGATCGGTTAATTAATAGTACCATTAAATGTACATAGAGTTAAGTGCATTGCAGGGTTTCCAGGGCAAATTCCATTTATACAGGCATTACTCTTATGAACATATTTTTCAAACATGCAAAAAAAGCAAAAAAGCCTGTTTTTGTTCCCAAAACCCTTTCCTGCCGTGATAGAATGATTAGGCATTTTTATTGTTTTTAGAGGGGTAATTAGAATTGAGGACCATCAGTGATCTCGGTTTTGCGGTACCGGACATACTTATTCCGCAGCAAGGTTCAGACCTTAAGAAATGGGCAGTTATCGCGTGCGATCAATATACATCAGAGCCTGAGTACTGGAAAAGTGCCGAAGGCGAAGCAGGAGATGCTCCGTCTGCATTGAATCTTGTTCTTCCGGAAGTGTATCTCGGAACTGATGAGGAAACAAAAAAGCTTGAATCCATCGCCAGAACAGCCCGCAAATATCTTGATGACGGCATTCTCCAAAGTCTCGGAACCGGCTTCATCCTTACCGACAGATCCACGTCCCTTCATCCCTCAAGAAAGGGTTTAATGGCTGCCATCGATCTTGAAGGTTACAGTTTTGAACCCGGCAACAAGAATATATGCAGAGCAACAGAAGGAACCGTTCTTTCAAGGATCCCTCCAAGGATCAGGATCAGAGCAAATTCCCCTCTTGAACTTCCGCATATTATGATACTCATTGATGACCCGGAGGGCATCACTATCGAGAAAGCTTTCGCCATGGCAAAAGAGGAAGGTATCACTCCTTTATATGATACTGATCTTATGCTCGGTTCCGGACATATTACCGGCACCTTTATCCCTGACGGTTCTGCGGTTGCGGATTCTATCGTTAACGGTCTTGCTGCACTCAAAAACGCAAACAGCGACGGATTATTATTCCTTGTAGGTGACGGCAACCATTCCTTAGCTTCTGCCAAGGCGCATTGGGAGAATATCAGGAAGGATCTTTCAGATGAGGAAAAACAGGATCATCCCGCAAGATATGCTCTTGCCGAAATAGTAAATATTCACGACAAAGGTCTTGATTTCGAGCCGATACACAGAGTAATCTTCAACATCAGTTCTGATGAATTCATCAGAAAAGCAAATGAATACTTTAAGGATTCCGGCATTGAGATCAATTCACCATCCGATGGTGCCCAGTCTTTTACAGTTGTGTCCGGGGGCAAAGAGGATATTACCGTTTCTCTTTCCAATCCGCCGCACACTTTAGCTGTCGGTTCCGTTCAGATGATGATAGACAGCCTTGGACTGGAATGTGACTACATTCACGGTGAAGATTCCGTAAGAAAACTTGCAGATTCAGGCAACACAGGGATACTTGTCCCAGCTATAAGCAAAGATACCTTCTTCAGCACAGTAGAGAAAGAAGGGGTCTTCCCCAGAAAAACCTTTTCAATGGGAGAAGCTTTTGAGAAGCGGTTCTATCTTGAGGCAAAGAAGATCGAATGATGAATTCAGATAATGTTTTTTCTGATGAGAAGAAAACCGTCTGCATAATAGGATCCGGTCTGTCGGGTCTCACCTGCGGAATGAGGCTGTCAAAAGCCGGCTTCAAGGTTACTGTCGTCGAGGAGCTTGCTTCTCCCGGCGGACTTCTTGCATATACAAGGATCGGAAGGGAATATCTTGAACTGCTTCCCCACCATCTCAGAAAAAGTGACAAGTCATTGCTTGCACTTTCCAAGGAAATGGGTGTTGATGATAAGATAAACTGGTTCGATTCCGCATGGTCAGGAAAAGCTTCCCACCGCAAAGTCGGTTATTATGACGGTGGATTTGCGTGTCTCATCTCAAGCCTTATGCAGGCAATTACCGATAACGGAGGTCACATCAGTTACTCCACCACCGTTGCGGAGATAGCCAGACTCGGAAGCGGAATGTACAGGACAAGTTGTATCCTTTCCAATTCAACAAGAGTTGTGATCGACAGTGCTTATGTCATATTCACCGGTTCCTGCAGAACTTTCGTAAATGTCAGTCACGGACTTCCTATTCCGATGGATGACAGGGATATCCTTATGAACATTACTTACAGTGCAAAGATCACGGCCATGATGGTTATGAAGCACGAGATATCGCAGATGTTCTATCAGGTTCCCCCAAAGGATTCAGACCTGCCCTTCAAGGCGATAATCAATCACTCCAGTGCATTTGGTGAACGCGGATACGGCGGATCTGTCGTGTATCTTGTCGGTTCATGTTCTATAACCGACTCACTCTGGATCGATTCAGATGCCAACATAATGCTTAAATATTTTGCGGGACTGCGCAAACTTTATCCGTCACTTCGCAAGTCGGATGTAAGATCGTGGCGCCTGACAAAGACCAGATATGCACTGACAGCACAGTATCCCGAGATCGATCTGACAAACCCGTGCGAGAATCTTTATGTCTGCTCAACAGGACTCACCAAATTTGCAACGAATGATACACCTGAGAATCATATGGATTCCGTAGTGAATCTCGCAGGAAAGATTAGTTCCGGGATCATCAGGTCCTATGAGGATTCCGTTATCCGTGAATCTGCACCTGCACCTGTTACCGAACTGAATATAAATGAAAATACAATAAAAGATTCTTTCGAAGGAGTTCTGTCATGAACAAGACCTCTGCTTCGCTTATCGAGACTTCACCTCTCCGCTTTCTGCTGATCCTGGTTCCTTTTGTAATCGCTGCGTTGACCGGCGTATGTACAATGGGGGCAAACGATACCGCTTACTGCCTCTGGTGGGTGGCAGTCCTTATGCTCATAGGTTTTGTGACCCTGCCGCTTGCTGCAAAGCTATGGGAAAACTTCTCATCCGGCGGTTTCTTTCTGTCACAGCCGATGGGACTTGTTCTTACATGTCTTGTCCTGTGGACATTGACACATTTTAAGATCTTTAAGATAAATGTTATATCGATCATCCTTTCAGCGTTGATCGTTGCAGCCTGCTGTTACATACCTAAAACATTCAGGGAAGCTCTTATCAGGAAGTATGACAGCAAAGGTTTTGTTGAAGCCATAGTCATGGAAGAGACCGCTTTTCTTATAGTCTTCTTCCTGATGTGTTATTTCAAAGGTTTCCTGCCTGACATCAACGGGCAGGAGAAGTTCATGGATTACGGCTTCATTATGTCAATGCAGCGTAACGGCAACCTGCCTGCGAATGATATGTGGCTGTCAGGTTATCCGATCAACTATTATTATTTCGGTCAATATATCTGGTCCGTCGTGATCAAGATTACCGGCATTCCAACAGGAGTCGGATACAACCTTGCCATGTGTTCTGCCACTGCAATCCCGTTTGGAATGAGTTTTGCCATAGGAAAGTATCTTATCGAAGCTTCATCGAAAAGAGGCTTTACAGACAGCAAAGTTGTAAAGTATATAGCAGGTTTTCTTACTGGATGTGCTGTCTCCCTCTGGGGTAATTCGCACTCATATTTTTATGATGAGAACAGCATCGGAAACAGTCTTCTGGATGTGTTTAAAGCTATGGGGATCGATGTCGGAAAGACAGACGGCTTCTTCTATCCTGACAGTACCAGATACATAGGCTGGAACCCCGATCTCGGAGTTGATTACACCATTGAGGAATTCCCGTTCTACTCATATCTTGTCGGTGACCTTCATGCCCACGTAATCTCGATGATCATCGTGCTTCTTATCATGGCAGTCATTCTCTCGCTTATATGCTCGGTCAGTCTTCCGTCTGCTGAAGATATAGATGTTCTCCACAGTCTCGATAATCTCAGCGGCGAAAACAACAGGATACTGCCGGAACTCAGATCATCTGTCAGCCTTCATCTTGTTTTGTGTGCAATTCTCCTCGGATGTGCCCAGATGACGAACTACTGGGATTTTCTCATCTACTTCGTCTTCTGTTCGATGGGAATGCTGGTAGTAAACACTATTAAGTCTCCAAAATTCGTAAATGTTCCGGGCGCCATAGTCTTCGTTATAAACGTGGGCGGAATACTTCTTATTTATCTTGCAAAAGGTGATAAGCCGGTGATGCTTTTCATTCTTGAACTGATACTCATGATAGCAGTATTCCTGTTCTGCGTGGTAAGTCCCACAGCACTTCCAAGAACATCATTCCAGATGAGTTTCCTGTTCACCGTTGCAACTCTCACGGCACTGCCGTTCAATATCAACTTTGACATGATCTCGAACTCTCTGGGAAGGGTTAAGAATAATTCATCGCTTTACCAGTTGTTTATTCTTTATGGAACACATGTGATAATCAGCGTTTTCTTCCTGGTGGTTGTTTTCGCGACAAAGAATTACAGATACGAATCTCTCACCAAGTCCAAAAGGAAAAACCCCGTAAGGAAAAGCATGCCTTATGTGATCGGTGAGAACTCAGTTTTTACCAATCCCATACAGGCCTTCTTTGCAAAGCGTAATATCATAGATATTTTCTGCTGCGGTATGACCGTTGTTGGATTAATGCTTCTTATCGCACCGGAGATCTTCTATGTACGGGATATCTATACCGGCGGATATCTGCGTTCCAACACGATGTTTAAATTTGCTTTTGCAGCATTCATTATCCTGTCGGTCACAATGATCTATTCTGTCATAAGACTGTTCAGGTTTGTAAACAAGAAAGGCCAGTATTCTATCCTTCTCTTTGCGATCGCTATAGGATTTGCCATCGATCTGTTCATTCCTGCCCATTACACAATGGCTTCATTAAAACAGCGTTCAGGAGAACTAAAACGCGAGAATTATAAAACGATAGACGGCACAGCCTATATTGAGACATACGCCAGCGAATATGTGGATAATGACTATACCGGCAACCTTAAGCCTTACATGGCCTGTGTTAACTGGTTCAATACAAATGTAAAAGGCAGTCCTGTTATCTGCGAATCCTACGGAGACAGTTACACCGATAACTGTATAATATCCGCCTATACCGGTCTGCCCACAGTCTTCGGATGGCAGACACATGAGTGGCTCTGGAGATTCCATGGTATCGTAAATAAAGAGACTGACACGCTCGAATCAGATCCTGACAAAGATGTATGGCAGATCTATATTACCCCGAGGCACAACGATGTTGATATTGTCTATCTGAGTGATTATGCGCCTGATGTTCAATCAGTGATCGATAAGTATCAGATCGAGTACATTATTATCGGCGGCATGGAGCGTTACAGATACGGTTACGATAATTCTTATGTATTCTCAGAACTCGGAACTGTTGTATATCAGTATGAAGATCTTACGGTGTATAAAGTAACTCCTGCACCTGTCTGACAGGCACACCTGATCTCAGACTTCCGGAAGTTCAGTTTCAGAATCTGTCTTTACAGTAACAGAGCTGGTTCCTTCGCCTTCATCAAAAGTCATCTCGCAGCAGACAAGCGCAACAGGACACTTTATCCTGCTTCCGTATTTACCGTCTCCTGCAAGAGGATGCTTTCTGGATGCGAACTGCGTCCTTATCTGATGCGTGCGTCCGGTATCCAGGACCACAGACACAAATGAGAGATCTTTTTCTTCGTTATACCTGATGACCTTATATCTGAGTCTGGCTTCCTTAACACCTTTCCTCATCCGCCTGACAGGAAAAGTCCGGTTGCTTCTGGAATCATGGAACAGAAGATCCTCCATAACACCATCCTCTTCATCAAACCGTCCCTGACAGACAAGGCAGTATCTCTTATCTGAAATACGTATCCTATTGGCTGAATCAGCAGCGGCAATTATGCCGGGAACCGGAACATCCAGCCTTGACAGCACAGCCATTCCGGGAGGTGCGATCTTCTCGCTGTCCTCTCCTCTTTCCTTGTACAGGATGCAGTATCCTTTACCGGTCTTCAGTATCTTCGTCATAAGAAATCAGCAAACGAACAGTGTGACCGTCTCACGGCCTCCGTCAATAAACACCTCAACGGTTCCGACATCCTCCAGTACAGTAAGATCAGGGCATTCCCTGTATGCCTTGTCAAATAATGTGCGGCCTTCAAACAGGACCCTTAGCCGGCCCGAACCATAACTGACAAAACTGCTTTCCCTGACCGTTTTTTGCCTGAGCTGACCATACGGGATCATGCATACTTCGCCTTTTCTTGAGATCAGGATCTCCCTTGGGCAGCTTATGGCAGAAGAATTCAGTTTTGTGGAAAACATCCATGCCATAAGCACCGGTGTCCCATTCTCATCAATACAGGTTACAGGATTTAAGAAGTCATTACCTGAATCAACAGGCTTAAACGGGTCTTTATCATTCTCGAAAACAAATCTCTCACCGTCATATTCGCCGGTGGCAAACAAAACCTTGGTGGGAAGATGCTTTTCGCTTTGGATCATAAAGATCCATTTTCCGTCTGTCTCGATTAAACCCGGAGCTTCAATTACACTTCCGAATCTTCCGTCCGATAAGAGTTCACCCATGTATTCCCAATGGATCAGATCATCTGATCTGTACTGAAGCACTTTAGAGATTCCATACTGTCCTGCACCTGTCAGCATACGGAATCCGTTATCATATCTCATTACAAAAGGGTCTCTGAACTTTGAACAACCCGCAAGATCTGCTTTTGCAACAGGATTGTCTTCAAGCTTTTTAAAACTGAATCCGTCTTCAGAATACGCAGCGCAAACAGTCTCATGATATTCAGGATCCACTGCAGTATAGAACAGCCATATCCTGCCTTTATGGACTATCGCAGAACCTGAATTACAGCTCATTTCGTTATCAGGACCTATAGCAACAGGATATTCCTCCCAGGTTATAAGATCCTCCGACATAACATGTCCCCAATACATCCTGCCATATCTCGGCACATCCGGATTCACCTGGAAGAATAAATGGTACTTTCCTTGAAAATAAACAAGACCGCAGGGGTTTCCCAGCCAACCTTCTTTTCTCGAAAAATGGTATTTCACCGGTCTTACCTCTGCGGTCTGAATCTCAGATAATATGATTTCTATTAATCACCCAGCTCTAAAAGTGATACGCGGAGAACACCTTCAGCTGCCTTGAGTTCATCTATAATATCCTGCGATACAGGCTGATCGATTGCAACAAATGCCTGTGCGTGCGGATTATCCGAACCATCCTGGTTCTTTCTTCCCCAATGCATGGAGGCAATATTAATATTGTGTTTGCCAAGGATCGTTGCAATCCTTCCGATTACACCCGGAACATCGTTGTTCTTAAGCGCAAGTACAGTGTTGGATAAAGGACAATTCATCTCATAACCGAAGAAGGATACGATAACTTCGGTACCGGGTTCAAACACAGTACCGTTAATCTTGAGTTCTCTGCCGTCCTCAGTACAGAACTTTACATTGATCAGATTGTTGTACTTCTGGATGGACTCTGTCTTTGTCTCAACAACTTCGATGCCGCTCTCATCCATGCATTCCTGAGCATTTACGTAAGAAACGTGATCGTTGCCCATTCCCTTCAAAAGCCCCATCATGAGTGAGAGTGTGATGATGCCAGTGCCGGAGCTCTCAGCAAGCTCGCCTCTGTATCTTACTTCAACCTTTGTGATGGGTGTTGCTTCAGCCTGGAAATACATACGGCCGATCTTCTCAGCGAGTGAGCAGTAAGGCTTGATGTCTTCAATGCTGCCGGAGAACTGGGGCATGTTAATAGCTGCTACGAGTTCTCCCTTCAGAGCACCGTCGATCAGTTCAACTATTCCCTGTCCTACCTTTGCGGTAGCCTCAACTGTGGATGCTCCAAGGTGAGGTGTGATATAGCAGTGTGGAGCATGGAGAAGAACGTTATCGTACTCCTGCTCGCCGGGTGCCTTGTTGTAGGAAGGCTCCTTATCGAAAACATCGATAGCGGCTGCTGCAACCTGACCCTCTTCCAATGCATCAGCGAGATCCTGCTCATTAACAAGGCCGCCTCTTGCAGCGTTAACGATCCTTACGCCTCTCTTACACTTATAGAGCTGCTCTTTGGAAAGGATTCCATAAGTTTCCTTAGTCTTAGGTGTATGAAGTGTAATGAGATCACACTGGGGAAGGAGTTCATCAAGAGTCTTGCATCTTGTTACTCCGAGTTTGTCGAACTTTTCCTGAGGGACATAAGGATCATAAGCAACTACATTCATACCTACACCCTTAAGCTTTCTGGATACGATAGAACCGATACGGCCAAGACCGATAACACCGGCAGTCTTACCTTCGAGCTCGACTCCTACCCAGTTGCCACGTCTGAAGTCCCCGTTATGAACGCCCTCGTTTGCAGTACAGAGGTTGCGGAAAATGGAGAATGCGTGACCGACAGCGAGCTCACCTGCTGCCATGTTGTTTGCAGTAGGAGTATTAAGAGCAATAACACCGTGCTCAGTGCATGCCTTAACATCGATGTTGTCGATGCCCGTACCTGCTCTTCCGACAGCCTTAAGGCAATCAGCATTATTAAGAAGTGTCTCATTGATCTTTGTTGCAGATCTTACGATGATAGCATCAAAGCCCTTGATATACTGTTCGATCTCTTCTTGGGAATGACCTAAGTATTCCTCCACTTCATAGCCTTTGTCTCTCAGGTACTGAACGCTCTCTTCAGCAATGCTCTCTGTAATAAGGATCTTCATTTTTTGTCCCCCCGTAATTATTGTGCTTTAAGTTCTTCGATAGTCGCTTTAAGATCACTCAGGTATTCCTTCAGACCTTCTTCCGTAAGATCACCCATATGAGCGATCCTGAATGTTTTATCCTTCAATGGACCGTAGCCGTTACTCATAAGGTAGCCCTTCTCACCCATTGCCTTGATAAGGTCTGACGTGGGGATACCCGTTGTGTTTGTTACGCATGTGACCGTAACTGAGAGGTTTTCAGGATTGGAATAGAGTTCACAATTTTCCCTTGCCCAATCCTGAGCGATCTTTGCAAGTTTGCAGTGTCTCTGATATCTGTTCTCGATTCCCTCTTCAAGGATCTTATCAAGCTGGTAATCTAATGCAAACATATGTGACTCGGAAGGTGTCGAAGGATACTGGTAAGGCTTCTCTTTAACGAACTTTACAAGTTCAAGATAGTCAAAGTAAAGTCCTCTGTTCTCAACCGTTTCAGCCTTCTTTATTGCCTTCTCGGATACGGAAGCGATAGCCATTCCAGGAGGCAGGCCAAGACACTTCTGTGTGGAAGTTATGCATACATCAATACCGAGTTCATCTACTGGAATATAATCACCAGCCATGGATGATACTGCATCAACACATACGATAACATCCGGATATTTCTTATATACTTCCGCGAGCTTATCCATAGGATTATGGATTCCCGTTGAAGTCTCATTCTGCGTAATGGTAATCAGATCATATTTGCCTGTGGAAAGAGCGGCATCGATCATATCCGGTGTTGTGGGCTGACCGAGTTCAGATTCGAAAAGATCCGCAGCGATTCCGTTGGATGTGCACATCTTGTGCCATCTCTTACCGAATGCACCGATAGAGAAAACAGCAGCACGGTTCTTTGTAAAGCTTCTTACCGCACCTTCCATAAGACCACTGCCTGACGATGTGGACAATACTATTGTGTTGTCAGTCATCATTACCTTCTGAAGTTTTTCAGAAATTGACTGCTGAAGAGCCGAAGCGTCCTTGGTTCTGTGGCCGATCATAGGCATAGCCATCTTCTCAAGGACATCCTGCGAAACCTCAATAGGACCAGGTATAAACAGTTTCTTATGCATGTTTCATTCCTCTTTTCGCGCGCGTATTTATAGAGCAATAGCATTATATACTTTGAAAATGTTTTTTTGTACAAAACCGCTTTGACTAAATAGCCAAAAAACATAAGGGCTTGCGCAATTGTAATACTCAAGTCAACAAGCATTGCGTCTGCATTGCCGTTTCTCATAACAAAAGGACTGTCTCCGGCAAATCACTTTGCCTCTGAAACAGTCCTTTAAATCACATTAGATTATTCCTGCCGGCAGATTACGTGATATGTATCGAACTTGTTATCTCTCCGGAACCTGTCTCTGCTGCGGATGTCTCACCTGTTGATGTTCCCGCATTAAATGTGTTCGGTATCTCACCGGTCAATACGCCCAAAGGAGGCAGCAGGAGCTTATCTCCGTTATTAGGTCCGGTGTATGTTGCAGGATCAAGCTTATTGTAATCGATGATCTTTGCGATCCTCGGATCACTGCAGTTCTCAATATCGATATCATAAACGTAATGGAATACATCCCACCATGTTCTGAATCCGATATTATCTGAGAATACAAAATATCCGATAGGCGCGGAAGCGTCAGGCAGTGTGGCCTGTGTTGTCGGCATCGTTGTCTCTGTCGTAGTCTCTGTCTCAGAAAGGGACGGTACAGACTCCGTCGGCTTGGTCTTTCTGCTGCATCCTCTTGCGATCAAAGCGATTACGATAATTATGCAGATAAGGAGGATCGCCAAAAATGCGATGAACATATAACCGTTGCGGTTAAGCTTCATCTTCTTTCCACCGCCATTGCCGCCTCTGCCTGCAGAGGAACTTGTACGCGGTGCACTACCGGTCGGTCTTCCGTTATTATTCGGACCTGAACCCGAAGGTCTGTATGATGTATGTCCGGGATTAGTGTACTGAGCCTGCTGCTGGACATCAGGTATTGTTGGCTGTGTATCCTCAGCAGAAGGCGTATAACCATAACTCTGTCCGCCGCTGTAGGCATCACCGTTCTCATCCACACCAAGAATATTATTGAACCATTCATCATCAAGTGATGCTGACGAGGATGCGGATGCCTGCTGCTGACCATAGTCCTCACCGTAGCCCGGCTGCGGCTGGGCAGAAAAATCAGTATAACCTTCCTGCGCCGTATCCTGCTGATATGAAGCGCCGGTTGCCTGCTCCTGATATCCTCCGGAATAATAATCACCGAAACTGCTTTGAGGAGCCTGATCATAACCCGGTGTGTATCCGTTATCTGCGGCACCGTATCCGGGATATACGTTATTATCCATAGGTACACCTCCCTGCATATCCGGAGACTGCTCACCATAGGTACCAAAACTGCTCTGATCTGCTGTGGAGAAAGCCTCAGCTCCATAGGGCTGATAAGGCGGAACTTCAGCCGCTCCCTGGACCTCACCACCGGCGTAATCTCCATAAACCGATGCATTGTCAAAAGGCTGGGCGATGTTCTGTTCAGAGCCCACAGCATTTACAGGATTATTGTAATTGTCTGAATCATAAAGGGGCATCTGGGGGATATCATCGGCATTTGCCTGCGTGTTATCTTCCTCACCCTCAACATAAACCGAACTGCCGAAAGGAAGAACGATATCATCCTGTACCGGAACATCTGTAATCTCCTGCGGAACATCCTCGTCAACTGCCACCGGTACTTCGGCAACCGGCTCCGGCTGCTTATCGATAACAGGGAAATCCACATTAAGTTTATCGTCGTCCTTAATCTCGGGTTTTTCTTCGTTGATATCATATTCAGGAACAGGAATTGAAGAAACTTCTTCAGATTGTACAGGCTCTGACTTGGGAGCCATAGCATCATCACCGAATACGAGCGGCGGGGTATTCTTGAGTTCCTGGGCACTTATATTTCCATAAGGATCAAATGTATCCTCCGCATCAGCCTTCGCATCAGAAACACCTGAATCAGCCTTAACTTCACCTGGCGCGAAAACTATCTCTTCAGGCTTGTTGACAACCGCCGGTGCCGGAGGAACGCCCAAAGTGGTATCAGCGGCAAAAGGAATAACCGGTGCGGCAGGTACCACAGGGATAACAGGAGCCACCGGAACTTCAGGTACAGAAGAAAAGTCCGGAACTATTGGTTCTTCCTTAAGATCTGATACAGAGGTCTCTCTCGAAACCTGCTGTTCCTTTTCTTTAGCTTCAGCCATAGCCTGGGCCAAAACCCCTGATCCTGATCCTGTGAACAGAATAGAATTGATATCGGTAACAGGTTTTGTAGGTGAGTCATCCGTCATATCAGGAACAAACTCAGTAGTGGATATAGTCTCCATTGCCGGCTCTGCAGGCTTAACTTCAGGAGCCTCCACAGGCTCATTGTCTGTTTTGTCAAGATTAAAAACAAAAGGAGAATCAGCGATTACCGCTTCCTCGGCCTTTGTCACTGCTTCGGAATCGCTTCTGGCAGATTCCTTCATCTCACCGAAGATCCTCTTCATTGCCTCTTCAGCAGAGATCTCTTCGGGTGTCTCATTCATAGCAGGAAATTCAGGAGCATCATCCGGTATCTTTTGAGCTTCAGGCTGACCGACCTTATCGCCAAACTGAATGCTTCCGTCTGAAGGAACAGCAGGGGTAACGGGTACTGCCAGCGGTTCTTCAGGAGTGAGGCTCACAAAGCCTGCATCAGCAATAGCCTTTGCAGCTGCTCCGACTTCACCGCCCTCAACGGTTGATTCGAGGAGTTCATGTGTCTCGCTCTCATAATCCTTGTTCTTTTTCTTCTTACCGAACAATCCGCGCTTTTCTTCCTTGGTAACGCTCTCGACAAACGAGATGGATATCTGCATAGGTGTATTCGGCATTCTGGCAGAAGCCTGTGTGAGGATAAGTCCTGCTGCATCACATTGATCTTCAGCATCTGTCAGGATCCTAAGTATCTCTCTCTGCCCCAAAGCGTCGTAGATAGATTTATTGCAAAGAATAATGCAGTCATCAGGAGTAAGCGTAAAGAAATTTGACCATAGTGCATTTGCCGTCTTGGATGAACAATAGTACTGGAAGTCACCAACTCTGTTGCCGTAAGCATCGATAGGTTCCATAGGTATACCGGCGTCGGTCAGAGGGAATAAAGTATCATCTCTGTACAGGAATGCAAGTCCGCCTCCGATAGTTACTGCAAAGGCTTCGGAATCCCTTACTATGACACCCGTAAAATACGGGTCTCTGCTCTCGTTCTCAATGAGCTTGGTAGTTCCGGCAACTTCCACTGCAGTAGAAAGGAACTTCTCGATCATCGCATCGATCTCTTTGTGACCGTTCTTTACCTCATTGCAAAGACCGCGGAGCTGAGGTTCAAACGGCGGGATGGTGCCGGGCTCAAAACCTTCGATCGAAGGGTGTGTGAACAGCGAGAAGAAAAAACCTCTCTCATCTTTGTCTATAGTGATATCTGCCTGTCTGGTTTCCCGTTTTCCGCAGAGTCTTCCGTCAAGATAGAATGCGTCAGTCAGCGTGCCGGATGGAAAATAGCGCGCCGTCATCGTACTTGCAAGCCTTGTTAAGGTAGCCATGAAGCCCATCCTCCGTATAAATATTCACGCTAATTATATCACAAGGTCTTTCAACTCAATCATAATATATAAAAATATAATTTAACGGTAATTTTCGGAAAACAGCGCAAAAACAAGGCCTCCAGGCATTTATTCACGGAGGCCAATTGGTGTAATTTTGTGGCAAGGGATCAATTTAACAATTCATCCATATGCTTATTTATCATGTCAAAAGTTCCTGTAAGCGAATCAAGATATGCAGTGTGGATCTCGCGGTCTGTGGCATTAGGATATTTTGCATGCATATCATCGATCGTCTTAAGTGTCCAAAGATAACCCATACCGTATTTCGCATAGTATCCCGGATCAGTAATCAGCAAAGTGTAATACTTGCTAAAGGTATCGTTTGTTGCTTGAAATCCGAATTTGTTAAAGTAATCCACACAGTCATCCAGAGACCAGTTCTCAACATGAATACCGTAATCAGCTCTTGTACTGGCAAGAAGTCCAAGCACAGACTCATACTCCACCAGTTTCATTCCATCTGACTTTGTGCCGTCGTCTGAAAAATACTTCATTGAGTAATTCTCAACGTAGGTTGCCCAGCCTTCGTTATAACCGATCGATGAGATCAGATACATATATGGATGGGAAGTATGTGACCTAGTGTATAGCGATTGGAACATATGTCCGGGATATCCCTCGTGAGCAACTGTAATTCCGAAGTCACCGTCCACATTTTTATTATTCACGATTATGACATTGGCGTTGTAGTTATCAAGGTGGTATCCGAGATACGCCGCAGGTGAGAAATTCTCTTCGAACACTTCAGGCACATCCATCAAATAATACTCATGTGCAGGAATAGCCGGGAAATCATTTACAACCGCATCATAAAGATAATCGAGATTATCCTGTATTCCGCCTTTTGAGTATGAGTGCTTCATATATTCGGAATACCATCCAAATCCTGAGGACATTATCCCTGTAAAATCAGCATAAACAGAATCAATCTCCGCATCCAGGGCTCTTATACTCTCATCCACACTGGCATTTTTATTCGTAACCCCTCTGGTCATAGCCGCATAGTATGCATCACCACCCCTGTATTCACAAAGACCGGCATCAGTACCTCCCGAACCCTTCAGAGCTCTCATACGGCGGGCACACTCCTCAAATTCAGGGAACACTATCTCCTTCATCGCCTTCTCATGTTCAGAAATAAGCCTGCTCCTGTCTGAATCTGACAATCCCTTGATATTATCCAGCCGCTCCTCGAAAGACTCATAGAGGAAGCAATCATCCTTCTGTGATACAAGATTATCAAATGATACGGCCGCTTCCTCATAACTGTTGTCAGATGAAGCAAAGCCCAAAGATGCTCTTGTTTCCTCATATTCACACAACAGATCAAAGAACCTGTCTATATCCTTAACGAGCAAGATATAATTCTCGGCATCTTTTAAACTCTCGAAAGTATAAACATCCATAACAAAAAGTATCTCCGACTGCGGACCGGTCAGAAAATTAAACACCATCGAATAATAATTAAACGCAGTGTATGAATATGCATAGACATTCTCCTCACAATCATAGAGGATCTTCTCATAACAGAGTTTGTCGTCCCAGCTGAGCGTGTTGTAATCTATCTTAAGAAGCTTGTCGATCTGTTCCTGGTAAAAAGCCTTTTCATCATCAAATTCATCTATGGAAATTGCATCTCCCCACGTCACGTCTTTTATGTCAAATCCGAAATCTTCCGGCTTCTCAAAACAGATCTCAACATCAGCATAACTATTTATCTGATGGTGCAAAATGTCGTACTCAACTTCAGACAAAAGCGATACGGCCTGATTGCCGGATAAAACGCCCGGGTCATGTGAGGGATGTATCTCTTCAAACGATGCAACATGATCAGGATATGTAAGCGAATCGGATGTGGGGATATAATTGCCGTAACCGCCCGGAGCGGCAGTGGGCTTAACCGTCGGATCAGATGAAGGATCCGTTGCATATGTCGGATCCGATGCACGTCCGCCTTCCGGCTTACTGCTTCCTCCGGACCGTCTTCCTCCGGAATGACTGCCCGAAGGTTCTGTCGCGGTACAGCCCACCAGAGATATGATCAATGCCAGACAACAAACAATCGCTGACACCTTAAGTGAAAGCTTTTTCATACAAATATTTACTCCTATGCCTTATCCATAAGCATCTCTTCCTTATTCCCTGAAAGATGCACATGAATAATACCACTAATGCATCAAAAATGCCTATTCCATTGCAGAAGAATCTATTAAAGTATCGTCTGCCGTATCATCGTCCTGCAATAATTCTACCTTCTCTTTTACCGCATCATAATCAATGACACCTCTCGAATCACGCGGCAGAGCCACGAGAAAAACAACTTCAGAAGGGCGCATTGCCTCATGCAGTGTCATCCCGCATTCAGACTTGATCCTGTCCCTCAGGTCCTCCATCATGGAATTATCATAGAAATATTCTTCATTGGGAACCACGGCTGATATAAGGACCGGTCCTTCCTGCTTTTCGATGATCACGGAGCATGACTCGACAACACCCTCCGTCATCTGAACGGCTTCGTCAACTTTATCGGGATATACCGGATAACTGTTGATCCTTGCTTCTCTTGATCTGCTTCCTACAAGATAAAACATTTTATTGCCGTCCTGCTTGCCGATCTTTCCGGTAAAGTACCAGATCCTTCCATCAGGGAGTTTCCTGTAATTCTTCTTCCCTATCCGGCTTTCTCCTTCACCTGTGCTGGAAGATACCGGTGAACATACAGCTATCTCTCCTTCCGCACCATCTGGAACATCAAGTCCCGTTATGCTGTCTGCCACCCTCATGATCACTCCCGGAACCGGAAAACCAAGAAGTCTGTCGCTTTGAAGATCCGATGGGCCGTATGCATACGCCAGCAGTTCATCGCATCCCGTAATTGAGCATACCGACAGTTTTCTTCCTGAACCTTGAGCAATCTCAAACAATGTCGCCTTTTGACTGCTGGTAAGAAGTCCCCCTCCGACGATGATCCGGTCAACTGATCTCAATATTCCAGATCTTCTTCCCGCTTTATTTATTGCAGCCACTGTGCTGTTATATCCGATAAGCACATCGGGTTTATACCGCTTTATTGCGAAAAAGAGTTTATCATTGTCATACCATGTGAATAATAACACCGTCTGTCCGCTTGAAAGCACATTATGTATCCCGGCGACAAAACCAAGTGCAAAGCAGCTTTCATTAAGACAAAGCATTCTGGCCGGCATACCCGTAAGATCCTCGTTTGCCCTAAACACCATCTCTGTAAGATTTGCAGAAAGGTTTATGCTTTTTGCATTGAACACCGCTGCAATGATACCTTCTTCAGCAACGCTCGGAAAAAGATAAAGCGCAGGTCTGTTGTTATCTCTGTCGAAATCCTCATTGTCTGATTCATTCCCTGTCTTCGGAAGTTCAAGAACATCTTCCCATTTTAGAAGTCTGATTCCTTCCGGAATATGCTTAGGACTGGGTGTATCGTATCCGGATAAAGGATAAAACCGGAATGCAATGCTGTCTCTTCCCGACAGCATGTAATTATATTTGCCGATTACAACAGTCCTGATATTTGTATTGAGCAGCACAGAAGAATAGTTCAGATACTGGTTGCAGCTCATCAGGCAGAATTTAGCACCTAAATGATTTGCAAATTCTTCGAAGTGTTCTGTTGCAAGATTTGGCACTGCCAAAGCCGCCTGTGCACCAATCTTATCCAATGCATAGACACTTATGATATTCAGTGGGTTATGCCCCATCAGGAATAATACTTTATCGTCTTTTTGAACTCCCAGTCTCTTCCAGGCAAGAGCAGTCTCGTCTATCCTTTCCAGGAAAGAAGCATAAGTGAATTTCCTGTACCCGTATTCGAGGGCAACCCTTGCAGGATATTTCGAACAGACTCTTCTGATACGCATATAAAGGGTATCTGAAGTGTCCGTCTCCGGATTCTGATATTTAGCAGGATAAAAAACGCTCCAAAGACTTTCCAAGTTTTTTCTCCGTGATCATTCCAAGCAATACGCAGACAAATTGTTTATCGGATTCATTATACACTCTCAATCAATTCATCAAAAACTTTTAACATCAGTGGCACATTATCAGACAATCTTTTGTGCATGTGTACGATAACATTTTTAAAGCGCATTTCTTAACGCGTGATAGAATGTTTCCATATTAATTTAGAGGTTGAAAACTATGGACATCAAATTGAATGAACACTTTCTGGATGTTAAAGAAACTTATCTTTTCTCGGATATAGCAAAGCGGGTTAAGAGGTTTCAGGAGGAAAACCCCGGCAGAGAGATCATCAGAATGGGAATAGGTGATGTCACCCTGCCAATTCCTGCTTCGATCACTTCCGCTATGGAGGAAGCAGTTAAAGAAATGGCATCAAAAGATTCCTTCCACGGTTATCCGCCCGAATATGGTTATGAATTCTTAAGAAGCGCAATATCTGGTCACTACAAAGCTATCGGAGCAGATTCTGTGACTCCGGAAAGCATATACGTTTCTGACGGTGCCAAGAGCGATCTCGGTAACCTTCCTGATATACTTGGTGACAATCCGGTCATCATTCCGGATCCCGTTTACCCTGTTTATGTCGATTCAAATTTAATGAATGGCAGGAAGATCTCTTTTGTCAATGGAACAAAGGATAATGACTTCCTTCCGGAACCGCCTGCAGATACTGATATCGAACCGTCTGTAATCTATATCTGTTCACCAAACAATCCGACCGGTGCAGTCTACAGTTATGAAGGACTTACAGCCTGGGTAAACTTTGCACTCAGGACCGGATCACTCATCATTTTCGATGCGGCATATGAAGCATTCATATCTGAAGACAAGCCCCACACGATATATGAGATCCCCGGAGCGGAATCATGTGCTGTCGAGATATCATCATTCTCTAAATTTGCCGGCTTCACAGGCTTAAGATGCGGCTGGACGGTAGTACCGGACACATTGGAGGCAGGCGGAATAAAACTTTCAAAATTCTGGGCCAGACGGCAGGCAACAAAATTCAACGGAGTCTCCTATATCACACAGAAAGGCGCAGCAGCCTCGCTCTCAGGCAAGGGATTCGAAGACTGTCTTGCGAACATCGCATATTACAAGCGCAATGCCACAATGCTCGCAAATGTTTTCAAAGATAGAGGAATCTATTTCACCGGCGGAGTAAATTCTCCCTACATCTGGCTCAAGTGTCCCGGTGACATGGGAGGATGGGAATTCTTTGACTCTATCCTGACAAGATTCGGTATCGTTGGAACTCCTGGTGAAGGATTCGGAGAGAATGGCCGCGGATTTTTCCGTCTCACAGCTTTCGGGTCATATGAGAATACTAAGAAAGCTTGTGATCTCTTCAGGACACTCTGATCCGGAATACAAGATCTGAAAACTCAAAACTGCCAAACTGACATCTTCTGTGATCTTCTGTGACACGGTTTTGTCCCATTAATGGCAGCCATAGTTTCCGCGCCTGTGTTATTATTCTAAGAAATAAACACAGCAGGTAATACTATGGCTAAGAAAACTGTATTTTTCTGTAAGGAGTGTGGATACGAGACTTCGGGCTGGATGGGAAAGTGTCCGGGCTGCGGCATGTTTAACACTTTTGTTGAAGCCCCTTCGTCCAGGGAAACTGCAAAAGCAAAGACTGATTCACCTGCATTTACGGCAAACCAGTATTCGTGGACTGACTCTGCCGTTACGGTAAGACTGAAAGATGCAGGCAAAGAGAATTATAAAAGACACAAGACCGGAATAGAAAGCCTTGACCGGTTATTCGGCGGCGGGATAACAGAAGGCTCTGTCACTTTAGTTGCCGGAGAACCCGGAATCGGCAAATCCACTATCCTTATGCAATTGGCAGACTCTTACCAGGCAGATGGCGAAGTGCTTTATATATCCGGTGAAGAATCACCTGCTCAGATCGGAATGCGCGCATCCAGGCTCAAGATCAGCAGAGATATTTTGATATGCGGCGAGACAAGATTCGAGTCTATAGCAGAACAGATAAAGACTCACAAGCCATGTCTCGCAATTATAGACTCGATCCAGACACTCTATTCCGAACAGGTCGCTGGCACACCCGGCGGTGTTGCCCAGATCCGTGAGGTTGCGGCAGGTCTTATCAGGATTGCCAAGACCAATAATATTACGGTAATCATGGTAGGTCACATAGCCAAGGACGGTTCTATCGCCGGCCCTAAAACCATCGAGCACATGGTCGATACTGTTCTCAGTTTTGAAGGCGACAGCACCGGTGGGTACAGGATCATCAGATCCGCCAAGAACCGCTTCGGACGGAGCAATGAGATATGCTTCTTTGAGATGGGTGAGACAGGTCTCATTCCGGTCGACAGTTCCAAAGCTTTGTTAGTTGCAGGAAGACCGCTCAACAGTCCTGGTTCTGTCCTCACTTCCACACTTGAAGGTAACGATGCCCTGACCATTGAAGTTCAGGCTTTATGTTCCGAGAGCGTTTATCCCAATCCACAAAGGATGACGTCCGGTCCGGAGAGAGGCAGAGTCCTTATGCTCCTGGCAGTTTGCGAGAAGCTGTTGTCACTTGGACTCACATCAAAGGATTGTTTTGTAAACGTCATCGGAGGCCTTAAGATCAGTGACCCCGCAACAGATCTTGCCGTGTGCATCGCAACTGTTTCCTCAGCCAGAGGAGTAAGCTGCAAGGCTGATACCCTGATTCTCGGAGAAGTAGGTCTATCCGGTGAGATCAGACCAGTAAGCCGTATCCTTAAGAGATGCATCGCTGCTGCAAGACTTGGGATAACCACTGTAGTTCTGCCTGGAAGTTCAAAGGCTGCTCTTGAGAAGGAGCTTTCCAACATATCCGGAGATGCTTTTGGAGGAAATGCCGTTCCGGAATTCATTTATGCCGACAATCTAAAGGAAGCTGTTGATATTCTTTTTTCCTGATACAGTAAGGAGCTGCTCTTATGAAACGTAAATGCTTTTTTCTGATACCTGCCGCCGGGAGCGGAACACGTATGGGGGAAGGTCTCCCCAAATTGATGAGAAACATTGAAGGCAGTCCTGTTATATTAAGAACACTCGGGGCTGTAGCCGATGTCTGCCACAGCGGTTATGACGGTCTTGATTACACTATCATATTGGTTACTACTGCTGATCTCATCGATATCCTTAAAGCGATGTGTTCCGAGTATTTCCCGGATCTCGATATTCTTTTTACGCTGGGAGGAAACACACGGACAGAATCCGTATCTTTAGGTCTTGATGCGATCCCTGAAGCCAGAGATGATGATCTTGTTCTAGTACATGACGGAGCACGCTGTCTTGTAACCGCCGAAGAGATCACTGCCTGTATAGACGGACTGAAGATCTACGATGTATGTGCCTCCGCTGTTCCGGTTAAGAATACTTTGAAGGAAACGGAAGTCACTTTTTCGGGCGGGATCAAAGTCACGCGCACGCCTGACAGATCAAGATTCTATGAGATCCTTACTCCTCAGGGTTTCAAGTATAAAGACATCAGAACATGTTATGCAAAAGCAGCCGCAAACGGTATAACCGCAACAGATGATACTGCACTTGCATCACTTTGCGGTCTTGATGTTTATCTGACAAAAGGACTTTATTCAAATCTGAAGATTACCACACCGGAAGATATCGCCATTGCATCTGAAATAGTAAGATCCCGTGGCGAGAGCGAACCATTCAGCGATTGATCATCATATCTCTTTTGCGAAAGTAAGAATTGCAAATACCTGTATTCCTTCGCCTTTGCCGAATCCGGTAAGACCTTCACCTGTAGTGGCTGTGATCCCGACAGATGAGACTGGCAATCCAAGGAGATTACCTATTGACTTTTTCATCTCTGGAATGTGTGGCATAAGCTTTGGTCTGAGACACTCTATCGTTACCGAACAATGAATGACATTACCATCTTTCATATATTCAAGTGCTTTTCTGAGATATACCGTACTGTCTTTCATTCCATCTTCAAGACAGATCTTATCAGCCTCTCCGCCCAGGATATTTACACCTGTAAAACCGGAAACAGCATTTGTAATCGCATGGAGAACCACATCACCATCGCTGTTCGCAACAATAGGCTTATCAAAAGGAATATCAATCCCTCCGAGCTTTATTGTTGCTTCACCACAGGAATCACCGAATCTGTGACTATCTTGGCCTATAGTACTGATAGATATGATATTGCCCATAGATTCTCACCTTTAGTTTATTCCATTACTTTTTAGCCATAATACCACATCATTCATGGTCCAATAATCATATGAACCGCTGCCGAACACGCTGCCTGACTGCCCCGCTTTGACAAGAACAAATTCCGGAACGGCATTGATATCATACTTTTCAAGAAGGTCTTTATACTCCACCGCATCCAACATCAGAACAGATAATCTGCCGTTATAAATCTGGGCAAGATCTTCCACGGCAGCGGTAATTTCAGCACCTCTGGTATCCATAGAGCTGTAAAAGTATAAAAGAAGCGTATTTCCGGATATCAGAAATCCGTTCAGGTCTGTAATCTCACGGTACTGGATGCCATAGAAAGGCTTTCCATTATCGTCTGTCTCATCTTCAACCGGCTCATATACCATGCATATGGCAGGAGCGCTATACGAATAGTCACCGAGATATTCATTCGCACCGCCGGAATTATCACCGTTCTTTGAACATCCGCATAGAAATGCAAATAGAAGAAGTGCGGATAATACTGCAGACAGAAATCTGTGTCTCACTTTTTTATCAGCTCTATCACCATGCCGGCCGTTCCTGACAGAAGATCCTCACTGACCTTCTCTGCATTGCCTGAATCAACTAGTTTTGTAACTTCAGGATCAAGAGGAACCTTATCGGTAACTCTGGAACCGATCTCGGCCGCTGATCTCTCAATAGATGAACCGTCTCCGTAAAGCCTAATCTCATCACCGCAGTGAGGACATTTAACAAAGCTCATATTTTCGACCATTCCCAATACAGGAACCTTCATCATGGAAGCCATATTGCGTGCCTTGTTTACGATCATCGATACAAGATCCTGACTGGTTGCAACAAGAACGATTCCATCGATCGGGATCGACTGGAACACCGTAAGCGGAACATCACCTGTTCCCGGAGGCATATCTATCAAAAGAACATCCAGTGTTTCCCAATTTACCTGTCCCCAGAACTGCTTGATAAGGGAATTAAGAACAGGACCTCTCCAGATTACCGGAGCCTCTTTATCCTCAAGAACGAGATTTACACTTACAGTCTTGATTCCGGAAGCCGTTACGGCAGGTTCAATGAGCTGGTCATCATTGGCCCTCAGATTATCACTCAGTCCAAAAGACTGCGGGATCGAAGGACCGGTTACATCCGCATCCAATATTCCGACTTTATAACCTTTCCTCGCGAGCTGAACCGCAAGAACCGAAGTAACAAAGGATTTCCCAACACCGCCTTTTCCGCTTGCCACTCCTATAACAGTCTTAATTGAAGAGCCATTGGCAAGAGGATCCTTTCCTATAGCTGAAGGGCAGGTTGCCTGGGATGTGCAGCCGTCTTTTGATGGACATGAATCACATGCTGATGACATAAAATGCCTCCTTTAAGTAAATAACTCGATAATTATATGAAATGCCTGTTTCTTTTTCAAATCAACTCAAAGACCATCCGGATCAGAATCATCTTCCCTGATATCGAAAATGCTTTCATTGCCATTCTCGGTCTTTCCTTTAATAAATCTCATAACAGCAGCGCCTGCATCGCTTGACCTGACCATAACCACCCTTACAAGACGCTGCTCGTTTTTCTTGAATGATCTGACAAAAGAATCCACTGCGTTTGAAGCCTGCTGCTTTGCAAGCCTGAGGCTCTCCTTCTCGGCTTCAGTAAACTGGTTTGCAAAAGCTTTCTCTTCCGCCCTGTGCTGCGCGGCAAGTTCTCTTTCCTGCTGACGGTTATCAGCAAGAAGCTTTCTGTATTGCTCATAATGATTTCTTGTAGGTTCGCTGACGGTAACAAGAGTGTCCACAGCTTCATATATCTGCGACCCGATCTTATCGGATACAGCTTTAGTTCCTGTAACGACTTTCTCCATTGCTTCAAATTTCTTCTTAAAGCCTACGATCGTTATGATAGTTGTTACAAGGTCAGCTATAAGAATCAATGTAAAGAAAACCAGTATTCCTATTCTGACAGGATAATTGATGTGGGCTATCAGCCATTTGACTGCCGGGTGAAGAACATATATACCGAGAGAAGCTGCAATACCCCAATAGATAAAGAATCTCAGGCATATATACCCGCGGAAATTGAGTTTGTAATCTGAATAATCCCACCATCGCATATGAAAGATATGGTAAAGGATAACTCCCGCTATAAGTTCAACTATGGTACAGGCTAATGCCATTCCAAAGAATATGATAAGAAATTTATCCCTGAACGGTTCAAATATCCAGATCGCCGCATAAAAACCAAGTCCGTAAACCGGGCATAGCGGACCCGCGAGAAATCCCCTGTTAATAAACTTACCTTCGGTGATCCCGTAATAAACTACTTCAACGATCCATCCTACAAAACTGTATATAAAGAACATCAGGTAGGACTCTGAAAACGGATACGGCAATATCATTCTTTCCTTGCCCTCATTACCCTGTATCCGCCATCGATCGACAGCGTCTCACAGTTGCCAAACAGTTCTTTAAGTTTCTCCATAGTCGAGGGAGCTCCCTGTTTGCGCTGAAGAACAACATAAAGATATCCACCCGGATTAAGAACATCATATGACTGTTCATAAAAACCGAACACAGTCTTCTTGCCTGCTCTGACAGGAGGATTTGTGGCAATAATATCGAAATGCTCATCCCTTACAGCAAAGAGAATATCACTTGACATGAACCTGCAGTTCAGGCCGTTATGCATAGCGTTTTCCCTTGCAAGAGCTACAGCCCTTGAATTAATGTCGACACCCGTAACATCAAAGGCCATAAAACATGACTTTATAACTATGCCTACTACACCCACACCGCAGCCCAGGTCAACGAAACGCTCCATCTTCGGACCTCTGGCTTTGATGTCTTTCACAATGGTTCCTATAAGGAGATCCGTTCCAAAATCAACTTCCCTCCGCGAGAAGACGGAAGTATCGGTAAAAAACTCAAAATTGATTCCGTTCATTCTGTACGGAATCGCTTTTCTGTCCGATGGTGTAGCGGGATTGGGATCAAAGTACTGTGTCATGGCAATTTATTCTTTAAACCTGTTTTCTCAATTATCGCCACAAGCGGAAGACCAAGAACAACCAGTACGGCTGCATCCCCGCCTGCAACAGAAAGCATAGTCAGTACAACAGCCTGAACTGTTACGGTGCTTCCCGGATCAACAATAAGAAAAGGAAGATAACCTCCTACAATAATTCCGTTTGCGACAACCGGCGGAATAATGCCGAGCCATTTGTTCTTCCTGCCTATGTAATATGACAGCACAACATATAATGCGGCAATGATCCCGTTAAAAACAACGAATCTTATGCGTTTTTTATTCTTAGACTGTTCAGATATAGTCCCGGTCATAATTACATCATCGAACGGATAGTATCGTTGATCTGTGCTATTCTTATCGTTCTTGCCCATGGCATATCAGGTGCCTGGATAAGCCCCTTGGAAATAGCCTGCGCGCAGCTTTCAAATTCATATACATATCCGTGAATATATGCATCCTTGTTAACGATCTCCTCGAGCAGAGTATCTTCGGAAGATAACAGTTCGACCTTACGGTAATTGTTGATATTGCTCAGCTTGATCTTGCCTCTTTCTCCGACAATAACGCCATCTTTGTCAGTATCGGCACACATCGTGACATAGAAATTCCCAAGGATACTGCCGTCTTCAGATTCCATAGAATATGTGGTATCCCTGTCTATTCCTGATGAAAGTCTCCTTGCAAAAACTCTCGAGACCTTAATATCATCCCCCATGAAAGACAACGCAAAATTGGTGGTGTACACACCAAGATCAAGGTAACTTCCGCCACCCAGAACCGGACTGTTGAGTCTCGGCACATTTGCAATATCATATCCCAGATTGGCTGTAACGTATTTAACGGCACCAATTCTTCCCTTTGCGATCCAGTCAAGAACCGTCTTATGCAAAGGCAGATATGAAGTCCACATGGCTTCCGCAACAAAAACATTTCTGTTCTTTGCTTCAAAGAATATACTGTCAACTTCGGCCTTGCTCATAGCAAAAGGCTTCTCAATAAGCACATTCTTGTATTCCTTGATACACAGTATCGCGTGTTCATAGTGATATGTATTCGGAGTTGCAATATAGACCAGATTGATCTCATCTGATGCAGCAAGCTTCTCATAACCCGAAAAGACTTTTGCATCAGGGCAATGATTTGCGGCAAATTTCTTCGCTTTATTTCTTTCTCTGGAAGCAACTCCTGCAATAACAACTTTTTTATTGCCTTTAAGACTGTCCGCAACTTTAGCAGCTATATTGCCGCAACCTAAGATACCGACTCTGAGCATATACAGACCTCTTGATTATTTTTTATATAACCCTCTAATTTTATTTAGCGCGATACTATGTGTCAATCTATGATTTGAACAAGCCTGTTGTTATGGACAATAACTCTCCGTTGCTTTATTTTTTATAAAAGATATCGGAAAAGAGGGTAATTGTGACTGTTAAGATCCTGGACAGATTATCATCACGCAAAAGAGGAATAGTCTATCTTTTGCTGTCTTCATTCTCTTTTGCATGTATGGCATTGTTCATAAACCTTGCCGGAGATATGCCGGTCTTTATGAAAGCTTTCTTCAGGAATCTGGTCGCAATAATCATGTCTTACACAATCCTTGCAAGGTCACCCGAGAAATTCAGGATCAAAAAAGGATCAATGCCTGGACTTCTTATGCGTGCAGGATTTGGAACTATAGGTGTTATAGCGAATTTCTATGCGATCTCCCACACCAATATGGCTGATGCAATGATGCTCAACAAACTGTCCCCGTTCTTTGCAATACTGACATCCATAATAGTACTTAAGGAAGCCGCAGACAGTTTTCAATGGGCTGCGATCCTGACAGCACTCGTTGGTGCCATTTTCGTGGTAAAACCATCATTTCTTTTCGGAAATCTCGGTGTTAACGGGGATGACTTCTTTCCGCTGCTGATAGCTCTTACAGGCGGAGTCAGCGCAGGTATCGCTTATACATTCCTCCGTAAAGTAACTCTTCAGGGCGAGCGAGGAATAGTTGTTGTGGCCTTTTTCTCAACATTCTCGTGTGTTGCACTGATCCCATTCATCATTTTCACTTACCAGCCTATAACCTGGGTTCAGTTCTTCTTTTGCTGCATGACAGGAGTTGCTGCCTGTTTTGGACAGTTGTTCATTACTTCCGCTTATGCCGCCTGTCCCGCAAAAGAGATATCTATATACGACTATTCAACCGTAATTTTCACGGCTCTTTTAGGACTGATCATTTTAGGAGAGATCCCGGATCTGCTCAGCATTATCGGATACGCGATAATAATCGGCGCATCCGTGCTGAACTATCTTTACAACAATAATCACTTGAGGTTTAAAAAGACCTGAACGTCTTTTAAAGATGGAAGGATGGCATCTGCCAGTTCTTTTATCTCATCATCAGGCTGAATGATGTCGGGAACCATTATCGTATAAAGTCCCGATGCCTTGCATGATCTTACTCCGTTGAAAGAATCTTCAAGTCCTACACCCTCTTCAGGCTTTACACCCAAAGCATCGCAGGCAAGAAGGAATATCTCCGGATCGGGCTTTGATCTGGTTACCTGGTCTCCGCAGACACAGGTGTCAAAATAAGGCAGAGCACCGAGAGCGGCCATCTGTGAAGTAACTTCCTCTCTTGTTGAAGAAGATGCAATTGAGATCTTCATGCCGGCGTTTTTCATCGAACTCAAAAGTTCTATAGTATGGGGCTTTAACGGAACTTTACCCTCTGCGGCCAGACCGTTATATATATCACGGAGCTCACGTTCGTAACGGTCGCCGGGTTCTCCGTAGACTCTCTCGAACTCATCGACAGTGGCCTTTTTATTCTTGCCTATGACACTGATGCCGTAAGTAACAATATCCTTAAAGCCGTATTTCTCACCTATCATTTCCCAACATTTCAGGACTGTCCTCTCTGAATCGAGGATCAGTCCGTCCATGTCAAAAATAGCTGCTTTGAATGTTCTGTCTGGCTTTATCATCAGACCTCCATAGTACCTTCGAAAACCTTTGCGCAGTTCCCGGTCATAAACACGGCATCATCGGTATATCTGATGATCAGACTTCCGCCCTTCAGGATTACTCTGATGTCTTCACCCTTTTTGCAGTAACCGTTCTCACATGCGGCTACAACTGTAGCGCACGCTCCTGTGCCGCATGCCATAGTCTCACCTGAACCTCTCTCCCACACTCTCATCTTGAGTGTATGGTCATCGATGACTTTGACGAACTCTGTGTTTACTCTCTCAGGGAAGATATCCGTTGAGTATTCGAACTTGGGACCGATGGTATTGAGATCGAGCACATCGACAAGATCTGTGAATACTACAGCGTGAGGGTTACCCATAGATACAGCTGTAATATTATATTCATCACCATCTATATTTACCGGAACATTGACAGCAGTATCACCCGGGAGCGTGCAGGGAATCTTAGGCGGGTTAAGCTCTGCCTTGCCCATGTCGACCTTAACTCTTGCAACCTCGCCGCCCAAAGTCATGAGTTCGAGAGTCTTGATTCCGCTCTTTGTCTCGATCTTCATATGTCTCTTCTTGTGACCGCGTTCATCGTACATATATTTCGCAACGCATCTGATCGCGTTACCGCACATCATGCCCTCTGAACCGTCCAGGTTGTACATGATCATTTTACAGTCAGCAACCTTCGAAGGTGCGATGAGAACGATACCGTCACCGCCTACACCGAAGTGTCTGTCACTCATGTAGACTGACAGTGATTCAGGTGAAGATACCATGCTCTCCATGCAGTCTATGTAGATATAATCGTTACCTGCACCCTGCATCTTGATGAAGTTGATCTTACGTCTCTTGTCACGCATGTTGTTGATATCAACAAGTTCTGTATTGATCTCGGAAAAGTGGCTCATGAGTGAATCAGCAAGAGCGTCTGCAGTATCAATAGCAGTAAGGCAAGGGATACCGAGCATTACCGCACGGCGGCGGAGCTTTACTGAGTCTCTTGCAGGGAGTCTGCCCTTTGCAGATGTTGAGATGATGTAGTTGATCTTGCCGCTCTCGATAAGAGACATTGTGTTATTCTCATCAGACTCATGGATCTTGGATACGGCAGTAACTTCCATTCCCGCCTGTCTAAGCGCATCTGCAGTGCCGTGTGTTGCATAGAGCTTGAAACCCATTGAATCGAACTTCTTCGCGATCTCGACGATTTCCATCTTGTCTGAATTTCTTACCGTGATGAAAACACCGCCACGCTTGTACATCTTGTAGCCTGCTGCAACGAGACCCTTGTAGAGTGCTTCGGAAAGATTTCTGCCGACACCTAATACTTCGCCCGTGGACTTCATTTCAGGTCCGAGCTGTGTATCAACGTCAGTAAGTTTCTCAAACGAGAACACAGGAACCTTAACAGCCGTGTAAGGTGACTGTCTGTAGAATCCGGTACCGTAATCCATGTCTGCTAACTTTGTTCCGAGGCTTACTTCGATGGCAACATCTACCATCGGGATGCCTGTTACCTTGCTCATGTAAGGAACGGTTCTTGAAGCTCTCGGGTTAACCTCGATTACATAGATTCTGTTGTCCTTAACGATGTACTGTATGTTTACGATACCTGTTGACTTGAGTCCGTCGCAGAGCGCGATTGTCGTATCTGCAAGATTCTTGTACATATCATCGTAGATATGCTTTGCAGGATACATCGCTATAGAGTCACCGGAGTGGATTCCCGCACGCTCAACGTGCTCCATGAGGCCGGGGATAAGGACATCCTTACCGTCGTAGATAGCGTCTACTTCGATCTCCTTGCCCTGAATGTACTTATCGATGAGCACAGGGTTCTCAATGCCTTGCGCGAGGATGATCTTCATGTACTCATTAACGTCTTCGTCGTTGAAGGCGATGATCATATTCTGACCGCCAAGTACATAAGAAGGTCTTAAGAGCACAGGATATTCGAGTGTGTTGGCAGCCTTAAGAGCTTCATCCAATGTAAGGACGGAGAATCCCTTCGGTCTTGCGATTCCGAGACGCTCTAAGAGCTCATCAAATCTCTCACGGTCTTCTGCCATATCGATGGAATCTGCTGAGGTTCCTATGATGTTGATGTTATTCTCGGAAAGAGTTTTCGTGAGTTTGATAGCTGTCTGTCCGCCGAATGCAACAACCACGCCGAACGGTTTTTCCTGATGAACGATATTCATTACGTCTTCAGGTGTGAGAGGCTCGAAATACAGTCTGTCGCCAGTATCGAAGTCTGTGGATACTGTCTCAGGGTTGTTGTTTACGATAACAACTCTGTAGCCCAGATCTCTTAATGCGTGCACGCAGTGAACTGCGGCATAGTCAAACTCGATACCCTGACCGATCCTGATCGGACCTGAACCGAATACAATTACCGTCTGCTTATCCTTATCGCCTGCCTTCTCGAAGTCAGCTTCGTTCTCGCCGCCTTCCTCAGGTCTGTTGAATGTAGCATAGAAATAAGGTGTATGCGCTTCGAACTCACCAGCGCAAGTATCAACCATCTTGAATGTGGGCTTGAGTTCGTAAGTAACAGGCTTGCCTGTAATTCTTGCGATTGCCTTGTCTGTGAAACCGAGTTTTTTAGCCTTTACATACTCATCGAAAGAGATCTCTTTATCTGTAATAGCCTTCTCAAAATCAATGAGATTCTTGATCTTGGCAAGAAACCACATATCGATCTTTGTCTCTTTATTGATCTTCTCGATCGGGGCGCCTCTTCTGATTGCTTCAGCAACATAGAAGAGTCTCTCGTCAGTAGGCGTAACGCAGCGCTCCATTAGATCTTCGTCTGCAACATCTTCCATTTTCTTTAAGTGAAGAGTATCAGCAGAGATCTCTGCGCCTCTTACCGCTTTCATGAGAGCGCTCTCAAATGAATCAGAGATTGCCATGACTTCGCCTGTCGCCTTCATCTGTGTTCCGAGATTTCTCTTGGCATATACGAACTTGTCAAAAGGCCACTTCGGATACTTAACTGCAACATAATCCAGTGCAGGCTCGAAAGCTGCATATGTATGACCAGTTACGGCATTTACGATCTCGTGGAGTCTGTAACCGATAGCAATCTTCGTAGCCACCTTTGCGATCGGGTAACCAGTAGCCTTGGATGCAAGAGCAGATGATCTGGAAACTCTCGGGTTAACCTCGATTACCGCATACTCGAATGAGTTGGGATTAAGAGCAAACTGGCAGTTACAACCGCCTTCAACGCCCAGTGCTTCGATTATGTTAAGTGAAGCAGTTCTGAGCATCTGATACTCTTTGTCTGAGAGCGTTACTGCGGGAGCGATAACTATTGAGTCACCTGTATGTACTCCGACAGGATCCAGGTTCTCCATTGAGCAGACTGTGATTACGTTGCCGTCCTTATCTCTAATGACTTCGAACTCGATCTCTTTCCATCCTGCGATACCTCTCTCGATAAGTACCTGTGTGATTGGAGACAGAGCAAGACCGTTTCTTGCGATCTCATGGAGTTCGTCTTCATTGTTTGCGATACCGCCGCCCGTTCCGCCTAATGTGAATGCAGGTCTTACGATAACCGGATAGCCGATCTCCTTTGCAAAATCCATCGCATCCTCAACTGTCGTTACAACCTTTGAAGGGATGCAGGGCTGGCCGATCGCTTCCATCGTGTCCTTGAACATCTGACGGTCTTCGGCCTTGTCAATACACTCGGGTGATGAACCTAAGAGCTTAACGCCGTGGGATTCGAGGAAACCTTCCTTGGCGAGCTGCATACAGAGTGTAAGAGCTGTCTGTCCGCCCAGACCTGAGAGAATCGAGTCTGGCTTTTCTGTCTCGATGATTCTCTTAACAGTCGTAAGTGTCAGCGGCTCGATATAGATCTTATCTGCCATTGACTTATCAGTCATGATGGTAGCGGGGTTGGAGTTCAAAAGAACGATCTCAATGCCGTCTTCACGCAGAGCTCTGCAGGCCTGCGTGCCTGCGTAGTCAAATTCGGCTGCCTGTCCGATTACGATAGGACCTGATCCGATAACAAGAACTTTTCTTATAGTTTTATCAAGCGGCATATTAGTTGTCCCCCTTCTTCTCTGACATCATCTGAATAAACATATCGAAAAGAAATTCCGTATCCTTCGGGCCTCCGCAGGCTTCCGGATGGAACTGTACGGAGTATGCGGGCTTATCAAGATACTTGATTCCTTCATTTGTTCCGTCGTTTACGTTAACGAAGTATTCTTTCGCGACCTTTGTATCGATCGAATCACTCAGAACCTGATAACCGTGGTTTTGTGATGTGATATAAACTCTTCCGGTCTCCAGATTCTTAACAGGGTGATTTGCACCTCTGTGGCCATACTTAAGCTTGGAAGTCTTAAATCCGTGAGCAAGCGCAAGGATCTGGTGACCTAAGCAGATACCCATGACGGGTATGCCCCAGTCCTTGATCTCCTTCATCGTCTCAATTGCCTTTATATTATCCTCAGGATCTCCCGGACCGTTAGACAGGAAGATGCCGTCAGGATCGATCTCCTTAACCTTGGCTGAAGATGTATCTGCTGGAAGAAGATGAACTTCGCAGCCTCTCTTGGCAAGTTCTCTTGCGATGTTTGACTTGATACCGAAGTCGAACATGGCAACCCTGAACTTTACTTCGTCCTTTGCGGGAACCACCTGTTCCTCTTTTGTCGTTACTTCCTCAACCGGATCCTTGATCCTGTATGCCTTGATCTCATCTAACGAGAACTCATCAGGACGGTCACATATTGCACCGTTCATCGTACCTGATTCTCTCAAACTCTTTGTCAGAGCTCTCGTATCGATCCCCTTGATTCCGGGAATACCCTGCTCCTTAAGGAAAGTATCCATATCCTTTTCGCACCTGAAATTGGAAGGGAGCTCACATACTTCTCTTACGATATAACCCGATACGTTTACCTTGCCGCTCTCCATATCCGGTGTGATGATTCCGTAGTTACCTATCAGGGGGAAAGTCTGAACAACTGCCTGACCTTTGTAACTCGGATCAGTCAGTGTCTCCAGATATGCTGTCATCGCAGTCGTAAATACGATCTCCGATATAACACTTCCACCGGCACCCATTGCCTCACCTTCGTAAATGTTGCCGTTCTCCAAAACAAGATAACGTTTCATAATGTTTCCCCCTTTTATAAAAAAGGCTTTTTCCGTAAAAGAAAAAGCCTTAGATTGCTTATCAATCGAGAAGGATCTCGCGGACTTTGCTCTCCATCTGCTCTTTCTCGATAACATCCTTATGCCTTACTTCAAGCGACGGCAGTTCAGATATTGACTGCGGAATGACAAGTCCGCTTTCCTCTGCAAGTTCTGAAATGATATCCGGTATTGACTTATCATTGGAATAACCTGCGCCCCTCAATGCATCCATAACAGCGGGGGCAAACTTAAACGGAGAAGCGGTGGAAGCAAATACCGTTTTGCTCTCATCTCCCGATCTCTGGTGATATCTTCCGTAGATATTAAATCCAACAGCAGTGTGCGGATCGATAACATTATCCGTCCTGTCATATACTTCAAGGATCGTCTTTGAGACTCCGGTCTCATCGGCAAATCCGCCGACAAACAGTCTCTGAAGAGCTTTCAGCGTATCCTTGTCAACGCTGTACTTTCCGTCTTCATTGAGCTGTCTCATCCATTCCTTCACCTTTACCGGATCCTTATCCGCAATCTCAAACAAAAGTCTCTCGAGATTGGATGAGATCAGGATATCCATAGAAGGTGAGGTTGTCTTGTAAAACTCCCTGTTACGGTCATAGATACCGCTTGAGAAGAAATCACAAAGCACCTTATTGCGGTTGGATGCACAGATAAGTTTATGGACCGGAATGCCCATCTGCTTGGCAAACCAGGCGGCAAGGATATTTCCGAAATTGCCCGTCGGCACAACAATGTTGAATGACTCGGTCAGATCCATCTTTCCTTTTCTTATCAGTTCAACATAAGAATAAACATAATAAGCAATCTGAGGCGCAAGACGTCCCCAGTTGATCGAATTGGCAGACGAAAGCATGATGCCGTTATTGTCAAGTGTCTCTGCCAGCGTCTTGTTGCCGAAGATATTCTTAACACCTGTCTGGGCATCATCAAAGCATCCGTTAACGGCAATAACATGGGTATTGTCTCCGCCGGTCGTAACCATTTGCAGTTTCTGCGCTTCAGATACACCGCCTGTCGGATAGAAAACTATTATCTCCGTTCCGGGAAGATCTTTAAATCCCTCAAGTGCCGCCTTGCCGGTATCTCCGGATGTGGCAGTAAGTATACATATCTTTTTAGCAGTTCCTGTCTTCTTAGCAGAAGCTGTCATAAGGTGAGGCAGAAGTTGAAGTGCTACATCCTTAAATGCACATGTTGGCCCGTGCCAGAGTTCAAGGATATATTCCCTGTCGTTATATTCATTTAGCTGAACCAAAGGAACAGGATTCTCACCCCACTTATCCTCAGAATAAGCCTGCTTTGTATATTCAAGGAGCTCTGCTTCAGTAAAATCTGTAAGGAATTTTGACAGAACAAAAGCGGAAAGCTGATAAAACTGCATTGTCTGCATAGCTTCCAGATCTTCTTTTGTGAGCTGTGGGATCGACTCGGGAACAAAGAGTCCGCCATCAGGAGCGATACCTCTTATGATCGCTTCGCTTGAAGAAAAATTTCCTTCATACCCTCTTGTGCTTATATATTTCATTCATCCTCTCCTTGAGTCTCCTCAGGTTCTGTTGTCTCTTCTGCCTGAGTCGTAGTCTCGGCAAGCGATGCCGTAAGCTGTGTCTCTTCAGGAGTCGTAGCCGTTTCTTCTGTTGTCGTCTCAGCCACAGTGATTTCCTGATCCTGAGAATTCCGTGTCCAGACCGTTCCGTAACTTGATTCGTAGGCACTCATTATTGCCGACACCTCAGGATCATATCTGTTCTTATAGAACTCTCCGTGCAGATATTCAATCTTATCCCGGGCAGCTGCACCGTCCTCAATCTGTTTTACCAGAGGAATAATACCAAATATGATAAGCAACGTCACTAACAAGAGTGACAAAATTACTATGCCAACTATGACTAAAGATTTCATCCGCTCTCTCGGAGATTTGATATCCTCAATATCTATTGAATCATCCGGCAGTTCGTCTGCAACACCTCCCGAACGCATCATTATATCTCTCCGCTCCTTGCTCGAAGCCATCTGCGGAGCTTCCGAACTCTTTTGAGCCTTGGTAAGGATCGGTGCCTGGAAATTGGCCCTAGCAGCAGGAGATGAACCTGAGGCCATCTGTGCATTCTTGAGTTTGCCGGCAATATCAGCAGGCGGAAGATCTGCCGGAGGATTCTTGATATCCTCACGTACCATTCTTAACGCTTCCTGGGCAATAGTAAGATACTGTTCAGTTCCAAGAACGCCCTGGATAGCAAAAGCAAGACTTCCTTCAGCTCTTTTGAACTGACCTTCCCTTGCAAGGCAGAGTCCGAAGATCAAAGCCGGATCTCCCCATTTCTGATACTGTGAGATCAACGGTTTTAAGAATATCTGGGCAACATCGGTTCCATCGCCCTGGCTGTTCTGCAATGCCCTGTTATATTGGCGGACTATACGGGATTTCTCTTCGTTGCTTACATCGAAAAGAATGAGACTCGACTCATTTATAGGCTGTATCATCATACATAAGCTTAAATAGTCGTGCATCTGATCAATCCTTTCAGAGTTGCTCTTATCTGACCCGTAAGATAAAGCGATCCGGTCGCAAGAAGTATCATACCGTCTTTGACCGATTTCCCGTATGCCAGCTTTGTGCCTTCTTCAGCATTCTGGCAGGCCGTCAAATCGCCGCTGATATTATACACATAATTAATTTTCTGTGCGAGAACATCGGCAGGCTCGCTTCTGGGGTTGTCCGGCATCACTGTTACTGCACTTCTTATATTCAGACCACAGGCTTTATAAGCCTCAAGTATACCCTGAACATCCTTGTCAGCCATAACGCCCATGAGAAGTCTTACAGGTTTGCCTTTAAGCGATCCCCCGAGCATCTCATTCATTGTCTCACCGAGACTTGCAGCACCCTGCGGATTATGACCTCCGTCAATAATGACCGTGGGATCAATACTGAGTATCTCAGCTCTGCTCTTCCATCTAGCGAAAGCTATTCCTTCCTTTATTGCAGTTTCCGGCACCCCGCATTTCCTGCAGGCTTCTATTGCTGTAACCGCATTCCCGATCTGATGCCTGCCGTTAAGTGCAGTGACATATATAACATCACCATATTTGAATTCCATCTGTCCGTCTTCAGTAAATCTTGCGCTGCCATATGCTTCGGAATTCCCTGCAAAAGTAATATCAGCATTCTTTTCGCGCGCCTTGGAAACAAGAGTATTCCTTACATCATTCTTCATATCTTCGGGCAGGATCATGAGTTCCGGATCAAAACAAACACAGGGAGCTCCTTTTTTGAATATCCCGGCCTTTTCACCTGTTATCTCAGAGACCGTATTTCCCAATACTCCGCAGTGATCAAGGCCTATCGCCGTGATGACCGTAACCAGTGGATCCTTAATAATGTTTGTTGAATCAAGCCTTCCGCCAAGTCCGGTCTCAAGCACTGCAATATCGACCTTCCGGTCTGCAAAATAAAGAAAACAAATAGCTGTGATCAGTTCAAATTCTGTAGGTTCATCAAAGGTCCCGCCGGACAGCATCTTATCCTTAGCCTGCTTTACCATGACAGAGTATCTTGAAAGATCAACATCATTGATCTCTCCGTAACTGTCGTCCCTGACGTATTCTTCAAGTCCCTTTTTTCCGTCAATGATCCTGATACGTTCAGAAAACCTCTCAAGATATGGAGATGTAAATACTCCGACTTTACTGCCTCCGGCAGCCATTATTGAAGATATAAATGTTGCCACGGAACCTTTTCCGTTGGTTCCCGCAATATGAACAGATCTGAAACTGTCCTGCGGATTCCCAAGGAGTCTCATAAGCTCGCTTATTCTCTCAAGTCCGGGTTTGATTCCAAACTGCAATGCTCCCTTAAGGAGCTCAGGCATACCGTGATCAGACATCAGCTTTACGCTTCCCCGGAAGAACCGTCTTCCTTATCTTCTTCCGCTTTATAATCCACCATATCCTTCTTCTTGAAGACCATAAGTTTACTCAAGACATAGTTGGCTATGATAACAAATATGCAGTTAATAAGTTTAACAAGATAATCATAAGTAAATGCAAACGAACCTATATAAGTCATCGGTGTTGAGGCAGAAACACCCGTAATTGCCTCGCAAATCCATATCATCAGATACATCACGCCCAATTCCAGAACGAGAAAAGAAAGGACTCTTGCGCCGGCAAAAGTAATAAGCTCTCTTACGATGTTTCCCTTGGATCTGAACACCGTGATCCTGTTAAGGAAATAAGCAACTATAACAGCAACTATCCAGCCCACGATCTGCTTTACGGCAATCTTGAGAGAAAACTCAAAATTAAGAACCGATACCATCATATCCGCTCTTACCAGAAGATCAAAAAGGATATAGACTATCCAGTTAGCTGCCGTGGTAAGACCTCCACTGACAAGATACATAAAAAGCTTGCGCTTCTTCTCCTGTTTCTCGGTAAGGCTTTTATCTCCGAATATGATTGTCTTTATATCCATGCTTCTCTTCCTTTATACCCTCTTTGGTCTCGGATTTGTTCTCTCTGAGACCATTCTTCTTACGATATAAACGGTAATCGTTATAATGACCGCCTCAATAATAGCAATTACAAGAAAAACATCAAACAGATATGAGTACAATATCTCCGCCTTTTTGTCCGCAAATCTGTACAGACTGATCGAACCGCTGAGCTTATCATAAAAATAGAAATCCTTGCTGCCGTTCTCATCAGAAAGATAAACGATAAAATCGCCATCATTATTGGAATAACCTGATAACACCATAGAACCTGTGTCAAACTCATCCGGTTTGAACTCATCAGGGATTACAATATCTGAAGGAACCTCTGTCACTTTAAGAATAGAAGAAGTCTCTATTATTGTATTCTCAGGCTCATATCTCATAACGGTTTTCGCTGTGCTGTTATAAAGATAAAATCCCGGTGACTGTGTTCCGTCAAACATATATAAAAGTATACTTGTTACTCCATCCCTGACATAAACCGGCACGCTGTATCCGTTTATAACTCTGGTCGTTTGTACAAATCCTGCAGGGACTTGCGCATCTTCTGGAGCATCCACAAATGTGTAAGTATTTCCGTCCATATCAACAAGCGAAGCGTCCTCAGGAACATTACTCTCTTTACGCAGGACATGGATCGTATACCGCATACGGCTGATACCGTCCTGTGCTGTTACATTTATATTGACAATATTGTCACCCATATTGAGATGCTGGTTGCCATCGATAATGATCGCCGCCCATAGATTACTCGCCAACACGCTGACCTGAACCTCTGTTACTGAACGTTCAACGGAACAGCTGTACTCTGTAATATTGGGGTTAAATTCCGGCGTAATCGTGGCGCCTCTTATCTTCAACGAAGCCAAAGTCGCATCACTTGACAGACCGCTTCTGCTGACAGGAAGTGTTATTCCGCTGCCTATATCCGTCGAAATGCTTTCATCCACTGCAATGAATTCACCGGTATCACTTATCCAGCAGTTGATCTCGCCGTTACTGTCTGGTAAAAGCCTCAAAGTAATCGTAAACAAGACAACCTGAAACTCTGAATAGAAAGATGCTGAAACAACGTCTTCGCCATTAATATCAGTGCTGATATTCATCATCTGATCCATGCCGATGATCGACAAAACACCATCGTTCTGAGTCTCATTGAACACATAATTCGAGAGTTCTTCGCCCTGTTCGAAAGCTACATATTCAGCTTTATCCGAATCAAAATTGAATACGACAGGACCAAATTCCGTGACTCCAGGCAGTCTGTTCGCTACGACATCTACGATCAGGATATCACCGGGACCGACATTTGTCTGTCTGGTGGTCGCCGATATAACGACATCAGAATCAGCATTTGCTCTTAATGTCAGGCACATAAGACAGGCAGAAGCAACAAAAATGACCACAAGCATAACTGCAATCACTTTTGCAAACATTTTTTTAATTATCCTGTCAAAAACACTTCTCATTCAGGGAGGCTCCCATATGAATCAGGCATATTGTTGTATACAGGTATTATGAATTCAAATCCGGCATCTGTCATGCCTATTGAATCATAACTTCTGTAATACCTCATACCTTCAGAATAAGCCATCATAATATTCTGGGCATACTGATGATTATACTTGTCAGTGCCATCATCAAGAACATCGAACTTCTGGAAATACAGTGTATTCTGGCCTTTATCTATATATCCTGTTGCGATCCAAATAGCACCACCTGCTATAGCCCGTTCAACAGATGTCCACGGAAGAAGGTATGAAGCCTCTGTATCCGTTATCTCCTGAGCTTCCCACTCTCTTCCCCACTGGGCGTATTTCGCACCGTTTACAACAGCACCACCGGGTTCAGTTGTTGCATAAGCTCCTATATTGTAGTAGTTGTAATAACCTTCAAAATCGGAAAGGTCACCTCTGCACAAAGCCGACTCTCCGTTATACCCCATTTCCTGAATAATCCTGCTTGCAAGAAAATACGGTGACACACCGGCTTTCTCGCCGGCTGCATAAATGAGTTCAGCATAATCATAGTCAGCGGAGCCATCCATAAATGATCCTCTGATTATCTCTCTGACCCCGTCAGTTGTGTGTACCTTCGGATCAAATCCGAGCATCTCAAATGCAAAGATCCTTTCCGGAGTAAAAAAATTTCTCGGATCCATATAATAACTGACAACTTCAGTCTTAGCTGCCATCCAGTCAGGCTTATCGTAAACCTGGCTGTTAGGCTTAACATAAGACGGATAAGAGGAATTCTGGATTAGATTTCTTCCCTTGCTGTCCTCTGCTGCAAGTGCAGTATCAAATGCAAGATTAGTATAGTAGGGTGTGAAAAAATAGTCCGGCTTAAGACTGTGCAAAAGCCAAAGTCCGCTGTAATAACTTGCAGGGAATTTGGAAAGCGTAGTCTCACTGAAATCACCTTCATCATCACCATTCAACAAAAAGAAAGAATAGTCTTCTGAAGTTCCGTCAAAACCTGTGACAGTACAGGTAATGACTGTTTCACCCTGAGGGATCTCATAAAGCTGTCCCTGGTCCAAAGTGAATATATCACCGTTTGAATCAGCCTTAATAGTAACGCTTGCAGAATAACCTTCAAGCGCACTGCATCTGACAGCAATACTGCCCGTCCTGTTCATGTAATATGCATAATCACGTGTACGGTAATCAAATTCAGGATAAATATCCAGGAACTGATCAGGAGCGGAATCATTAATATAACATTCTGAGAGAGCACCATTGACCGGAAGGATCCCTGCTTTCTTCCTTTCAACCTCATAAGTTGTATTGCTCATGTCAGTAAGCTTTACTTTGCCTTTTCCGTCATCTCCGGTAACCGCCATATAGCATCCGTCAAAATAAGCACATTCTTTAGACTGGATCATAGTAAAATCTATATCCTTGCCTATATCACTTCCAGTGCCGGTCCTGCTGACACAAACATAGAAACAGTTGGATACACCTGAAATGCCGGTCTCGCGCGAGACTGCATCAGTATCCTGCTTCCTTCCCCTCAGCATCGCATATGGTATACCCGGGTTCTCGTTGGCACCTATCAGATCGCCCTTAAGGTCATAAAGCGATACCCTTATATCATCCGATAATCCGGCAAAATCAATATAGCAGTCATCATCACCGCAGTCGATCATGTACCAGGCAGTCTGATTCCCGCTAGGGATCAGACCTTCAGCTACAGAATCCGGATAAATAGACACTTTCTTCGGAATCGTTATCTCTCCCCCGGAAATAACCGTTCCACGCCCGTCTGAACTTCTAAGGAGAGCATATACTTCATGTTTTCCCGGAACACAATCGGCAGTATCCCAAGACAACACAAATTCACGGCGGTCAGAACCCTTGCCGTTATTACCGTCATCAAATCTTAGATAACCATAATAAAGTGAACCGTCAACGAAGAAATCAGTCCTGACATCATCTCCTGTAGCGGTATAAGATCCCTTTGCTTCTCTAATCCCAACTGTATACTGTTCAGACGAATCAATGGCCGAAACGAGACTGACATCAGAGATGACCGAACCCTTGCCGGATGGAGTACCGGAAGCTTTTAGATCTTTGTTCTCTGAAGCCATCGCTCTGTCTATTGCAACAGTCCTCGAATTATCTTTCAGATCATCAATTATAAGACCGACCTCATCACTGCGTGTTTCACCATATATTACATTACAAAGATCAGAAGCAAACTTCTCATCTGAAACTCCAGTCAGTAAATACTCGGGCGAAGTCATTACCGATATAACATAATCTCCGCATGATACCAGTCCATCCTCAACACGTGATTTTGCGATCCTTATCTCAGCTTCTGAACTTGATGTCAGCATTCCAGCCCGGGCAACGATATCATCTGCTTCTTTCATCGTCTTTCTGTCAGGACAGCTGATCCCTGTATCAAGGTTTATTACCGTAAAAGCTGCCGAGGCGATTGCAAGGACTCCGCCAAGAACCGCTGCAGCAAAATACTCGGGTCTTCTTACAAACATTGGTTAAGCGTCCCTCCCGGTTATCTTATCCAAAGTGTATCCGTAAGAAGGAACAAAATGCTCCATAAAATATCTGACTTCAGGCATATTCATCTCACTGATGATCTTCCCGGTTGATTCCTTGGCAGCCGAGAACTCAGCATTGCCGGTGCTCTCTTCCCTCAGGCACTTAATATATGCTGCTATCTTGTCAGCAGCCTTAACAAGTTTATGAATAACTTTGGCCTCTTCAGAGTTCAGTGACGGTGCCAGAAGTTCCTGGTATTCCGCCCTCATCTCCGGATCGTCAGGCAGGAGTTCAACCAGACTTGCAGCAGCCTCCGATTCAACTTCCTTATACGCTTTTGTGATCTCTTTATTGCGGTACTTTATAGGTGTTGGCAGATCCCCAGTCAGGATCTCCGTGCAATCATGATATAAAGCGTATGCCTGAACCTTATACGGATCAGGTAACACCGCACCTTCGGTATCTTTTTCAAATCTGTTGTGAAGCACAGCAAGACAGTGTGCAATCACCGCAACATCGAAGCTGTGCTCTTTTATATTCTCAGTACGGCTATTACGCATCAGCGCCCATCTTCCGATATACTGCATGCGGTCAAGCATAGCAAAAAAACCATATTCTTCCTTATTATCCATACAAAAACCCCGTTAACTCTTATATATCTCGTTAAAACAGCTCACTGCAAATGAATCTGTCATCCCCGCAATATAATCCGAAACATAAATAGGAAGAGGCGTATTCACCTTTTCCTTGAAGTCCGGATGGTTATACACAAATTCGGCAAATTTCCTTATAGCCGGAGACTTTGAATCCGCTGCTTTGCCGATATTCTGAACTGCTTCATAAAAAGCATCGAAAAGGCCTTCGATCATAACATCACAATACTTCTCGTAAGTCTTAACCTTTTGTGTGGTATAGATCTTATTAACATTGTCCTTAAGTGTATGCTCCAAGGCCTCTCCCGCATGATCACTCATCATGATGCAGCCTTTATCCATACTGTTCTCGATAATATCCTGGACCAGAAAATTGATTATCTCTGAATTGGAACTGCCCATTACATCCGCGACAGCAGGAACATCAAACTCACTTGCGATCACTCCGGTCCTTAACGCATCTTCAATATCTCTTCCGACATATGCGATCTTATCTGCAAATCTGACAACACAACCTTCCAGTGTTGCAGGACCTTTACGGTCTTTCTTTGGAATCAGGTATGAAAGATCCTCTTCTGTCTTATCCCTGCAGGGAACAAGTTTTCTTTCTGAATAATATTCGCCGCAATGGGAGATAATTCCGTCCCTTACTTCGAATGTGAGATTCAATCCGTTGCTTCCGTTGTGTTTCTCTATTATATCCAGCACTCTCAGACCATTTGATTCATGTTCAAAATAAAGATTGCTGTCCACTTCTTTGAGTTTATTGTTAAGACTCCTTTCGCCGCTGTGTCCGAAAGGTGTGTGTCCAACATCATGTCCCAGCGCGATAGCCCTTATGAGATCCACATTCAGATTTAATGCTCTGCCTATAGTTGACGAAATATAATCCACATAAATAACATGCTCAAGTCTGGAACATATATGGTCATTAGACGGGTTGAAGAACACCTGAGTCTTATGTTTAAGCCGCCTGAAAGCCTGTGAATATATTATTCTGCCCATATCCCGCTCGAAGCAGTTCCTTATGTCACCGTCCTTCTCGGGAATGGTTCTGCCTCTGGATTCGGAACATTTGACAGCATTAACACTCAGGCACTTATCCTTCTGCTCATGAAGCATTTTGATCTTGGCTTTTGTTGCCTCGGAGATCTTGTCTGACTTTCCTATGCTGGCAATGCTGTCAGCATAGAGGTCCTGAAAACTAAGATTGTCTGACATCTTTAATGGTCTCCTTAAAACACAATAAGTTATTATACTACAATTGAATTGACCGATTCCCGGCAAACCCTTAAGATTTGCCGGAACTTCACAAGGTTTATCCCTTTTTCAATCCGGCAGAATTAGCAAGCATGTTCTTGCGCATTCCATCAAAATCAACAGTAATAAGAGCATCACCGCCGACAGGTTCCACTTTGAGGATAATACCCTCACCAAATCTAGGATGAACAACTCTCATTCCTTCAACAAGGTCAGCTGGCCCAAGCTGTCCCTCACGTGATGCAGTCTTTCTGTCTTTTTCAACCGTAAACTGTGATTTGATAGCAGAAGCAATGGACTTCCTGGATTTTTCCCTGTTGGTCTCTCCCTGGGGAACTTCCTTTGGTGCCTCCCTCTTCGTTCCCATCAGATACAGATATTCAGGAGAAATCTCCTTGATAAATCTTGATGGCTGGTTGCAGTTAGTCTGACCGAAGAGCATCCTCTGTCTTGATAAAACAATAAACAGATTTTTCTTGGCTCTTGTTATAGCCACATACATAAGCCTTCTCTCTTCTTCCGTGTCTTCAACGCTCTGAACAGATCTGTAACTTGGGAAAACCCCCTCTTCCAGACCAATAATAAACACGGCGCCAAACTCAAGTCCCTTACTGCTGTGTATTGACATAAGCTTAACGTAATCATCACCGTCATTGTATTCATCGCCCTCTGTGAACAGAGATGCGTTCTCAAGGTAAAGCCCGAGTATCCCTTCCGTTGTATCTGCAGTCGCAGTATCAAAAAAGAAATCATCGTCAACTTCCACGGGAAGCCCATCCCCCTCATCGATCTCAAGACTGTCCATATCAACAGGCTCAGCACGGTGTGCCTTATCATATTCCTTGGCTTCGGATAAGAGTTCTTTCAGGTTCTCGACCCTGTCGATGATGTCGCCTTTTTTCTCCCGCTGTTCGGTAATTTCCTCAATAATGCCTGATTCGTTCTCAACATAGTCAACAAATCCGGCAAAGTCCAGCTCATTCTCTCTAAGCTTGTCGCGCATATTGTTGATCAGATCGGTAAAAGCACATATCCTTGATGCAGACCTTACAAGTTCGGGATAATCCACAGCATGCATGGCACATTCAAACATACTGATGTTATCCCCTATCGCATACTGTCTTATCTTCTCGATGGTGGTATCACCTATTCCCCTCTTCGGAACATTTATTATCCGCTCAAATGCGATATTATCCTTCGGATCGTTAATGAGCCTCAGATAAGCAAGAATATCCTTGATCTCTTTCCTGTCATAGAATCTCATACCTCCATATACTCTGAAAGGAATCCCGAGATTATGAAGTGTGGTCTCGATATTACGGGAAAGAGCATTCATTCTGTAAAGAACAGCACAATCAGAATACTTGAACTTGCCTTTATCGGCCATCATCTTGATGGTCCTTCCTACAAAGTCTGCTTCTCCATTGCTTGTATCAGCATTCATGACGATAATCTTATCGCCCTCTTCGCCTTCTGTACGTAAATGCTTGCTCTTGCGCTTCTTGTTATTGGCGATGACACAGTTGGCAGCTTCAAGAATCGTTCTCGTGGAACGGTAATTCTCTTCAAGTTTTATTACCCTGGATCCGGGAAAGTCCTTCTCAAATTTCAGGATAAGCCTGACATCTGCACCTCTGAAAGAATAGATCGACTGGTCATCATCACCTACCACACAGATATTCCCGTTACCTTGGGCAAGCTGCATTACCGCACGGTATTGCGCCATATTGGTATCCTGATATTCATCGACCATAATATAACGGAACTTGTTTTTGTAAAGCTCCCTGACATCAGGATTCTTCTCAAGAAGTTTAACCATGTTTATAAGGATGTCATCAAAATCCATTGCATTATTGGCAAGGAGCTTCTCCTGATATCTCTTGTAAATCCTTGCAACAACGCCCAGAAAATACTCCTTGCCTGCCAGGAGTGAATATTCCTCAACATCTATGAACTTATTTTTGGCATTTGATATCTCACTCTGTACAGACTTTGGCTTAAACTGGCTGTCAGATATATCAAGTTCCTTCATTGATTCTTTGACGAGCTTTAACTGGTCATCAGTGTCTATGATAGAGAAATTCTTAGTATATCCGAGAAGTTCTGAATGGCGCCTCAGTATTCTCGCGAAAATACTGTGGAATGTACCGCACCATATAAACTTGGAACTCTCACCAACCAGTCCTTCTATTCTCTGGCGCATCTCATTTGCAGCCTTGTTGGTAAATGTGATCGCGAGAATAGATGAAGGCGCAACATTATGCTTCTTCATCATGTAAGCGATACGGTATGTAATAACTCTGGTCTTGCCGGATCCTGCACCTGCAAGGATAAGTAAAGGACCGTCAAGATGTGTTACGGCGTCTTTCTGCTCACTGTTAAGGCCTTCCAGCAGCTGGTCTGCATCCTGCCCTATAACCGTTCCGGTGTCCTGTCCGTATATATTCTCAAGATCTCTGAAAAATTCATCTGAATTACTGTAATTATTCTCTGACAAAACAAATATCTCCCGTAAATCTATAACTCTAAGAGATTATATCAGTAATGACTGAGCTTGACCGTCAATTAATGGGACAATTTGCTTTTAAAAAATAAATAGTTAGTTTTATAATGTTCTTTATGAATAGTAACCGACAAAAACATTTCAGACTGAATGGCTCCCAGAGCATCCTCCTGGGATTCCTGCTGATGATCCTGGCCGGTGCAGTCCTTCTTATGCTGCCCATCTCAACAAAGACGGGAGAGTGGACAGGATTCACCGATGCGTTCTTTACAGCCACCTCAGCAAGCTGCGTTACCGGACTTATTGTTTATGATACGGCTACACACTGGTCATTATTCGGTCAGATTGTGATCCTTACAATGATCCAGATCGGCGGAATGGGCGTGGTTACTATGACCACGATCTTAAGCAAGCTCATAGGCAAGAAGATAAGTCTGCAGGCCCGATCAACTCTGCAGGAAGCTGTTTCCGCACCAAATCTTGGTGAGATCCTGAAATATACAGGATTCATATGCACCGGGACAGTTATTTTCGAAGCCGCAGGAGCAATATTACTGTCACCTGTCTTTATTTCAGAGTACGGATTTTTAAAAGGAATCTGGCTTGCTGTCTTCACATCAGTATCTGCTTTCTGTAATGCGGGCTTTGATCTGAATGGTGCACACGGATCTTTCTCATCAATGATGCCCTACATGGACAACCCCATAATCGTTCTGACTCTCGTTGTTCTTATCCTTACAGGCGGTCTCGGATTCCTCACATGGCTGGATATCAAAAGATACGGATTTAAATTCTCAAGATACAGCACACAGAGCAAGATCATTATCGTAATGGAAATAATACTTGTTTTAGTACCCATGATCTACCTGTGGTTCGGTGAATACAGTCATCTTCCCTTCGGACAGAGGTTCTTTGCTTCACTGTTCCAGGCTGTAACACCGAGAACTGCAGGCTTTAACACAACTGATTACAATTATTTCTCAGGGACAGGCATCCTGATGACTGTTATCCTGATGCTCATTGGCGGCGCTCCAGGTTCCACGGCAGGCGGTATGAAGATTACGACAGTAGCTGTCCTTTTCTTCACCATGATCTCTGTATTTAAACACGAGAAATCTCCGGCAGTATTCAAGCGGAGGATCAAATCAGAGGCTATATCAGGTGCTATTGCGGTATTTATGCTCGATGTTTTGATCACCATGATCGGAGCAATGCTGATCTCCAAGATCGAACACATAGCTTTCCTGAAGACTTTATTCGAGAGTGCATCAGCTGTTGGAACCGTTGGTCTTTCGATGGGCATCACTCCTGAGCTGGCTACGGCCTCAAAGATAATACTGATCTTAATGATGTATATGGGACGTGTCGGAGGACTTACTCTAGTATTTGCAGCTATCACACGCAAATCAACGGGCAACAAACAGTATCCGGCAGATGACATAGCAGTCGGTTGATCCGGCGGAAAGGAAATATATATGAAGAGCATACTTGTAATTGGAATCGGACGTTTCGGCTACCATCTTATAGATCAGCTGAACAAAGCGGGAGATGAGATATTGGCGGTTGATTCCTCCGAGGAACGCCTGGAACCTGTTCTGGGAATGGTCACAAGTTCGCTGATAGGTGATGCAACCAATGAGAGTTTCATAAGATCTTTGGGAGTTGAAAATTTTGATGTCTGCTTCGTTGCCATCGGTGATGATTTTCAATCTTCCCTTGAGACTACCTCCCTGCTAAAAGAATGTGGAGCTAAATATGTTGTTGCAAGAGCTTCGAGATCTGTTCATGAGAAGTTCCTGTTAAGGAATGGTGCAGATTCTGTAATATTCCCTGAAAAGCAACTCGCCGAATGGGCAGCTATCCGCTGGTGCTCCGGAAGGGTTGTCGATTACCTTGATTATCCTGGCGAATTCTCCATATTCGAGATCAAAGTCCCTAAGGAATGGATCGGCAAGAGTCTCGCTGAACTGGGCATCAGAAAGAAATACCATCTTAATGTATTATCTATCAAGAGAAGCGGCAAAGTGGTTCTGGAATTCCCTGCGGACTTCCTTTTCGAAGAAGGCGATACAGTTACGATCTTCGGTGCCGATAAGGACATCAGGAAGGGACTCAATATCAACTACTGATCCGGCATATATCCGATTAAATAATTAGGGCTGTCTCATCGAGGCAGCCCTTAATCAATTATTTCACTGTATCAGTCAGATTATCTTACGAGTCTCTCAGTCTCCTGAGCGATTGCAAGTTCCTCATTGGTAGGAATGACACAAACTGTTACCTTGGATGTGGGCTTGGAAATAATAGCTTCCTTGCCTCTGAGTCCTGTGTTTACATCTTCATCGAATTCAACGCCCATGAATTCAAGGCCTTCACACATAGCCTTTCTCATATGGTCTGTGTTCTCGCCGATACCAGCTGTGAATACGATAACATCAACGCCACCCATAGCAGCAGCATAAGACCCGATGATCTTCTTGCCCTGATATGCGAACATGTCGAGTGCGAGTCTTGCTCTGTCGTTACCTTCGTTAGCTGCCTTCTCAAGATCTCTGAAGTCGGAAGAGACACCGGAAACACCCTGAACACCTGACTGCTTGTTAAGGAGGTTGTCCATCTCGTCAGCTGTGTATCTCTCGTTCTTCATGAGGAAAGGAACGATAGCGGGATCGATGTCACCTGTTCTCGTACCCATGCAGATACCTGCAAGAGGTGTGAGGCCCATTGATGTATCCTGGCACTTGCCGTCCTTAACAGCAGCGAAAGAAGAACCGTTACCAAGGTGGCATGTGATGATGCGAAGATCCTCATACTTCTTGCCGAGGAAATCAGCAACTCTGTGGCTTACATAACGGTGGGATGTTCCATGGAAACCGTAACGGCGGATGTCATACTTCTCAGAAAGCTCATAAGGAAGAGCATATGTGTATGCCTTCGGGGTCATTGTCTGATGGAAAGCTGTATCGAATACTGCAACTTGAGGTGTACCTTCAGGAAGAACATCCTCGCATGCCTCGATACCAATGAGGTTTGCAGGATTATGCAAAGGTCCTAACGGGAAGCACTCTCTGATGACTCTCTTAACATCGTCATCAACGATAACAGACTCGCTGTAGTACTTACCGCCATGGAGGACTCTGTGACCTACAGCTGCGATCTCGGATACGTCAGAGATTACGCCATGCTGGGGATCTACGAGTGCGTCGAGGATCATGCGGACAGCAACCTTGTGGTCAGGCATAGGCTCTGTGGAAACGAACTCATCCTTGCCTGAAGGCTTATAAGTAAGCTTGCCATCAATTCCGATTCTCTCGGCATTACCCTTAGCGAGGACATCGCCTGTGTCGATGTCGAAAAGCTGGAACTTAGCGGAAGAACTTCCGCAGTTGATTACTAAAATCTTCATTAGACTTATCTCCTGTCTATAAACTTATCTGGATTTATCATCCCTGTGCCTGAACTGCAGTGATAGCAACAGTACCAACGATATCGTCAGCGTTGCATCCTCTGGAGAGGTCATTAACAGGAAGTGCGAGTCCCTGGAGGACAGGTCCGTAAGCAGGAGCCTTGGCAAGTCTCTGAACGAGCTTGTAACCGATGTTGCCTGCTTCGAGCGAAGGGAATACCAATGTGTTAGCGTGGCCTGCAACCGGTGAACCTGGAGCCTTGAGCTGACCGACTTCCTCAACAAGAGCTGCATCAAGCTGGAGCTCACCGTCAACTACGAGTTCAGGATATTTTTCCTTAGCGATCTTGACTGCGTTGGATACCTTGTCAACATCAGCGTGCTTTGCAGAACCGTAAGATGAATATGAGAGCATGGCAACCTTAGCGGGAGCACCAATGAACTTCTCGAAAGACTCAGCGGAGAGCTTAGCGATCTCTGCGAGTTTAGCCGAATCTACGTCTGTGTTTACAGCGCAGTCAGCGAAAATGAAGAGTCCGTGCTCACCAAGATCGCAGTCCGGAACGTCCATAAGGAAGAAACCGGAAACAGAAGAAATACCGGGCTTCATCTTAAGGAGCTGGAGAGCAGGACGGATAGTGTTGCCTGTTGAGTGGCATGCGCCGGAAACAGCACCGTCAGCATCGCCGCACTTGCACATAAGGCATGCATAGTACATATAGTCAGATTCCATCTGAGCTTGAGCCTTCTCGGGTGTGATACCCTTCTTCTGTGCATCAGCAATAAGAGCGTTTGTCTCCTCTTCGGAGAGGCCCTTCTTCTCAGCCTTCTTCTTAGCTGCAGCTACCATAGTGTCAACACCGCGGAGCTCGATGAACTTA
>JAIKYD010000067.1 GCA_024683485.1 Saccharofermentans sp. | reverse complement strand
TCGACAGGAATATTATCAGGCGAATCAGGGATACCCTCTGCACCGAAGAGCGATACAGAAAGACCCGTAATACCATAATCGGCAAAGCGTTCCGCAAACTTGATGCCGGGAAGTATCGACTGCTCGCCGCCCATGACGACTATGACAGCCTTATCACTTCCACCGTCAGGCTCTGCAAGATGACCAACAAAACCATGTTCTTTGAAATTATAATCTTCGTGTCTCATACAGTTATAAAAGTGAAAATATCAATGCCCCGATAATGCAGCAAACCGGAATGATGATACATTGTCTTATTTGTTGCTTGCGGTTAAAACCGAACTGCTTCCATCCTGCGCACCCTTTTGTCTCGGGAAAATAGTGCTGAAAAAATTGTGTCTTTGTCAGAAGAATATAATCTAGGCATACGATATCAAATGCTTTTACTGAAGCTCCAATAATAAAGAATCTCAGAAAGAACTGCCAGAATGTATATCCATTTCTAAGTCCGTCGACTCCGCCATATATAAACAAACCCAAAAACAAATTGCAGAAACCGATGAGTATTATCCATCCGACAACTCTCTTAAACGACATCGGAAGGCTCTCGAGTCTCGGCTTGAGACAGTCCTGCACATCAGCAGGAAAATTCCTTGCAAGAAGACTCGTCGGCATAGTGACTGTCAGTCCCCAGATAGCAAGAAATAATGAAATACATCCTATTAGCGAGAGTAACAATGTCAGTATCATACAGTCTCCTCAAACTTAATCTTTTAGATACTCAAGCATTCTCTGATATCCGGGCATTGCATCGTCAACAAGAGGAATGCATGCATATGCATGGTAAAGTCCTTCTTCTATCTCCATCGTCACATGAACACCATACATTTCCAGCCTTGTCCTGATAGATTCTGCAGCTGCCGTGAAGACTTCATCTCCACCAAAACTTAGATAAACATCCTTCAGTCCCGTATAGTTCCCAAGCTGCAGTGATTCCATATAATCAGCGACCTTTTTGCCACCGGTCATTCCTTCCCATACAGAAAGTGTTGCTTTCTGACTCATGATCACATCTGTCTTATCGAGTTTGTCAGCGAGTTTTTTCTCCTCATCACTTATAAGGAGTGAACCGGGAGAACCCGCGTAGATCTTGCCCGGCATCGGCAATCCCTCTCCTCTGTCATTGATATAAGAAATCATACCGAGAGCAAGATTTGCACCGCTCGAACCGCCTAAGAAATAAATGTTTCCAGGCTGATATTTTCGAAGCAGGACCTTATATAATTCATAGATCGTCTCATAGACATCTGTCAGTGTATTACCTGTATGAACCAAAGGATAAAAAGGCAGAACAAAATCGATGTTAAGCTTTTTGGAAAGGTTTAACACTTCTTTCGTCTGTGAAGGTGACGGGTATTTGAGCATTCCGCCTCCTACCAGATAGACACACACCTTTCCGGGATGCTCAGGGTGACGGTACCAAAGCATTGTTGATCCGTTTACGGATTCGGTCTCAGCTGCAACTTTGCTGTCCTTAAGTTCTGGAATTACTACACCTTTATATTTCTTCGCGAAAAGTTTTTTTGCTTTTTCCGGCGGCAATTCCATGACTCTCTGTATCCTGAAGAGTTTACACAGTCCAAGAATAAATGCATATTTGACAGACTTCCTCATGATCCTTTTAAGAGGAATGAGCCGGTTGACTCTTACCTTATAAGCAGCATATTCCGCACCATAAAGATCAAGGAGCCATTTCTCTTCAGTGTTTTTCAATATTACCGTCAGGATCATCCATTGAACCGGTATCAGTATCAGGAGCCACAGATTGTGCCATAACAGGAGCATGCCGATATTTATGAACCATACACCAACGTACATCGGGTTCCTTACCCACGCATAAATGCCGCCTGTCTGAAGCTTATTATTCTCGATATGTTCATCCATCTTTGAACCGAGCGCGCCCATGTACCAGATAAAGATCCCGAGCGGTATGAAGATGATTCCTGCGATCCTGGAGACCAATGCCCACACTCCGTCAAGCAACCCCGAACTCAAGATATTTCCAGACATAACAAGTCCAGCTATGGACAACAAAGATATGCCGCTGATTAGATACGGACCTATTCCGAATAACGGAAGTTTCTGACCTTCCTTGGTATAGTTTTTCATATCACTTCTTTGCCTTTGCTTTCTTCATCATTATGAGAAGCCCTAAATAGGTCCAGATACTGCCAATACTGATCCATCCGGTGCCTATAGCATTTGCCGCTTCACTGCTTCCGAAAAATCTTGTTACGGCTACAATGACGAGTCCTGATGCGATCGAGAATATCCAGCACCATTTGGGGTAAGGTGTGTAACCTTTCGCAAACGCAACGATCTGCACAACTGTTGTCATCAGGAAAAACACAAGGAAGATGGCTGTTACAGGAACAAGAAAATACAGAGCGAATTTAATGGTTCCGTCAGACGATGCGGAAGTATCCAGCCTGTGGATCGCATTAAGATGATAAACTGTTGCGCAGCATACAACATGACAAAAACTTCCGAATGCGAGCATTCCCAAAAGTCCGCTGCGGTATATGTGTGCGAGCTTTTCGTTTCTGTTTACAATAAGTCTGTAAATACCAAAATAGCAGAGACATTCCACGGGAATTCCGATAAGACCTAAAACAGCTGATCTAAAGATGCGGTCATCTGACACTGTAAGATATCTCGAGAAATACTGTTCCATTCCTGAGAGGGAATTATCAACAACTCCCCATCCTAAAACAATATCACCTACAAGAGCCATTAGCGCAGCAACTATGCCGATCTTGAACAGATGAGATATCCTGTCCCAATCAAGTTCTTTGCTGATTCCGATGTCATTAAACTTAGTCATAAGGTCAGTCCTTTCATCCAAAGATCAAGTGCAGAAGATTTACGATTCCGGCTGTTACAAGTCCTGCGACCGGACAGCATGTAAGCGGCCAGATAATAAGGTGTTCCGGCAGTGCATATTTCATCCACTCTTTAAGTTCCCATGCCTTGCAATTCTCTGCTCCTTTGATAAAACCTCTCTTATCTTTCGTGAGTGCACGCAGCAGGCAGTCCAGGATAAGAAGGTCTCCGAAGTTGACGAAGAGCATCTCTATGTATCCTGTCCAAAAAAGATCCCAAAAACCAGTAACGCCTGAATAATATGTACTTACACCGAAAAACAGAAATACAAACAGATAAATCGCAATAAGCAGAACGGTCATCTTACGGACTTCTTTTTTATCCACATAAGGAGCTGCTGCAAGCTTGATCTCCTTAGGGAACATCGTGCTGTATGCCTGCGGCATGACAAACGAGAACATGCCGGCACTGGAGTTAAAGAAAAGACTCATCGCAATTCCGTCAAGAATGATTCTGCTTATTATCATAGTTATTCCCTGTTCTTAAGCACTATTGCAGGATTGATCTTGTTAAGTCTTCTCGTTAGAACGAGATTGATCAAAAGGTAAAGTCCGATGACCACGCCAAAGATGATCACATACATTTCCGGTGTGTAAGAAGGACTGATTCCCACTCCTACATTGCTCACGAGATATCTGGGATATATATAATCCATGATCACTTTACAAAGTGGTATTACTATCAGAGCACCGATGATTACCATATAGAAGTTGCCGTCAAGATACATCTTCCTGACTTCCCTTTTTCTGAATCCGAATATCTTAATGAGTGAGATGTTAAATGCCGATCTGTCGATCATCATCTTGATCATCAGATACATTACGACTATAAAGACCGCTGATGATGCAACCGACATTGTGATTATCATAGTCCCCATCATATCCACATAGATGCCTGCCGATCTCTCGATCTCAGACTTAGATACCGTGGAATACAATCTGCCGCTGTCTATATCCAGTTCGTGATCAGAGAAAACGACATTAAAATAATCGTCATCCTCACCGAAGAGATCACGGCATCTGTCAATATCCATGAACATCATGAGCGATGCTGAATAATCGAATATTCTGACAACTCTGAAAGCATATAATCTGTCGCCGTTATCACCCTGAAGCGTAAATATATCGCCGACCGAGAGATTGTATTTATTTGCAACAGCAGAGCTTAATACAACATCCGAATCGTTATCAGGAAGCTCGCCCGTATCAAAAAACGGATTGTCATTCGTGATACCCATCAAGGTTATGTCAAATGTATAACCGTAGATCTCTTTCTTAAAGCTTTCTGCCACTGCCTCATATCCGCCTACAGGAACTTCCTCAGTCGGATATTTGTAATTGTACATATATTGATAATGTGTCTGGTTTACATAGTAATCGTTGACCTTGTTGCAGTATACATATGTATTGAGCGCCATCAATGCCACAAGAAGGCTCATGAACATTCCGAAGATGACCGTAAGTGCTGCTCTCATCTCACGGATCATCTGTCTTATCCTGAACATCGGGATAAACTTGAGACCCTTAATCTTGATTTCCTTTGCGCGAACGGCTTTCTGTTCGTTTCTAAGAAGCGCCAGAGGCGTTTTCTTAAGTCTTTTGCGGATAACAAGCACGTTGACTATGAATGCTGTCACAGGCGGAATTACAAGGCCGTAGATGATAATGAAGGGTGTTACTTCAATCTCGAGTTTTGGCATCGAGAAATAACCTAATGTATCCGCAAGCTGAGTAGGGATTCCCGCTGGTGTAAACACTGCAATGACCGTGCCGATAACTCCTGATATGAATGTTACTATTACCGGTACTGAAATATAGCTGAGCATAAGTGTTCTTCTCTTTACACCCATCGAGTACAGAGCACCAATTACTGAACTTTCCTGATCGATCATGTGTACGATGAATACTGATATAACGTATGCGAAAAGCATTACCAGCAGGATTCCGAAGATAATACTCGCAGAGAAATTAATCTGCACGTCATCCGCAGCAGAATCTATCCTCGGGTTCTCAGCGTGGTTCATGAATATCATGAGGTTAGATGTCTTGATATTGAAGACCTCATCGATAAGATCATTTGCCTCATCAGAAAAATCCTTGACACCGTCAGCAAGTTCTCTCGCTCCATCGGCAAGTTCTGATGCACCGTCATTGATCTCTTTAGAGCCGTCATATAATTCATCAATACCGTCTGCAAAGTCATCAGCACCTTCACGGAGTTCGGATATTCCGCCATGCAGTGCTGAAACACCGTCTCTTAATGCCTGACTGTTCGAATTCAGTGTTTTGATACCGTCATATAGCTGGTATGCACCATCACGAAGAGAACCTGCTCCGGTATTGACTCCTTCGATTCCTGACTTGATCTGAGTGTATCCTGCCTGCAGTTCATTTGCCGGTCCTGCAAATCCTGCTGCTACTCCTGCAATGTACGGATCCTCATTTTGTGCCATAAGACCTGCAGATGCTGCAAACTCTCCAACACCTGCAGCATATTGGGATGCACCGGTGTTAAGCTGATCCGTTCCGTCAGCCAGCGCTGAAGTTCCGTCATATAAAGCATATGCGCCGGACTCAACAGAACCGACTCCGTCAGTATATGCTTTAACGCCTTTTTCCAGTTCTGCAGCCCCATCATCAAGCGCTTCTATGCCATCTGTCAGATTGGGAACCGCATCATGGAGTTCTGTCATTCCATCATGGAATTCGCCTATGCCGTCACTTAATTCCTCAGCACCATCTGCCAGTTCATCTGCGCCGTCATTAAGTTCATCGATACCTTCAAGGAGGTCGTCCTTACGGCCCGTCATCCTTTCCCAGTATTCCCTGAAATATTCATCATCAACATCGTTTACATCAAATTCGATATCTTCCAGGATACTCTTAAGTTCTTCTTCACTCATTGCTCCGTTCAGAAGATATGCATAGTAGTATTCTTCTGATGACAGTGAGCATCCTGAAGAATAAAGATCATCATAGGCTTCGGGCGTTACGAAGAGCAAGCCGAAATATCTGCTGTCCACAACGGAATCCGTAACCTTTTTTACGACTGTGTTGTAATCCGGGGTTGCACCTATTCCGGATACCGTGAATTCTTTTTCTCCGACAGTTACTTTGTCACCGGTCTTAATGTTATTTACTTCGGAATAACGTCTCTCGATAACGGCTTCATTATCATTTGCCGGAAGTACTCCTTCTATGAGTGAGATCTTGTTGATGTTCTCTCTTACCTTAAAAACTCTTAAAACCTGATCATCGTTCAGAGCATAATCAGCAAAAAACATTTTCTCTACCGATACGCCTTTGTCCGTTATATTATCGAGTTCCGCATCACGCAAAGGTACGAAAACCGAGAACTCACCATCTTCGCGGCACAGCTCTCTGTCTCTTATCTCCGTATAATCGATTACCGTGACCGCTGCGCCCATGAGGCTCGTCACGATATATATCGAGAAGATGATAAGAAGAGACAAAGCGATGTATCTTGCCCAGCCGGCTTTGAGATCACGCAGTGCCCTCTTAAAAAGAATCCACCCCATATCAGAGATCCTCCAGTTCCGATGCCGGAGTTTTTGTCTCGTTGTAATAATCCTTGTAGATCTCACCGTCCTTGAGATATATAACATGATCGACCATGTTCTTGATCGAATTATTGTGGGTTACGATAAGCATCGTAGTACCGAATTGTTTGTTAATCTTTTCGAGCAGGACAAGGATGTCCCTTGATGTCTTTGAATCCAATGCACCAGTCGGCTCATCGCAGAGCAGGACTTTAGGATTCTTAACAAGCGCTCTGGCGATTGCGCAGCGCTGCTGCTGGCCTCCTGATAACTGTGAAGGAAACTTAAACTGATGCTCGGTTAATCCGAGAACTGCAGTCAGTTCATCTATCATAAGGGGATCCTTCGTCAAATATTCACATACCTGAATGTTTTCTCTGACCGTAAGATTTGGTACCAGATTATAGAACTGGAAGATAAAGCCAAGATTGTCTCTTCTGTAATCTGAAAGTCTCTCACCTTTCAAACCCTGCACCAGAGTTCCATCAACACTTACAACTCCGGAATCGATCTCATCAAGACCTCCGATACAGTTAAGCAATGTTGATTTGCCTGACCCCGAAGTGCCCTGGATGACACACATCTCTCCCTTGGAGACTTTTATGCTTACACCCTTCAGGACCTGGGCATAGGAACCGCCTTCACCGTATGATTTGTGAAGATCCTTCACAACTAAAAATTCTTTATCTGACATATACACCTCTATATATGAATATCTGTTCAAGTGTTCATATGTATATTATAGTAAGCCTCCGCTAACTGTAAACATATGAATGATTGTGCATATATAACGAAAATAAGCTGCAGGTACATACAACCTTTCAGCAAAAAGGGGCTGGAACAAACGACTGGATCATTTGCAACAGTCCCTTTAAGCACTTTGGTTTATGGAGGGGTCACGATTTCTTTTTATTCACAGCGGAATGGCATTTGCCTGCCATTGCACAGTTCGCACAGTTGCAGCCGCAGGAACTTTTGCCTGCTTTCTTATCACGGATCATTGCAACGATTGCAAGTGCAACAATTCCGGCAACAGCCAAAAGGATAAGAATGTTAGCCAAGTTATTGTAAAGCCACTCCAACATATAAATAGCCTCTTAATTATTCTTTAACCGCACCTGTATACTTCTTTGCAGGTCGGAATACAAGGAAGCAGAGACCGGCAAGAACAGCAATGGCTGCAATCAAGCCTATAACATTTGCTGCGCCTGTGAAGAGGAGACCGAACTGGTAAACAATGAGTGATACCGCATATGCGAATACACACTGATAACCAATTGCGAACCATGTCCACTTGGCAGAGTTCATCTCTCTCTTGATAGCACCGATGGCTGCGAAGCAGGGAGCGCAGAGAAGGTTGAAGATAAGGAATGAGAAGCCTGCAAGAGCATCGAGGCCTTCGAAGTCGAGGACACCGAATACGCCGACAACCTCTTCCTTAGCAACAAGACCCATGATCGTAGCGATTGTAGCCTTGATGTTTGCAAATCCGATAGGTGCAAAGATCCACTGGATGGCACCGCCGACAATACCCAGCACTGAAGACTCGAGTTCCATATCAGGATTGAATCCGAATCCTGCACCTGTATTGCCGAATACTGAACCCAACCAGATTACGATAGAAGAAAGAAGGATGACTGTACCAGCCTTCTTAATGAAAGACCAGCCGCGTTCCCACATGGATCTTAAGAGGTTGCTGAGTGTAGGCCAGTGATATGCGGGGAGCTCCATTACGAAGGGAGCAGGATCCCCTGAAAACATTTTTGTCTTCTTAAGAAGGATACCTGAAATGATTACTGCAGCAACACCGATGAAATAGCATGCGGGTGATACCCAAGCACCGCCAAAGGCAGAGTGTCTGAACAATGCCGCTGTAATGAGTGCGATGATAGGGAGCTTAGCACCGCAGGGAATGAATGTTGTTGTCATGATCGTCATCTTACGGTCGCGGTTGCTCTCAATCGTACGTGATGCCATGATACCCGGAACTCCACAGCCTGAAGATACAAGCATAGGGATGAACGACTTACCTGAAAGACCGAATCTTCTGAAGATACGGTCGAGTACGAACGCAACTCTTGCCATATATCCGCATGATTCAAGGAATGCGAGGAGGAAGAAGAGCACGAGCATCTGGGGAACGAATCCAAGTACAGCACCTACACCGCCGACGATACCGTCAACAACGAGACCTGTTACAAACTCGTTAGCACCGATAGCCTCAAGGCCAGAACTTACAAGGTCAGGAATACTCGGAACGAATATAGCACCTTCGGCTTCATCCATTCCGGGAGCAGTGAATTCGCCCTCCTCATCAAGAGCACCTGTAGCTTCGAGAACACCTGCAAGATCAAATCCGTTCTCATCGAATTCATCAGCATAGAAGCCGAAGTCCTCTTCGAAAGCACCGAAATCACCGTCTTCGAAGTCGCCCTGGAGATTCTCCGCACCAGCGATATCCGCATCTGTTGCTGCATCGATAACAGCCTTAACATCGTCAACAAATACAGTCTCTCCGGCCCATTCATCTACCATCTCTTCATAATTGGCACGTCCGATACCGAAGAGATACCAGCCGTCACCGAAGATCTGATCATTAGTGAAGTCTGTTGCGCTTGCACCGAATGCTGTCATGGCGATCCAGTAAACCGCATACATAATAACTCCGAAGATAGGCAGAGCAAGAAACCTGTTTGTTACGATCCTGTCGATCTTATCTGATGTGGACTGCTTTGCCTTATTCTGCTTCTTATAGCAGCTCTTTATGATTGAAGCGATATATACATATCTTTCATTTGTGATGATGGATTCCGCATCGTCATCCAATTCCTTCTCAGCGGATGCGATGTCTTTCTCTATATGATCCATCTTTTCCTTGGAAATACCGAGCTTTGCGATTATCTTCTCATCACGCTCGAAAATCTTAATCGCATACCATCTCTGCTTGTCCTCATTCATATCGTGAAGCACTGCTTCTTCAATATGAGCAAGGGCATGCTCAACGGGACCGGAGAATGTATGAGGCGGAACCGTCTTTGTGTTCTTTGCAGCCTTGATAGCTTCCTCAGCCGCTTCCATGATGCCGGTTCCCTTAAGAGCCGAAATCGCAACCGCCTTGCAGCCCATCGTCTCTGAAAGAGCATCGAGGTTGATCTTATCGCCGTTCTTTTCGACGATATCCATCATGTTAACAGCCATGACGACTGGGATTCCGAGCTCTGTAAGCTGTGTTGTGAGATAGAGGTTACGCTCTAAGTTAGTACCGTCGACAATGTTAAGAATAACATCGGGATTCTCGTCGATGAGGTAATTACGCGCAACAACTTCCTCCAATGTATAAGGAGATAAAGAATAAATACCCGGAAGGTCCGTAATAGTTACGCCGTCATGTTTTTTGAGCTTACCTTCCTTCTTCTCGACTGTAACTCCGGGCCAGTTACCAACGAACTGGTTTGAACCCGTCAATGCGTTAAAGAGTGTTGTTTTACCGCTGTTCGGGTTACCCGCTAAAGCTATCTTAATTTCTGAGTTTGCCATTTTGTATGCCCCTCTCCTTTACTCTACTACGACCATTTCGGCATCATTCTTACGGAGCGAGAGTTCATATCCTCTTACCGTAACTTCGACCGGATCACCGAGCGGCGCCACTTTGCGCACATAGATCTCAACACCCTTGGTAATGCCCATGTCCATGATCCTGCGCTTGACTGCACCCTCACCGGTAAGCTTTGAGACCTTGACCGTCTCCCCTACCTTTACCTCTCGTAATGTCCTCACTGTCTGTTCCTCCTATATCATTATTTTCTTTGCTAATTCATCACTGACAGCCACGCGGCTTTCTTTAACCTTGACTATCAGATTCTCACCAATCGCACTTACGACACTTACCTCACCACCGACAGTGAACCCCATATCCTCCAGATGTTTCTTCACCTCGGGAGTCCCGCCGATCTTTTTGATGATCTGGGGTTCTCCAACTTCCGCATAAACGAGAGGCATCATAACCACACTCCTTGTCTGCCGGTATATAACCACGCATATATAATAAAGTTAGGTATCGCTAACCGTCTACAAGTATAGTTAGCAATCGCTAACACGTCAAGAGTAACTTTCCGTGAATTCACTGAATTTTCTATTGAAAACCCGTTTTTATTTTGGTAAGTTATTGCTAACTTTGCGAAAGGAGTCCCTCTCTTATGGCCATATTGGAATCCGGCGAGATGTATGTTGAGACAATATATTTACTGTCGTTGGAATCTGATAAAGTCCGCGGAAAAGACATAAGTAACCACTTGGGCGTCACAAGGCCTTCCGTAAGCCGGGCCTTGAATTCACTCAGGGAAAGAGGACTCGTTAAAAACGACAAGAGCGGTAATATCCGGTTAACCGAGGGCGGACTTATACTAGCAAAGCATATTTATGAACGTCATCAGCTTATCACCCGTCATCTGATGAATCTCGGTGTAGATGAGAAGACTGCATCTGAAGATGCAAACCGCATCGAACGCTTTATAAGTGATACAACATTCGATGCGATCAGAACGCATATGATTAAAAACAGGTCTTCCTGAAAATTCCGGCGTTACTTCTCTTCCACGGGAGTGACTTTTCCACCCAGCGCGGAAACATTCTCGCGGTAGCACTGGCTGTATTCCTCAAAACTGTATGCCATTGACCAACCCCAGGCAGCATCGCTCCTGAATATGGTTTGGGGATCATAGTCACACACTACTTTGGTGTCATTCGGAAAAATCTTCAGGCCTTCAAAATAGATTGCGTCGTAGCATGTGTGATCGCCTTCATCCTCGTTGTTCCATGTAACTTCATAGATAAGAACAATACGGTTGGACTGCGAAGGTCTTGTCTCAGGGATATCGGTTACGATATACGCATCAACAAAAACAGCATCAGTCTTTGTATAGAAATCGACACCTCCGAAACCAGACTCAACCGCACAGCTGGTAATATCCATCTGTGCTTTCTGGCCGACCTCGATCAGTTCCGGCATCAGATCTTCCACATCAGCCGGAGTAATATTGTAGTTTGGTGAAGGTGTTGGCGTCGCGGTTGGTCTGGGTGTATTCGTCGGTTCAGGATCATCGTCATCAACCCTTCCGTAGGAACTGTATCCATTTTGCGTCCTCGAATACATTGTCACGATAACACACAGAGAGATCCAGCTTACAGATGCGAACACTATTATCAACGTGATGATCAAACGTCTTATGATAGTCCTTTTTTGCTGCCTGTTCTCAGATTCGATTGCTGCTCTCTGTTCCAGTTCGAACTTTTTCTCGAGAAGTTCTTTCTCATGTTGAAGCCTTCTCTGATCACGCTCCGGTTCAGTCTTTATCTTCTCATATTCAACATCAGACTCATCGTAATCTACGGAGAACACGCTGCCACAGGAATGGCAGACTAATTGCCCGCCTTCTTTAACAAGACTGCTGCTGCAGTTTGGACATTTCAGATCAACAAGCTTCATATTATCTCCCTCATTCCTTGCATAAGACTACTGATATTATAACACCGTTGTTCCGGGGTATTAAATGCAAGTTGCCGTTACGCTCTCAGTTCTTTGCGTCAAGGAGCTTAGCTTTCAGTTCGCTTGTCATGTTGAGCATAGAAACCTGCCTCCAAAATGTTATTTTGATTATTTTATTTCATCCTGATCCTTTTCGAAATAATAACAAAAGCAAGAGGCTGTCTCTTCGTTTGAGACAGCCCCCGTGCCATTCATTTAAAGTTCAAAAATATCTCTTGTTTTCATTTAGATTTCCGAAAAGATCTCTTCGAAAAAATCAGCTCTCTTATCTGATAAACTTGCACCTTCGATCTTTATCATCAGGTTATCGTCCAGTTTTCTAGCATAAATATACAGGTGACTTTCCAGACCGTTAAAGTCCACAACCAGTTCGGCTCTTGTATACTCTTTTCCACCAAGAGTAACCTTGCTTATTTCCCTTTTTACGATCTCATATTCCTCGTAGGTTTTTATCTCATCATTCAGATAATCTTCTTCTGTATAGTCAGAATCATATGGGAATCCCAATTTTGTGTTAAGGAAATATACACTTATCGATTCTCCGGTATTCCTGTTCCAGAAGAATGCATCCAGTCTTGATGCGAGTTTGCGTGTCTTTGCCTTGTTGTCATTAAGTGACTGAAGGACATCATTCCATATACTCTGTCTTTCTTCTTCATCTATCACATTAAAATCATAAGGCACTTTTATCTTGAGCTCCGCATATCCGTTTATATACACACCATCATTGACTGAACTTTGTGTATAATTTGTGCCGGTCATGGGATCATCCCAGTTAATCTCGGCAACAACTCCGGTCCGTTCCAGCTTGATCATATATATGTGTCCATACTCTTCCGATTCGATGATCTTGTTGTCAGTCTCGCATGTAAATGAAGAGCCGTCGTGGAAATAACCGTCCTTTTGCTTCTTCAGACCGCAGCAATATCCATCCACTTCTGTAAGAAGGATCTCCATCGAATCCTTTTTAAGGAGCTTTCCTCCGAACAGAGCTCTGTCGAACGCAACCATATCTGAAACACAGGAATGTATTCCGCTGTCGCCTCTGGTGCTGTTCGGGCATGCAGAATATCCATCTTTTGAGAAGTTGTATTTTACAAGATCATCATAATTGACAGGTGTATACGTCAAGTCACCTGTAGCCATAGATGTGGTCTTCGTCATGCCGCATTTATCGAAGATGTTCTTCTTGACGTAATCGCAGTATTTCATGCCTGATACCTTTTCGATTATGAAGGCAAGAAGGTGATAATTAGTGTTGCTGTATTCATATTGTGTCCCGGGTTCGAAGCCAAGCGGAGCCTGATACAGCGCCTGCAGGAATTCCTCATCGCTGATTCTGTCGAAATAAACATCACTGAGTTTCTGATTCGCTGCATCTTCTCCTGAGATGTTCCAGAACGGGTCAGGATTATTGTTGTAATCCGGAATTCCGGAACGCATGTGAAGGAGATTATCTATTGTGATCTTACTGCCTGTCTCATATTCAGGGAAATACTTATCGAGCGTGTCATCAAGCTTGATCTTTCCTTTCTCAACCAGTTGCAGTACAGCCACCGCCGTGAAAGTCTTGCTGACTGATCCCAAATCAAAAACTGTGTCCTGTGACTCAAGAGTTACACCGTCCTTCTCCGTTGCATTCTCGGCATAGAGATATATGATGTCCTTGTCCGTTGCAACGGCCATTGTTCCGGCACAAGACAGATCGCCATACAATTCAACAAGCTCTGAATACTTTTCCTCAGGATTCTTCCATGATCTTTCAGACGCTGTCAGTTTTATTTCTGACATCGGATTTTTAACCTCTTCCTGACTGCATGAGACCATCGGAATAAGCATTATTAGCGCCATCATCCCTGCAATTGCTTTCTTCATTTGTTTTACCCTTCCTTTCATTATTCACATCAGTTTTCATTCCGGCATATTTTCGAAAATTCTCAGGAATACTGATATGACAATAACAGAGCCGGTTGAAGTATATATGAATGCATTATGGATTTGGTATGGAGACCGGAATTGTGATCACAGCGACAACATCCGGACCGTCATTATCGAGAGAAACCGTTCCGTTATGACGTTCTATTATGATCTTTCCAAGGTAGAGACCCAGGCCGGATCCACCGTTGCGTCTGTTTCTCGCAGTGTCAGACCGGTAAAATGCTTCGAAAAGATGCGGCAGATCTTTTTCATTTATATGTGATCCGGTATTGCGTATCTCAATTATGATCTGCCCGTCTTTCCCGGATGAACTTACTATAAGCTCAGAACCTTCGGAAGAATAATAGACAGCATTGGAGAGAAAGGCTCCGACAGCCATTGAAATGAGTTCGGCATTTCCGTCACAATATAGATTTTTACCGATCCGCGTTACAAGTGAGATCGATCTTACATCCAGGAGATCCTGTATCTCATCGAGTCTGCTTTTAATTAATGATGTCAGATCCACCTTTGCGTGCGTTATCTCATTCTCAGCCTGCATCCTGGATACTGTAAGTATCTCGTTGATCAATGATTCCATGCGCTTCAATGCAGAAAGAGTGCGGGGAAGATACGCATCGTGATCATCATATGGTGATACACCTTCGATCATGCCGCGTACATGACCCTGTGCGATAGTAATTGGCGTCTTAAGTTCATGTGAAGCCGCAAGGAAAAACACTTCCTTCTGCCGCTCAAGTTCATTAACACGGTTGATCTCACGCTCAAGTTCAATGGTCTTCTGGTTGAGATCAGTTATCGTCTCATTCAGGTTTGAAGAGAGGTCATCCAGATCACGGCCGAGATCTCCTATCTCGTCACGTCTTTTTGAACCGCTTCTTACTGAAAAGTCCATGTTCTTTATTTTTCCGGAAAGCAAAGAGAGTTTACGTACCGGCCGGGCGAACAAAAATGCATAAATGAAAGAACAGATCAATGAGACCATCACGATCGTCGCAATGATCATAGGCAAGACGCTCTTAATGGCCTCCAAAAGAACGTTCTCACCTTTTTGAGTCCATAGACACACTACCGTATAGACCCGGTCTTTGCCTAAATGAAAAGTTACAAGACCGGATGTTGATAAACTCATTTCTTTATTGTTCTCGAGATTAATAAGCTTTAAAACATCGTCTCTTGTTCTTAACGCATATTCAGAATTTGTAACCGAAGCCGGGTAATCATCCCATTCAAGTTCTCCGCCTCTGTAAAAGACAATGTGGCAATCATTGGAAAGAATAAAATCATCAACCAGTTTTCCGCATTCAGAGTAAGGCGTATTGTTGAGGCTCTCAACAAAAGGCTCGAATTTTGTCTCCATCTCAAGTCTTCTGAATGAGTTCCAGCTCAATGGCATTGCGCTGTACAGCAACACAATGATCATCACACCGAACAGAACCTGAATGACAAATGTTATCAGAAAGACTTTGAACGATAATCTGTCAATTATCCGTTTCCTCAACGCGGTACCCCCTGCGTCTTACAGTCTCAATAACGCCTTCCCCAACCTTGTGACGAAGATTCTTGATATGACTGTCAATGATCCGTTCATCAACCAGCGAGTTATAATCCCAAAGCATTTCAAGAAGCATTTCCCTTGTATAGATACGGCCCGGATTTTTCACAAGCGTAAGAAGAATGTCAAACTCCTTGCTGGTAAGCTCAACTTCATTTCCATTGACTATGACCTTCATCAGATCCGGGATCATTACAATGTCCTTATAGCAGATCCTGGCATATTCTTCATTTGACGATGACTGCTCCCGTCTTAAGACCGCTTTTACCTTGCGAAGGACTATAGGCATTGAAAACGGCTTTGTGACATAGTCATCAGCAAGCAGATCATATCCTTTGAGCATGGACTTCTCGTCCCCTAATGCGGACAGGAAGATTACAGGCACATCAGACTTGCTCTTTATCAGTTCGCAGACACCAAATCCGTCTATCTTGGGAATCAATATGTCCAATAATACGAGATCGAACTTTTCTTTATCGAAAAGTTCCATCGCGCACACACCGTCCTCCGCCTCTGAGACGAAAAACCCTTCGTTTCTGAGATAATTAGCAAGCAGCTGCCTTATCTCAAGCTCATCTTCAACTACAAGAATCTTCTTCATATTAGTGATTATAAAACACTATTATGAATCTAATGTGTAGAAGTGATAAGAACCCGAACTGACACCCTTGTCAAACCACTTTCAGGGAATTTTCAGGGAATAGAGTTTTCGAAACGTTCAATCCTTCTATAGTCGGATTCTTACATCCGCACTATACAACTTCAAATTCAATACTACCCTCGTTCATCCAACACCGTCTGTATCCTGTCCTCAACAATCTTAATTACTGCATCAAGATCCTTCTGACCTAAGAAATATGGCGGCATCTCTTCAATAAGGATTATGCTTATGTCTGAATCTTCCTTCTTTATTCCTGAGCATCCAAGTATAGTATTCTCAATGAAATCAATATCCTTCGTGGTGAAGTCGCTCCTCACGCGGTTACCGGTGGATGTGCTTCCGCCATTGTTGAAATACTCTATGGCAACAGATCCAGCATTTTTGAATGCTTCCCGGCTTATAACGAAACGGTCATTTAATGCGATCCTGGTTTGAATCTCATCAGACAGAAGGATCTTTACAAATTCACCACAGGCCTTTTTGTCAACAGCTTTTGCCGAAACAGCCACTGAACAGGTGGGAACAAATCTTGGTCCTCTGCCGTCAAAAGAAGGAATACCGAGCAATGATACACCTTTGCCATAAGCCTTTATCATTTCTGCCTTAACATAATAATCTGCTATTCCACCAATGCCATCCTCCAGAATAGCATTTGGCTGGGGTCCGTCGTCCTGTGTCGACTGATACCAGGCATTCCATGAAATACCTTCCTCCCTGACATTATCTCTTACATAATCAGCGAGTGCTTTAAATTCCGGTCCTGACAGGTCCACTTTACCGTTAGAAACGAATTCGTCACTCATGCCGCTGAAGAGAATCGAAAAATAAACTGCCTGACCATAGATGATAGGATCTTTTCCATTCGCAACCTCATCAACAAACTGTGTGTACTCGTCAAAAGTAAACCCGTTTCCATAACTGCTGACATCTTTGGTTTTTGCAAGTATTCCTTCAACTCCAAAACTTATTGGCAGCTGATAAAGAGCACCGTCAGTTTTGGAACCTTCGATTATGTTTGTAAAGTATCTGTCAGAATCAAAATCTTTAACATATGGTGACAGATCTGCAAGACTCTCAGAGGTGTTAAGCTGCTCAAGACCGCTTACATTCATAAGGATATCCGGTCCTTCGCCGTTCATGATATCTATTGCCAGTTTGCTGCTCAATTTCGCCCGGGCGTTGATACCTGACAAAGCTGCAACATCATCATTATTATCGTCATAGTTACTATCATAAAAATCACTGTACTTGTAGCGGTTAGTAACTTCTATATAGTATTTGCCGTTAGTCTGATTAAATGTCCTGATTGCTTCACCCGTATATTTATCTACTCCAAATCTGTCATATAATTCCAGGATAGTCTTGCCGGCGTGCGGATTCTTTACGGCTTTTGTGATCTCAATGAGATTAGCTGTATCTCCCTTTTTCCCTTCATAGACATTTGTCTCATCATAAGTACCAAAAAGTATAAAACGGTCTTCTGAACATTCAACCAGATTGAAATTTTCTATAAGACCCTTGTTCAGGTTGCACCAGTTAAACGATAAGACTTCTTCCGTCTTCTTATTTGCAGCATCAAGCCTGAAGATTCCATAACCAGAGTTGTAATACACCATTCCGTCGGTACCGGCAACTGCTCTGGATAAATACACATTATCCAGCCACTCATAATCTTTTCCGCTTCCTTCAGACAACACGGCAGCCGGAAGATCAAGTTCGTAATATACTCTTTTGTTGGCTATGGAAGCAGGCAATACAGCTTTAGTATCACTTATCTCAAGGACTGCATAAACATAAACATTCTTATCAAAATCTTTGATCTCGATCTCTGATGTATTACCATCAGGATCCCTGATCTCAAGAGTACAATAATTGCGGCCGGTTTCCGGATACATCATCAGAGACTCAACCTCATACGTTCCAACCTTATATCTTCTTGAGATAGTGCCGATATCAAAATCCCTTCCATTGCGGGTATCAAGAAGTTCTCCCGTCAAAGGATCATAATCTCTTACTTTGCTGTCGGATTGTACTGTTATTACTCCATCAGAATAATAAGTGTTTTTGGGATTCTCATACCTGGTCATATCTTTTTTCAGGTCGATCGTGGTCACTGTCTGTTTTGTATTCTTATCCACAACGGCAACAAAATAAAAATTGTAATCATTGTAGTAGAAATCATCTGCATTCGTCTCTTCTTCCGTAGACACATAATGGCCGCCGGTATAAAGAATATAATACTGATCATCCGAACCTATAAATTCGTTATATGTGGTACCGGAAATTCTGCTTTCAGCACCTGTTTTAACTTCAATAATATCTGTATCAAACCACGGATCATCTGCTGAGATCTTTCTTACATTTTCGGGCTTAATAAATGCACAGCTCGAAAACAACAACACAGCAGCCAAACACATGGAAAGAGCCTTATAACTATTCTTTGCCGGATGCTTTATGCTTGTAATCCTTCTCTTCATGGTCTCATATCCGTTATTCATTCCGGTCGAAACTGTAAAAGAAAATGGGATATTAACTCTTTGCTTCATCATTCCATAAAGAGTCTTTGCATAATCCGTAGCCGATTCGTTCCCATAAACATTTAATACTTCTTCATCACATGCCAATTCACAGTCACGTCCGGAAAGGATAAAGGCCACCCATATTACCGGGTTGTACCAGTTAAGTGCCAAAACAAAATACCTCAGCCATATCCAGATGTAATCTTTATGTTTGTGATGACATGCTTCATGACAGATGGTATATTTGCTCAAATCTCCAGTCTTGGAATCTACATATATCCTGTTGAGCAAAAGAAAAGGTGTTCCTTTCAGATCAATGCCATAGATCTTAAGACCGCTTTCAGGATCGCTTCCTATGTACCTACTGTTACGTTTGCAGTAGATCATAAAGCTTACGTTATAAACGATTAACGCAATGATCAGGATTGCAGAAACTGATAGACTTACATACTGCAGCAGAGAACCCCAATCCAAATCCCCATTAGTTTTGCGGCCTTCCTGAACGGTTTCATGTTCTTCATATACCTGATCGTCTGCTGCGGTTTCTTTATCAATTGCAGCAGCAGTATTGCTTATAGTTTGTTCGTTTTGCTTTTTTTCACTTTGAGCGACCGGAGCTGTGTTTCCGGGAGCGTAATACTCAACGGCTTCATTCTTTTCCGGCAACACAACATTGTTCTCTTTAGCCACCTGAATATTGATATTAAGGAATGGCAAAAGGATCATGCAAACTGGGATAAGCAGCCATATAGCATACTGATGTCTTTTCAGTATCTTTCCATCCGACAGTGCACGGACAATAATGATAACCAATGTGATAAATGAGATGCCAATAATATAACGAAGCATATTATTCCTCCTCGATTATCCTGCGGATCTCCTCTAACTGCTCCTGTGTAAGCTGATCGGAACTAATCATGTTGGAGATCATAAGTCCCAGATTTCCCTGATATACTTTTTTGAGGAAAGAATTCGTCTCTTCGATCTCAGCTTCCGCTCTGCTTATAGCCGGGCAGAACCTCTTCGCTCTTCCATCCTGGATATATGTAACCGCACCTTTTTCGATCATGCGCTTAACCAATGTTATGATCGTGCTTTTATTCCAGCCTATGCTTGAACCCAATTCCTTGGTAAGTTCGGTCAAGGTCATGGATCCTTTATTCCAAAGACAATCTGCAATCTTCCATTCGGCATCTGATAAACGCATAAAGAATCTCCTCACACTTGGTTTACATATGTACACCGTAAATATATCACCAGGGTTTACATGTGTCAACCAATTAAATCAATTCCTGTGGGTATAATCAAACTCCAGATATTACTGCACCAAATCATTTGCCAAAAATATATGTGATGAAGCCCGATACGGCACTAACATTATAGTATCCACTATTCGCCGCTTTTCCATAGCTTTACATATTCCTTGAATCTCGGAAGATTGATCTTAATATAACCTCTACTCTGATAATTCTTCCAAAACAAAAGGCAATAACAATACAACTATCGAGGGTTTGGGGAAGCATAGATGAATTAGAAATATATAAAGGAAGGAACCTAAACCCAAGTACGATCAGGATACTCACTATCAACGGAGCAAGTATTAAAATCTTAGCTGTTGTTCTTCCTTTGTGTTCCATTTTCGCCTCACTTAGTTAAGATTCCTTCCGATAAAACGTACTGTCGCATAAGCTTTATTCCGAATTCAAAGCATTTGCAGATCCACCGTATAATATTGGCTGATCCTGCCTTCATTATAGTTATCCGCCTCAAAGACCGGTGTCCCTTTGTTTTTCTTTATTGT
>JAIKYD010000117.1 GCA_024683485.1 Saccharofermentans sp. | reverse complement strand
TGTGACCAAGATCATATGTATGGTAATCGAATTCATAGTAACAGTACTCACATCTGCAGTGGAATGTCGGATTGTACTCCATATATCCTGCAACGGGATAAGGATTTACAACACCGCTGTTCTGAACCCAGGGTCTTGCAGTTTTTAGCTGCTGCTGGACCTGAACAGGCGGAACCGCTGCAACAGGTGCTGCAGGATCAACTGGTGCACCGGGCGCTGCGGGAGCTGGAGCTGCTCCTGCCTGAGCTCTGAAATTAAATCCGCATTTCATGCAGAAATTGGCCTCATCATTGACCTGAGTTCCGCACTGACTACAGAACTTGCTCATTGATTCTTCCTCCTCTTATTCCATATTTACACTATCGATAATTATACGGCTTAAAATACATAATGGTCAAATTAGCCGTCGCTGCTGTCGTCTATTATGTTGCCATTTCTGACGTTCTTTTCGATGAGATTTTCTTTCTCATATTCCCATATCTTTTCCGATCCCAAATGCACTCTTTCGTTACGTTTTAACACCTGGCTCCGTTTAACACCATGTTCTTTCCATGCACGTCCGTCCGTCGCATCATTTAAGATCAGCGGCTGGAAGCAGTCCATCGTTCTTGCAAATTTAGCTTCCGGTGTTTTCTGTTCTTCAAACTCATACCAGAGGTTCTTCATATATTCGCCCTGGTCTTCAGGCAAAAGCCCGTATAGTTTATCCGCTGCCTTTGCTTCTCGTTCTGCCTGTGTTTTCTTTCCTTCCTCATCATATGCATATGTGTCACCTGCATATACTTCAACGAGATCGTGTATAAGGAGCATCGAAACCGTCTTTAAAACATCTATTTCTTCATTAGCATATTCTTTAAGAAGAAGTGTCATTATAGCCATGTGCCATGCGTGCTGCGCGTCGTCTTCATGAGTCTCACAATCAGTAAGATAACTCTGGCGCTTGATCATCTTCTCCTTATCGATCTCTCTGATGAAGGCCAGCTGTTTTTCAAGTCTTTCTTTGTCATCCATAGTTTTCTCCACCCCCAAATCAAAGTGTACTGAGATTCAGTTTTCCATACTTTTTATATACTCTTACATAATCGTTTACTGCACATAGATGCCGGTCAATGATGTTATTCCATCCGATCTCGTTCAGATTGTCATAATCATCAACCGGATCAATCGTATTTATATATCTCTTCATTTCCTATATAAATTAATTTATACCACTATAAATTAGCGAAATAAAAGAAAAAGACGGCCGGAACAGATTCCGATCGTCTTTGGTATGGTGGATGATACAGGACTCGAACCTGTGACCCCATGCACGTCAAGCATGTACTCTAGCCAGCTGAGCTAATCATCCTTAAATGAACTTTGAAAGTATACCTTGTTTTATTCTCTTTGACAATCTGTTCTTTCAATTCATTTTTGAACTCAATTATTAACAAATTGTAAACGCGTTTGTTAACATTTCCATTTATCAATTTTGTCTCATTTCTCGTTTTTTTATTGAATATCTTATTTGATGATGTAAATTTACCACCCGTAAACCGCTTGCAATCAATGGATTTTTGACCGTTTTGCACCACTATGCACAAAAACAGGCGTGTCCGATTGGTTATTCGCACAAATTAGGGAGAAAATATGAAAAATATGAACACATTGTGAACAGTCTGTGATATATTTGTTTCATACAAAGCAAAACTTGTTAAAGGGGAGGCAGCTTATGAGAAGGATTGGAAAAACACGTAAGGGTTTCACACTCGTAGAAATGGTTCTTGTAATAGCTATCATTGTTATTCTTGCAGGCACACTCATTGTAGCTATCGGAAGATATCTCAATGGTGCAAATTCTGCTGTTACCTCAGTTTCACAGCATAACAGCCAGATAGATTATGTTTACGATGTTTGTGACGAGGCAATAAATAATAGATAATTGACCATCTCAAGGGTGAAAAAGACATCAAAACCTCTTATCCATAAAAGTGAAGCACGCAAAAAACCTCCCGAATCTTTGGGAGGTTTTTTGTTGGTTTATTCACTATTAATACCGGATCTTATTCCAGCGTGATATTCAGCACCTGGGGATTGTGGTCGCTGCTTTCAAATCCGAGATCCACGATCTCATAAGAATCGATTCTGATATTAGAAGAGACAATAAATCCGTCGATAATGTAATACTGAAGCGAATTTGGATCGTTGCCTTCCAGAGGAGCATAAAGTGATCTGCATGATGCAATGTCAGAACTCATAAGGAACTGCCAATCTGCTTCACGAGGACTTCCATCCAGCTCTGCTGGCTGCCACTGGTCAGGATATACAGGGCAAATGTCCGCAATATTCGCGAAAGTCTGGTTGAAATCGCCACCTGCAAGTACATGCTGACCCTTCGCAGTCTCCTCATTAAGGA
>JAIKYD010000098.1 GCA_024683485.1 Saccharofermentans sp. | reverse complement strand
GATTCGCTGTGCGCCTTATATCATGGTGAGAAGAGCGAGCTGCCTGAAGAAAGACTTTTCGACGCTATGGATCTTGTTCTTGAAGCTTATGAGATAGGTCCAAATCCGCCTGAGAAGACTCCGTCCATATTAGGTGTGATTACTTGATTTGATACGCTTTTAAGGTATAATACGAACAAATGTTTATACCGCTGCAGGAGTATTATGGTTAAAGAACCCGTCAGAAAGAGGATAATCGGAATTGACCCTGGCTATGCCATAACGGGTTACGGCATTGTGGATAAAACCGGTTCGAGATTTGAAGTTATTGATTACGGGGTAATCGAGACTAAAGCCGGAGTGGATTTTCCCCTGAGACTTCTTGCGATAAACGATAAGATCAGATTTCTTATTGAGCAGTATAAGCCTGATCTGATGTCCATCGAAGAGCTTTTTATGGGACATAACCATACTACGGTCATAGGTACCGCTCAGGCGAGGGGTGCTGTTCTTGTGGAGGCTGCAAGAGCCGGTGTTGAAGTATATGAGTTCACGCCCGGACAGGTCAAGCTTGCCATTACGGGATACGGCAAGGCAGAGAAGAAGCAGGTGCAGCTTATGACAAAGAATATCCTTGGCCTTAAGGAACTTCCGAAGCCTGATGATGCGGCTGATGCTTTGGCTCTTGCGATCACGCTTGCGAATACCGGAACTGCATTTTCGGGTAAAGCAGTATCAGGATACCAGTACGGAAGATATGGTTATTCCAACCGTAACGAAGGATTCGTGTGATCAGTGTTAGAATAACTTATTGAGTTTTTTAGGAGAGGTTCAATGTACGCATATATCAAAGGTGTAATTGCTGACCGCAATGATCAGCAGATCGTAATAGAGAACAACGGGATAGGTTATCTTATTAACTGCCCGCTTGGTATCTCGGCTGAGATCGGAGGCATAGGGGATAATGTAACTGTATATCTATACCAGAGTGTTAAGGAAGATGATATTTCGCTCTACGGTTTTATCTCGAGAGACCAGAAAGAGATGTTTTTGAAGCTCATTACTGTCAGCGGGATAGGTCCCAAGGTAGCGCATACGATTTGTGCCTCATTATCTGCAGAACAGATAGCAGCTGCTGTCATGAGCGGAAATGTAGCTCTTCTTACCAGCGTTAAAGGATTAGGCAGAAAGAGTGCTGAGAAGATAATAGTTGAACTTAAGGATAAACTTAAGAGTCAGCTTGGAGCTTCCTCAAGCGCAACTTCTGCTCCTGTTGCCGTAAGTGATTCCAGCAAGGGGGATTCCGGAGTTATGCAGGATGCGGCTGGTGCGCTCATTGTGTTAGGATATAAAGATCAGGAGGCAGCTGACGCCGTAGCCTCGGCATATGAAGAAGGCATTGGCCTTGAAGATCTTATCCGTAAGGCATTGAAGATCGCGGCTGGTAAGAAGTTCTCGTAAGGAACAGGTTTATTTCGATGATGAATTTTAATGGACAGGAAAACGATGAAGAGCGCGTCTTAGGAAGGCTCAGACAACCTGGTGATACTGAGGAGAAGGCCTTAAGACCTGTGACCTTCGAGGAATATTCCGGTCAGACCAAGGTAAAGACAAATCTTAAGATCTTTATCGATGCCGCCAGGAAACGCGGTGAGGCTTTAGATCATGTGCTCTTATATGGTCCTCCGGGATTGGGAAAGACAACACTTGCGGGTATCATAGCTTCCGAGATGGGTGTTGCGATGCATATTACCACCGGCCCTTCGATCGAGAAAGCAGGAGATCTCGCTGCTCTTCTTACTAACCTCAATGAGAATGAGGTCTTATTTATCGATGAGATACACAGGCTCAATAAGAGCGTCGAAGAAGTCCTTTATCCTGCCATGGAGGATTACTGTCTCGATCTCATGATCGGCAAAGGTCCTGCCGCCAGATCTGTCAGGCTTGATCTGCCGCATTTTACATTGGTAGGTGCTACTACAAGGGCAGGTATGCTGTCAGCTCCGTTAAGGGACCGCTTCGGCATGATCCACCGTCTCGAATTATATGAGACAGAAGACCTTATGGAGATACTTAAGCGCGATGCTGGTTTGTTAGGCATAGCCATAAATGAGGAAGGCCTCCGCAATATCGCCTCAAGATCGAGGGGAACTCCGAGAATAGCAATAAGACTGCTTAAACGTATGAGGGATTTTGCTTCATATCTGGAGAAGGATACCATCGATAAGGAAGTCTCTGATTACGGTCTAAAGGCACTTGATATCGATGAGATCGGTCTTGACGCTGTTGACAGAAGACTGCTTACATCTATTGCGGATATCTTCAAAGGCGGTCCTGTCGGTCTTGAGACACTTGCCGCATGCACCGGTGAAGATCCAGTCACGATCGAAGACGTATACGAGCCTTTCCTTTTGCAGAACGGATTCCTTCACAAGACACCGAGAGGAAGGATGCTTACATTAAGAGCTTTTGAGCATCTTGGACTTACGCCTCCGCCTTCATTCATTGCCGGAACGAAGATCAATGAGTCTGCACCGCAGATCTCTATAGAGGACTGGCAGAATTCCAATAAGGATGGTGAGAATGGCTGATGGGGAAGATGCTCCTTCATTGCTGCTGCGGTCCTTGTGCCATGTTTCCTTTGGATCTTCTGACTTCAGAAGGACGTGACCTTGATTGTTATTGGTATAACCCGAATATCCAGCCGCAGTTTGAATTTGACCGGCGTCATGAGAATCTGGCCAAAGCCTGTGAGCACTTTGGTATAAAACTTATATCTGAAGGTACGGAGTGTATGCAGGATTATTGGCTGTCCAGGGAATACTTGAGTGAGTTCGCATCACGATGTGAGATGTGCTATGACATAAGAATGGATCATGTTGCAAAGTTTGCAGCTGATAACGGATATGAGTCTTTTTGCACGACGCTTTTGGTCAGTCCTTATCAGCAGCACGACAGGATTGCACAGATAAGCGATGAGAAGGCTTCAAGGTATGGGGTTAAGTTCGATTATATAGATTTCCGTCCCGGATTCAGACAGGGACAGGACATGGCAAGGGAAATAGGCCTTTACAGGCAGAAATTCTGCGGATGCATATTCTCTTTAGAGGAATCCAAATTCAGAGATAAGATCTACAAGTCCTTTGATGAGGGTTCTTTAGCTTCGACCAGTACAGAATAATATCCTTCGTAGATAACCATTCCGGGTTTAGCTCCCGGAATCTTTTTTACATGAGAGACCGGGCAATAATCCACTTCGGCTTTAAGAAGCCCCGGTTTTGAATCTTCAGAAGTCATGTGTTCCTCAAGAATAATTGCTTTGGAGAAGAATGCAGCAAGGCTTGCGGCTTCAAGAACAGCATTATCAGATGGCATTTCCTCATTTGGTTTTGTGCGCAGAATAACGTGCGTTCCGGGAAGACCTTTTACATGGAACCACCAGTCACGTCTGGAAGCAGTATGGAATGTGAGCTGTTCGTTCTGGATATTATTCCGGCCAGCAAGGATCTCATAGCCATCTGAGGTCATGTATCTTCTCAAAGGAAGTGACCTTTCCTTGTTCTTATCCTTGTTTTTGCCCATATTGGCTCTTTTTGCCGCTTCTCTTAAAGCTCTGGAAGAAGCTTTTCCTGATTTTGCAACACCGACCATCTTATTTGGATCACCTTTGCCGGCATTGGTGTTTTTGTCGGTGGTTCCTGATTTTCGAAAACCTGAATCACCGGAGATCTCCGCTCTTATCTCATCGTTTATAGCCTGAAGATCCTCTGTGCTTGATGCAGCATTTACGGCAGCGATAAGGGAACGGAGATACTGTGCAGCCATCTCATCTTCTTTAAGATAGTTCTCAGCAAGTTCCATCTTTCTCTTTGCTTTATGGAACCGTCTGTAGTATTCCTGGGCATTTGCAGAAGCATCGAGCGTTGGGTTCAAAGTTATCGTAATATCTTTTTGAGGTTCGCTCGAGTAATCCGTAAGAGTTACGCTCTTATCACCCTGTTTGATCATGTATTTGTAGGTGAGGATCAGATCACCGGAATGTTTAAGGGAATTGGCTTTCTTGCCTTCCTCAAGATCCTGCTCGTGAATCTCTCGTTTCTTGATAACTCTTGCCAATGCGCTTCCGATGATCTGGTTTAATCTGTCCCGTCCTTTGTCAAGAACAAGCCTCGAATCCCTGGCCTGATAACAGATGTCTATTGCTTCGGAAATAGAAGATACATGCTTTGTCTTAGAAAAACCTTTGAGTTCAACTATAGAAGCATCTTCGGGTTCATTAGTTTCATCATAAAAAACGCATGGAGTATAAGTTTCTTCCGTTATTGAAATCAGGAAATCCCTGATTACTTCTCTAAGTTTTGACTTTTCTTCAGAAGAGAACATCGACAGTGTTTTTCTGTCATCGATATCAGCCTTGTCAGTAATATATGCAGCCAGAACAGGGGAAAGACCGAGAATTGAACCGACCAGAGCTTTGGCTACGGGTCTTGAGAGTTCAATTTCAAGTATAGGAAGATCACCATTTAAAGTCATCTCAAGTGCTTTTTCGGGGATGATCTTTTCCTGCGCAGGCGGATATTCATATATACGGGCCGGCATTACTTCTCTTACGCGCGATACAGAGAAATCGACATGCACCGCGGAATCTAATATTCTTCCGTTCTCATTGATAAGGATCAGATTACTGAATCTGCCCATAAGCTCGGCGGTGAGGGTATAGGTCTTTCTGTCCTTTAACTCATCGTACTTACTTACTTTTATCTCAATGATGCGCTCATATCCCGGATTACTGACATTCTCGATCCGTGAACCTGCCAGGTATTTGCGCAGAAGCATACAAAAAGAGGGAGGAACAGAAGGGTTTTCCAGAGTGTTCTCTGCAAAACATATCCTCGGTGAACCCGGGTCTATTGAGATCAGGAGTTTTTTGTATCCGCCTGTGCTCCTGATATGAAGGATCACAGTATGTTTATCGGGCATGTAGATCTTGTCCACACGCTTGCCTTCAAGTTCTCTGTGAAGTTCGTTTGCCAGGAGCTGACAGGTGATTCCGTCGAGAGTCAAGGCTTTATACCTCGTCTTCTGCGGGTTCTGTATCTTTATTCTTCCTGCCTGAGAATACCAGTGTCAGGACTGTCCAGACAATTACGGCTATAAGGATCTCAACTCCAAGGATTTTGAAGAACATCTCATATTTGTTCCAGCTGATAAGAAGATCAAGTCCTGTGATCAGAATGACCGAAGCAATAAAGATGAGCGGCATCGCAGCTCTTGAAGAAGCGAACTTAGAGAATACTGAAGTTGATGTTGCTTCGGGCTGGACCGGTGCTGAAGTCTTCCTTGGGGTGTTCCTGGAAGATGCAGCGCGGGTGCTGTTTGTACGCGCAGACTTTCTGGAGGAGCTGCTTTTCGAACTCCTGGACGAAGTGTTTCCTGAACGTGATCTGCCGGTATTTGCCATTATCAGCCGATATTCTCTTTCTCCTTGAGGAGACGCTTGATCTTCTCGGTAGGATTGATAAGGCTTGAGAGCGATGCATCGTGATTGATGGCATCGATAAGGAGTGCAACGAATTTGCAGAGGTTAACATCAGCAAACCATGGAGCCTGAAGGAGTTCAGGTCTTCTGTAGATGAGATTTGTTGCAAAGACCTTGTCGATCACGCCGTCTTCATAAGCAGCGTTGAAATTGTCGATGCCTTCGGTGAAGAGCGCGAAAGTAACGGCGCAGAAGACCTTTCTGGCCCCGCGTTCCTTCATCTCTCGTGCGATGTCAATCATGGAATCTCCGGAGGAGATCATGTCATCAACGATAAGGATATCCATGCCCTCAACGGATTCACCGAGGAACTCGTGAGCAACGATAGGGTTCTTGCCGTCAACAACTGTCGTGTAATCTCTTCTCTTATAGAATGTTCCGAGAGGGACACCAAGGATCGAAGCATAATACATAGCTCTGCCGATACCGCCTTCATCAGGTGATATGATCATGAACTTGCCGTTAGAGAATGAGAGGTCAGGTACCTGACGGTACATTTCCTTGATTATCTGATATGTTGTGGGGAGGCTCTCAAAGCCTGCTAGAGGAATAGCGTTTGCAACTCTCTCGTCGTGTGCATCGAAAGTGATAATGTTGGCGACACCAAGCTCGTAGAGTTCCTCAAGTGCAAAAGCGCAGTCAAGTGACTCTCTGGCATTTCTCTTATGCTGGCGGCTCTCATAGAGAAAGGGCATTATGACATTGATCCTTCTGGATTTACCGGAGCAGGCGAGGATTACACGCTTGAGGTCCTGATAATGATCGTCAGGACTCATACGGTTGTCATATCCGAACATCTTGTAAGTGCAGGAACAGTTCATGACATCACTTACGAGGAAGAGGTCGTGTCCTCTTACAGTATTCTTTACGACAGCTTTACCTTCGCCGGAAGAGAACCGGGCGTTCTCGACGGGAATTCTGTAATCTTCTCTGAAGAAACCCGGATACGTGTTGACTATCTGTTCCTTCTGATACTCGGAACGTCTTTTGTTGAGGTAGAAGTTTACCTTCTCGGTGAAGTCCTCACTTCCTCTCAACGCAATAAGACCGATCGGTCCTACCGGCGCCATGGGGTTGTCGCCGTACTGGTCGTAGCGGGAATAAGCTTTCTCGTCAGATGCTGATGTCATAATTGCAGCCTGCCTTTCATGCTTTAATTTGGTCTCTTTTTCTTTTATTCATTGAATTCATCGAAAACCTCTCCGATCCTTATCTGGCTTGCAAGATCCTGAAGTCTTGAAGTCGAATTGATCAGATCGTATACGGATTCGTCAGAATTCAGTGCATCTATTATCCTTGCGACGTAAGGTATCATGTCCGCTGACAGATACCATTCGCGTGATTTGAGTTCTTCAGGTGCATAGATGAGGTTGGTCGTGCAGATGCACTTGAAGATGCCCTCGGAATAAGCTTTGTCAAATACTTCAAGTCCGTTAGTGAAAAGCCCGAACGGTGCAAGGCAATAAATGTCCTTTGCGTGGTTTTTCTTGAGCTTGTTAGCCGTGCGCAACATAGTCTCGCCGGAATTGATCATATCATCAATAAGAAGGATATCCTTGCCTGTGACATCGTCTCCCAGATACTTGAATCCTCTGACAACCTTGCCATCTTCATTGTGATAGTAGCGGTAGAAGAAACTCAAAGGAAGATTCAGGTGCGAAGAGTAAAAAATCGCCCGCGATATACCTGTCTCATCAGGGCTTACCACGAGCGTAGAATCCTTATCCATCTTGATGGAGCCGAAGCGGTTCAAAAGGGTGGAGGTCATCTTGAACTGGCAGCGCGGCATCTCAATTGACATAAGCGGTACCGCATTGGCTATTCTCGCATCGTGGGGATCGAAAACAATGAGATTCGCAACACCAAGTTTATAAAGTTTTTTGAGCATATCAGCGCAATCATAGGATTCCCTGTGAGAATCGAGCTTCTCGCGCCTGCCTTCATAGACAAAAGGCATAATTACATTGACTCTTTTGGCTTTGCCCTTGAGAACGGAGAGGATCCTCAGAAGATCCATATACTGGTCATCGGGGGAGATGACATGTGTATCTTCGATAAGGTTGATATCCATATTCCTGGAAAGGACATCGGTAATGACATAAATATCGTGTCCTCTTACGCTCTCGCCGATGGAAAACTTGCCTTCGCCAGTCTGAAATCTAACCAGTTCGGAATCCATCATGTAGTTTTCACGGGAATATCCGGGATCGTTTGCATATTTGTTTCCGGGTTTAAGGGAACGTAACTTTCTCTTGGCGGAGAGTACGTCTGAGACCTCTTTAGCGAATACTTTGTTGGAAGTGTGTGCAATTATGCCAATGGGGCCGAAAGGTGCCAAATGTGTATCCTTATAGCCTGTATTGACATATAAGTCGCTCATGGCAACGTAAATCCCCCAAACAAAAGCTAATTAAATAATATCTGAGTCGCAAAACAATTCAAAGGTAATATATATAGAAATTTGCACGAAAAGTTTTTGAATTTATGTTCAATCTTTGCATACCTCATCAGAGATAGCCTGCCTTAAATCATTTATTCCTGATTTTTGCGGGTTTGTCTCGCTGCTCGACACCGCGAAAATCCTTGCATCTTCAGTAAAATCAAGGCTGTTTGACATCATCTGAATCTGTTTCCTGACCTGCTGGACCGACAGCTTATCACACTTGGTAAATACCAGAAAATAGGGCAGATTGCTGCTGTTAAGGTAATTCAGCATCGCTATATCATTATCTGAAGGCTCATGCCTGATATCTATCAGAAGAAGGACCAGATCTATGCCGTCTCTTATCCTGAAATAATCATCACAGAGTTCCGAGAAGCCTGCTGACTTGGTTTTCGAAGCTTTTGAGAAGCCATATCCGGGCAGATCGGCAAGAATAGCCTTGCTGTCCATATCAAAATATATGATCTGCTGAGTCTTGCCGGGAGTTTGTGATACTTTGGCAAGTTTTCTGTTATTGCCAAGTGCGTTTACCAGCGAAGATTTGCCAACATTGGACCTTCCCGCAAGCACGATCTCGGGAAGTTTGCCGTCCGGCAGTTCCTTTACAGATGCGCAGGTCTTAAGATATTTGATCTTCCCGAAATTAATAGCCATGTTTATAACTTTGTCCAAACTGTTCAGATTGTCGTATTTGTCGGTTTTTTTGCAGTATTTTGTCCGAAAATCGGTGCTCAAACCGGCAAACAGCCGCATTAGAATTTTATCATGAAGGACATCTATGACCAAATCTCAAGAAATACAAGGGTTTCCGTGCGTAAAAAGTTCAGCAGAACAGGTTTTGTCCATTGCACGGGAGCTTTTTTCGATGATGTCAAAAACCTTAACAGAGCACTTGTTATACGGCCTTTGGTACTCCCGGCAGTAGTTTTGACCGTTTGCTGCCTTGCATGCTATTACTCATCTTCATTTGTTCCTGCAGTTGTGATCAGCACTATAGCAGCTGCAGCCGTTTTTTTCTATTTATTCCGGTCCAAACAGAGATCACTGAATAAATGCCCGATAATACTTATTGCTTTGATCTTTTGCGCAGTGCTTATCTACTGCGGTGTTTTCATTGACATAAGGCTTAATGCAGCAGCCGTGAGTCTTGAAAGTGCTGAAAACAGTGAGGGTTTATGCTGTACAGTCAAGGAATCTTCCGTTGACCTTTCCGGCGGGCTTGAAATGACCGTTGAACTTGAGGAAGGGGCTTTGGCGGCCGTGAATTATTACAGCAGCAGGGAAGACTTGATATACGTAGGTTCAGGCGACAGGCTGATTCTGTATGGAAAGCTTAAAGAACCTGATAAAGCAGGCAATCCCGGCGAATTCGATTACAGGGAATATCTCAGGAAAAAAGGTGTTTTGTATGTTGTCTCATGTGAAAGATATGAGGTAACCGGCAAATCATCTTTTACTATGAATATAACTGGAAATCTTCAGCGTTTGTTTTATGAGATCAGGAAAAAATCTTATGAAGCTGTTACTGCTTCATTTGATGAGATCACAGCATCACTGACAGCTGCAGTGTGTTTAGGTGACAGGTCACTGATATCTTCAAGTGTTAAGCGTGATTTCAGGATGTCGTGCTGTTCTCATTTTCTTGCGGTGTCAGGCATGCATTTTACAGGGTTTCTTGCTTGTCTTCCGTTGATCATGAATGTGTTGAAGGTTAAGCGCGGAAAAGCTTTTGTCATACAGACGGTTTTCTGTATCTTTATCGGGTGTCTTACAGGCTGGAGTGATTCTGTTACCAGGGCAGCGGTAATGAGCATCTGTGTATTTGCAGGCAGGGAGTGGCTGTCAGCTTTAAGTCTGGCTTCAATTGTCATGATCTTGTCAGATCCATTCTGTGCATTGTCTTCAGGCTTTCAAATGAGTTTTTGTGCCGTCATTGCACTGAAAGTGTACAGTCCGGTTATATCCAAAGCTCTTGTCAAACTTCATCTTGGAGAACAGCCTGCAGCTTTGTTAAGTCCTGTCATTTCCGCAAGTTTAGGTCTTATCCCTTTCTGGTCAGATATTTCAATGAAGCCGGATACTGAATACCTTGCCGTCCAGATAACCGGATCCTTTTTTGCCGGTGCTGCCTGTACATTTTTCATACCTTGTGTTCTTTTGTGCCTGATCATCCCGGTATGGACACAATACCTGTCTGCTCCATTGAATATATGTCTCAAAGCTTTGCAGTATATAGTTTCCACAGGCTGTGATATAAGCTCGAAAAGCGGACCTCCGATACATCTGAGCCAGTTGTTGTTATTTGTGGCCGCTTCTGTGTTATTCCTATACATGATCCCGCCGTGCATGCTCAGACGTATTTGTCTGAAGGTTGCTTCTTTATTTCTCGCTTTGTTGATAGGGCTGGAAGCTTTCCAGTTGCTGAATAAACCTGTATGCAAAGTGATTTTCGCTGATGTCGGACAGGGAGACTGCTGCCTTATAATCACTCCTGAAAAAAACTGCCTGATCGATGCCGGAACCTCTGAGGAAGGCAGTTCAACAGTTAGTAATCTGCTTGACTATTACGGTATTGATAAGGTTGATGTTTGCTTCATGAGCCATTGGGATTCAGACCACGCCGGTGGTATTGCAGCATTAAGCAGCCTGGGAAGGACAGTATCGGTCTTAACTTCGTATATTCCGGCTGAAAATGACAGTGACAAAGATGTTATTGAGTTCTTCAAAGGGGCTGGATTGAAAGAAGATGAGAAGAAAGCCTTTTTGTCACAGCTCCGGCCGGTTTACGCCGGTGACAGGGTAGAACTGTCAGAGTCTGTTTATCTTGATGTCTTGTTTCCTCAGGACAGTTGTGGCGGTGGTAATGAATCCAGTCTTCTGGTAATGCTTCATGTTTCCGAAAGCGTTATAAACAGTACAGGTACGTCCGTTGGGGATGATGTTAAGATCCTTTTTACCGGTGATATAGGTGCCGCAACCGAGGCGGAATTGACAGAAGATGGCGTTGATCTTGACTGCGACATCCTCAAAGTTGCCCATCATGGCTCGAAGTATTCCTCGTCTTCTGATTTCCTTGAAGCCTGTTCTCCCGGGTTTGCTGTCATCTCTGTTGGAGCACACAATTTTTACGGCCATCCATCCCCTGAGACAATTGCGCGCCTTGAATCCTGCGGCTGTGTGATCTTCAGGACCGATACAGAAGGGGCGGTGGTGATGGAATATTTATGAGTCTTGTCGTATTTCCAGCAGTTACTTAGACAAAAGTTTTGCCATATTTTGCCCCATAATGTGCAATGGAATCCTGATTTTGTTTGTTATACTCATTCGCATATGGGAAAATAGGAAAGGTCCGGATTGATCCCGGAGACAGGAGATTATGCAAAAAGAGTTCAACAGGATGATAAAAAGGTCATTTGCCGTTGTTTTGACGGTAGCGGTAACGGTTGCGTCTTTTACAGGATGCAAGACGGGGAACAGCCGTGAGACAGAACGCAATAGAGATGTTAAAGACAGAAAAACTGAAGGGACGACCGCTGAGACAACGCCTGAAGTAACACCGTTGCCTACTGCTACACCAACATCTTCACCGTCACCGACTCAGACTGCTACGCCAACGCCGTCGATCCCGCATATGAATCAGCCCGAGAAAGATATAACGGCACCGTTCTTTTTGAACCTTCCTGAGAGTGTCAGCGTGGAGGTGGGTTCTGATTTTGATATTCAGCGTTACATTGGATATGTTGATGACTGCGACAGTGATGTTGAACTTCTGATAGAAGGTGAGGTTGATACGTCTGATTCAGGCAGTTATCCGTTGACTCTCACATTGGCAGATGATGCCGGCAATACCAAGACCGGAAGCATGACTGTTAATGTTTATGTTCCGAGCGGCGGTGGCGGCGGTGGGGGAGGCGGTTCCTCCGAGCACACAACGCTGGCATACAGCGATTTTATGGACAGATATCCCGACAGTGATATTGCATACGGTATCGATGTCTCCAGATATCAGGGTGATATTGATTTTGAGAAGGTCAGGGATGCCGGTTGTGAGTTCGTAATGCTCAGGGCAATGATCTACAACAACGGTGAATTGGGCGAAGACCGTAAATTTGAAGAGTATTACGAAGATGCCAAGGCTGCAGGTCTCCTGATCGGAGTATATTATTATTCGACAGACTGCGACATTGAGGAATTGCATGATCATTGCGATGAACTTCTGGCTGTGCTTGAAGGCAAGGAACTTGATCTTCCGGTCGCTTTTGACTGGGAGAGCTGGTCACATTTCCAGAAGTACAATATGAGCATCGTTGACATTAACAACCTGTTTTATGAGTTTGCAGGGATAATGGAAGCAAACGGATACAGTACAATACTTTATGGAAGCAAGTACTATCTTGAGATCATTTGGGAACCGGCAGGTTACGATGTGTGGCTCGCTCATTATGTCAGAGAGACATCCTATGAGGGTGATTACACAATGTGGCAGACTGGTTCGATAGGAAGGATAGACGGTATTTCAGAAGACTGTGATACGGATATCCTGTTCAAGAGCAAATATCCGCACCTGTTTGGAGGTTGATCCCGGTTGGCAAAAGCGAAAACCCTTCCCAAGGGAGTTTTGAATTCCCGTCAGATGCTTTCAAAGATCAATAAAGAGCCAGATTCTTTGGGTCTTGTACTGTTATACGGCACCGAGAGTTACATGATCGATGGAGCTGTTTCAATGCTCAAGAAGGCATGCCTCGGGGAAGGTGCCGAAGATATGGACTATTCTGTGATCGATACCCGGACAGGTGACAGATTTGAGATGAACAGACTTGAGGAGCTGGTCTCAATGCCTCCGTGGATGTCACCGAAAAGACTGATCGTAATAAAGCAGTCCGGACTTCCCGGGAAGGAACTGTCTGATAAGGAACTCGATGTGCTGAAAAACATACCGTCTTCGGTGGTTGTGGTTTTCTTTGAGGAGACTGTGGACAGCAGGAAGAAAGCATTTAAGGCATTCCTGCAGTTTGGAACGGTTGCTTCTATGAGCGGATTTGAAGAAAGTGAACTGACAGGCTGGATCAGCAACAGATTTGCCAAGGAAAACCTGAGGATCGGCTATGAGGCTGCAGAATCAATGGCTTCAAGATGCTCCGGCAACATGATGGAACTCGTAAATGAGATCAATAAACTCACTCTTTATTGCCAGGGCAAAGGGTATTCAGAAATAACTCCGGATATAGTCGAGCTTTGCTGTCCGGCTGATCTGAGCGGAAAGATTTTCGATATCATGGATGCATGTGGAAGCGGTAATGCCAGCATAGCATTGGGAACCATGGATAAGCTTATTGCCAACAAGGAACCGCTTGCAAGGATAAGAGTATCCATAATAAATCACATCAAGGCCCTGATCATGGCTAAAGAAGCCGGTAATGCAAATGTGCTCGTAGAGCGGGCCGGAATGAATGATTTCAGGGCAAAAAAACTTGTTTCTCAAGCCAGGAATTTCAGCATGAGCAGTCTTATCAGTCTGTATCTTACTGCTTCCGACTCGGACAGTGAGTTTAAGCATGGTCTGATCGATGAGAGGTATTCGCTGGAGATAGTTCTGGTCAAGGCATGTGCTAGAACGGGTGCCTGAGATTGTTATCCTGAGCATTTGAGGCACTCCGGCAGTTTCGGTTGATTTTCGTTGTTTTTACATAAGTTTTTCCGCATTTTCAGATTTGACGTTAAAGCCTTAATGTCTTAAAATCTTTTAGATTTTATTAATAGAATGGAGATTTTATGGCTAAGATTCAGATGAAGACCCCGCTTGTTGAGATGGACGGGGACGAGATGACCAGAATAATCTGGAAGCAGATCAAGGACATCATCATTTTACCTAACGTTGATCTTAAGACCGAGTATTTCGATCTCGGATTGAAGCACAGGGATGAGACCGCAGATCAGGTCACTATCGATGCTGCCAACAGGACAAATGAACTCGGTGTTGCCGTCAAGTGTGCAACCATCACTCCCAATGCACAGAGAATGACCGAATATGACCTCCATACGATGTGGAAGAGTCCTAATGGTACGATCAGAGCCATTCTTGACGGTACAGTATTCAGAGCTCCTATCCTTGTTAAGGGAATAAAGCCTTTTGTATCCTGCTGGGAAAAGCCGATCACTATTGCCAGACACGCATACGGTGATGTTTACAGAGACACAGAACTCAGTGTTGAAGGTCCTGCAAGGGCTGATCTCGTTATCACATATCCCGACGGCAGATCTGAACGCCAGACGATCTTTGAGTATAAAGAGAACGGAATCGTACAGGGACTTTACAACACTGATAAGTCCATTGAGGCTTTTGCAAGTTCATGCTTCCAGTATGCTTTGGATACGAAGCAGGATCTCTGGTTTGCAACCAAGGATACGATCTCCAAGACATATGACAGACGCTTTAAGGATATTTTCCAGGCTAAGTACGATAACGAGTATAAAGAGAAGTTCGAAGCTGCAGGAATCACATATTTCTATACGCTTATCGATGATGCTGTCGCGAGAGTAATGCGCTCTTCCGGCGGTTTTGTATGGGCACTAAAGAATTATGACGGTGATGTCATGAGTGATATGCTTGCTTCCGCCTGCGGATCGCTTGCCATGATGACTTCTGTTCTTGTATCACCCAAGGGCGTTTACGAGTACGAGGCTGCTCACGGTACTGTTACCAGACATTATTACAGGCATCTTAAAGGTGAGCAGACATCGACCAACCCTATGGCTACGCTTTTCGCATGGTCAGGTGCACTCAGAAAGAGAGCACAGCTTGATGAACTTCCTGAACTGGAGGCTTTTGCTGACAGGATCGAGAAGGCTTCTATTGAGACGATTGAGGAGGGAATCATCACTGGTGACCTCAATAATCTCCTTGATAACGATAACAAGAAGACGGTTACGACCGAGGAATTCCTTAAGGCTGTAGCCGCAAGAATTTAATAACAGTTCAATTTCGGAGGATAAGACAAAATGAGTTATTACAAGACCTGGATGGATAAATCAGAAGATACAACCAACAGACAGGCATATGTTGAATATATCAACCGTTATTATGCACTTGAGAAGGTTGCATACGAGAAGATCCTCGGAGCATATCCTGATAACGGTGAATTTCTTAGCGGTACGGCAGCTGAACTGTCGAAGAAACTTGATTTCCCCAAGGATTCAATGGATGTGTTCGTAGGCTTTATCGATGGTATCAAGTCAAGCCTTACAAACGCTGATGATATTGATATGGAAGCTATCGATGATGATTATCAGCTCAAGCTCGACATCGATTATGAGAAGCTCTATTACAATATGCGTGATGCAAAAGCTGACTGGCTTTATAACATCAAGGCTTGGAAGGATATCCTTACCGAAGAGAAGAGAAACAAGATCACAAGAGAATACCGTGAGAACAACATGGCTCATTCCGACAAGATTGGCCGTAATGATCCCTGTCCCTGTGGTTCCGGCAAGAAATATAAGAACTGCTGCGGTAAGAAGGGTTGATCCGTTAACGCGTCAGGAGTGTTTTCTTGAAAAAACTGTTAAAGTCAAAATGGTTCATAGCACTGATCGTTCTGCTTGTATTGGCGGCATGTGCCATTTTGAGCCTGCTTCCCGGCAGCCCCGTCAAAAAGCTCTTAAAGCCGGTTCAGCTGGTAACTACGCCTGCGCAGTCCGCGGTTAAAAAGGCCGGAGACTCTATAACGGATTTCTGGTCGGCTATAACTGACGGTATTGCGATAAGAGAAGAAAACAAGGCATTAAAGGAACAGATAGCGGATTTAAGATATCATCTTACCCAGAATGAGGAAGCCGCATTAAGATATGAGGAGCTCAAAGATGCGCTTCATATCAAGGATACGTTCAGCAACTATGTAATTTACGGAGCAGCCATCCTGTCGCGTGAATCGGATGAGTGGTTCTCAACGATAAGGCTCAACGCGGGATCTGCGGACGGCATCGTGCTTGAACAGGGTAATTCATATCCTGTCCTCGACGTTGAGATGAACCTGGTTGGCCGTGTTATCGAGTCCTCTGATACCGAATCAAGAGTACTTCCTTTGCTGCATGAGGGCTTCGCTGTTGCCGGCAAGGTAAATGAGGTCAATGGTGCGACATTTATGGTTGTCGGAGATGCTGAACTCAAGAGACACGGTCTGTGTCTTATAAGGGGAGTGGATCCTGACGTCAGGCTTGAACCAGGAATGGAGATCGTTACATCCGGTGATGGCGGTTTGTTCCCGGAAGGTATTCCGATAGGTGTTATTGAGTCCGTGGATTATTCCAATCCTTTGGATGTAACTGCGACTTTGAACCCATATTCGGAGATAGGAAAACTTGAAGATGTATTTATCATGATTCCCTATGTCGAGAAGACGGAAGAATCTTCTGTTGTAACCTCAGGTTGATCAAAATTTCAGGTGTAAGGTCATGCGTGTTTTTGCCGGTGATACAAAAGCTAGAGTCAGAAAGGTGATCGTTTACGCGATCTACATCATTCTGCTCTCGTCTTTTCAGGTCTCATTTCCTGACACGTTCAGTTTTGCCGGACAGACTGCCGATCTTGTGTTTGTATTTGTTGTGTTGTCCGGTTATTTCAACGGTTTCTGGGATGGCGCAGCCGTTGGCTTTATCTGCGGTCTGGTAAGAGATGCTTTCTCGCCGCCTGCCGTAGTCGGACTTGACGGTGACGTAAGGGTGACCGCGTTTATCGGGGCATTTACGCTCTTTGCAGCCGGAATCATAGGTGCATCTTTCTTTACCGAGAGGATGCACAGGAATATTCCGTTCTCTATTGTTGCGGTCATATTTGCTACTACATGTTACAAATTCGCCGGATACATTATTGTTTACGGCTGGAGTACTCTGGCGGGAACCGGTTCGGGTATATATGATCCGCTCACGGCTCTGGTCTATTCATACCTGCCGCAGCTGCTTCTCAATACGGCAGCATCTATTCCGATGATTGTTCTGCTTAGATTTCTCGGACCTGTCTCTTTCAAAGGAAAAGCGAAAAAGGACGAGATCATTGATAATAAGGGTGAGGGCACATGGCTGGGAATCTGATAGACGATTACGGTGCATTTGACCATAACGCCGAGAAAGGCGGGAAGAACGAGAATACCTCGTTCTTAAGGCGTGCTTTTGATTTCCTTACCAACAGGTATCTGGTTCTGGGCGTGATATTTGTTGCCTTTGGTGTGGCTATCCTTGTTATGACGACCAGTCTTCAATTCTCGGATTATCAGAACACCCTGTCACAGAGTTCATCAGGTGTGGTAAGACAGTATGTCTCGCAGGCTCCGAGAGGTGACATATATGACAGCAGGGGAGTGCTTCTTGCTTCTTCTGTTGAATACGACACAGTAATGTTAGCCAATGCGTATATGGATGATGAGTCCCTTAATGAGCTGTGTCTTGAGTTAAGTTATCTTTTCGACGAGTATCATTGCATAAGCGTTTCTGATCTTGACCAGTATTTTGTCCTTGATCCGAAAGCAAGATTCCTTAAGGCAGAAGATAAGATCAGGCTCTGGCAGACCGATTCGAATCTTTTCGATCTTAAGGACTACTCCGCAGGCGTTATCGTTACTTTCACTGATGATTATGTAAAGACGGATCCTAACGTGTTTTTCCTTTATCTGAGACGAAAATTCAATATAGACAACAATTACACGATAGAAGAAGCTTACAGGATCATAAGGATCAGATATCAGATCTTTTCTGATAACTGGGCATTTATCAAGGGAACTCCGGTTAAGATTGCTACGGATGTGCCCGCTGAGCTTATCAGAAAACTTGAAGAACAGAATTATCATTATCTTGGAGTCGTATCAGGCAAGGAATATGCAAGAACATACTCCTCGGAGGCTCTGTATGCCAGTCATGTATTGGGATATGTAGGTAAGATATCGAGTGTAACTTATCAGGATCTGTCCAAGTTCGGTTATACAAGTGATGAGGTCGTAGGAAAATCCGGTGTCGAGTCGCAGATGGAAAGATATCTGCACGGCAGCAGCGGAATTACGCCTTACAGCATCTGGACGGTAAACGGGGAGGAAGGTCTGTTCGTTCCCCATGATTACGGAACTGCTCCGCAGGAGGGAGCGACAGTTTACCTGACGATCGATTCCCATATCCAGGAAGTAGGAACTCAGGCTCTCAAGGAATATATTCTTGAGGCTAAGGAATCCGAGCAGATGAACCAGACAGGTTATAAGGTTGCTTCTGCGGGAGCTTTCGTTATGATGAACGTCAATACAGGTGCGGTTATTGCCATGGGTTCATATCCCAACTACGATCCTAATGACTTTGTCCTTCAGAACTACGGTGACGAACAGGCCAAAGAGCAGGTAAAATACTATCTTGGTCTTGATGAGTATCAGGACATCACAAAAGGGGATCTCCCTTTGTGGAACCGTGCGATAATGTCAATGTATGCGCCAGGTTCTACCTTTAAGCCTTGTACAGCGTTGGCGGGTCTGGAGACCGGTGATATAACCCCGACCAGTAACACGATAGTCTGCCCGGGACCATTGGATGTTGACGGATGGATCTTCAGATGCCTTGAGTATCCTGATGACGGTCACGGTGATCTGAGCCTCGATGACGCTATGGCACAGTCATGCAATATCTATTTTATGAAGCTCGGCATTATGACCGGTATCGATAATATCTCAGCCATGGCTAACAGATTCGGGCTCGGCGTCAAGTCCGGAATTGACCTTCCGGGTGAGATATCCGGTGTCATGTCAAGCCGCGAGCATAAGAGACTTACAAGACAGTCCGTTTATGATAAGACCTGGTTCCCGTCAAATACGGCACAGGCTTCGATCGGTCAGTTTGATAACTGCTTTACGATCCTTCAGCTCTGCAGATACACATGCGGTATTGCAACGAATAAACTCTGCAAGCCGTATGTTGTTGACAAGGTTGTTGCAAGTGACGGTACGATCCTTTATCAGGGACAGACGGAGTCAGTGGATATCGGAATAGCAGAAGAAAACATCGAGGCTGTAAGAAACGCGATGTGGTGCGTTTACAAAGGCACTGACAGATGGTGGTCCAGTGCGGACGGCCAGTTCGATGATTATCCGGTCGAGATGGTATGTAAGACCGGTACTGCGGAGACCGGATTTGAGGATTCACGCAAGGAGTATTCCAACGGTCTGTTCATCTGTTATGCCCCCAAGGATAACCCTGAGGTAGCTCTTGCTCTCGTTGTTGAGAAGGGTCAGTGGGGTTCCACATCTGTCGTCATCGCGAAAAAGATCATGGCTGCATATTTCAACGCGCAGTTTGACTCTGATGTTCCGCTCATTACTTCAAATCCTATCTTCGGCGATTATCTCCCGTCGATAGATGCCACTGCCGGCTGACGGATCGCGGCGGAATTAAAGGCCTGTTTTTCGCAAATATTGTTATTGAATTATATAAAAGAATGTTAGAATTATTTTGCCGGCTTAGTGTCGGCATTTGTAATTTATTATGAAAGGCTGAAGCGTTAAGTGAGCAGTAGAAAAGACCGCGGTACGTTGAATATCCTTACGGCATTGACACTGACCGTGGTGCTTACTGCAGTTTTAGCTTCCTGCTCCAATAAGACTGAACAGGCTGAATCCGTTGAATCCGTGGAACCTGTTGAGACAACCCTGAGCATGGAGGTCCAGCAGTCTGCGGCAACTACAATGATGCTTGAGACTGTATCCACAGAGACTTATCCGTCGCCTACTCCGACGCCATCACCTACACCTACACCGACTCTTCCGCCTGAAGAGCGTGTTGTAACTGTGTCCTTTACGGGAGACTGCACTCTGACACAGGATTACAGATCCGGCAACCGCAAGTTCGATTCTACTGTTAACGGGGATATGGAGTACTGTTTCCAGAACTGTTCGGAAATGTTTAAGAATGATGATATGACTCTGATCAATCTTGAGAATCCTGTTACAGACCTGACAGGTCACAAGGATAACCAGTATATCTTCAGAATGGATCCAGAGAACCTCGAGATGCTTACATTGGCGGGGATTGAGGCTGTTAATATAGCCAACAACCATACGATGGATTTTTGGGAGAATGGTCTTCAGGATACAAGGGATAATCTTGAAGAGTACGGGATAATCTGGAGCGATGATAAATATGGTGCGACTTTCACGACAGATAAGGGGTTTGTTATCGGCATGGTCGGGCTCGGAAATGACACGGGGGCTTCCGATGTTGCTGGTATTATTGAAGACCTGAGGGATGACGGGGCGGCAATAATCATTGCTTCCTGCCATTTCGGTGCTGAGGGTGTCTATGAGCCCACTGAAAGGCAGAAGAATGTCGCCCATTCCCTGATAGATGATTATGGTGTTGATATCGTCGTTGGTACACACCCGCACCGTCTGCAGCCTATCGAGAAGTATAATGGTCATTATATCTTCTATTCGCTCTCGAACTTTTGTTTTGGTGGAAATTACTCATTATCAGACCCTGATTCTGTTATAATTCAATGCGATTTTCTTATGGACTCCACAGGCTCTTCTTGCGTAGACTATAGACTGAGGGTTTATCCCTATTCCCAGACTTCCTCAAGACCCGGAAACGACTTTTGTCCGAAGCCTTACGAGTGGGAATCGGATGAATATTTCAGAGTCATGGACCGCCTGAATTGGGCGCAGGGCGACGAGTGATAACTAGATAATACTAAAGGCAGGTATTGGTTATGGCAGATGGCAAAGTTCTTGTAGTAATGGGTTCCGATTCCGATTTTCCGGTAATGGAAGGCTGTTTTAAGATGCTTAACAAGTTTGGCGTAGGTTTCAAAGCAACAGTTGCATCTGCGCACAGAACACCGGATAAGGCTATGACACTTGCGCGGAATGCTGAAGCTGAAGGCTATAAGGTCATTATTGCCGCAGCAGGACTTGCTGCCCACCTTGGAGGTGTGCTTGCGGCAAATACCGCACTTCCTGTAATCGGAGTTCCCTGTAAAGGTGGTGCGCTTGCCGGTGTTGATGCCCTCTACGCTACAGTACAGATGCCTACGGGCATCCCCGTAGCCACGGTTGCGATCGACGGCGGCTCAAATGCTGCCATTCTCGCTTGCCAGATGCTTGCTATCAGTGATCCTGAACTTATGCAGAAGATCAAGGATTACAAGGCAGGACTTGCTGATTTGGTTGAGGAAAGGGATGCAAGACTTCAGCAGAAGATCGCTGAGATGGGTTAACTGAATGCCTCGGCTTGATTAGCCGGGCAGAAGATAAAAACAGAAGTTTACCGTTTAAGAACGGTCAAAATGTATAAACAAGAGTAAAGGACGGCTAAAAGCACATGAGCGGAGTTTTCGGTTGCTATGATATCAAGGGTAGAAAGCAGGACGTAACGAGAGATACTTACTACGGCATTTTCTCGTTGCAGCACAGGGGTCAGGAATCTGCGGGAATCGCAGTAAATGATGACGGAACATTTCTCGTACATAAAGCCCCGGGTCTTGTAACTGATGTTTTTGATGAAGTTACACTTTCTGCTCTGACAGGAACATGTGCTATCGGACATACAAGAGGCGGATCACCAAGAGAAAGCGGTACGGATGCCATCCAGCCTATCTCAATCAAGTCAAGAGTGGGAAGCATTGCGCTTACATCTGATTCGGTCATCATGAACGCAAACAAGATCAGAGATGAACTCAAGGATCAGGGCGCTATCTTCCAGACAAATACGGATTCCGAGATAATTCTTTCGCTTTTCTCCAGAAACAGGATAAGAACAGAGGACTGCGAGCATGCGATCCTTGAGACCATGAAGGAGATACACGGCGTTTATGCCATGATCTTCATGACAGAGAATAAGCTCATCGGTGTAAGGGATCCATATGGATTAAGACCATTGATCTTAGGCAAGCTTGGTGACAAGTACTATATCTCTTCCGAATCCTGCGCTCTCGATGCCATCGGATGCGAGACTGTAAGAGACTTCAAACCCGGTGAGATCATTACCATTTCGGGAGAAGGCATGAGCTCCATCTGTTACGATGAGAATGTCGAAAAGAAGGACGGCAAGGTATGCGTTTTCGAGTATGTATACGTTGCAAGGCCTGACTCGATGATCGACAAGATGTCCATCTTCGATTCAAGATACAGAGTTGGCATGGCTTTGGCAAAAGAAAGCCCTGCGAATGTTGATCTCGTTATTGGTGCTCCGGACTCTGGTAATGCAGCTGCGGAAGGCTATGCCGCAGGCCTTGGTGTACAGTACGGTGCAGGTCTTTTGAAGAACAGATATGTCGGAAGAACATTCATCAAGAGTACGCAGCAGCAGAGAGAACTCGCTGTAAGAATGAAGTTCGCGGCTCTCAAGACCGCCATCAAGGACAAAAAGATCGCTATCGTTGACGACTCTCTCGTTAGAGGAACGACGACAAAGCATATCATTACGTTCTTAAGAGAGAATGGTGCGAAGGAAGTACATGTAAGACTTGCTTCACCGCCGGTAAGATTCGGATGCTGCTACGGCGTTAATGCTTCATCAGAGACAGAACTTCCAGCAAGTTCAAAGACAGTTGAAGAGATCAGGGACATGATTGGTGCGGATTCCCTTGCTTATATCAGTCTGGAGAATCTCAAAGCTTCGCTTAACACTATCGACTGCGGAGTCTGCTCAGCTTGCTTCGACGGTGATTTCATTGCCGGAAAGCCGGATGATGAGGAGGAGTCGGTACATAAAATCAAATATAACTGATGTTTCGCGTGCTTGGGTTCTCCGCGCTCGCAAAGCTCGCTTGTGTGGAAAAGCACGCTCAACATAGTTATATTTTCGAAGCAGGAGAATAATAGGAGACTACGTTAATGAAGATTGCGGTGTTCGTGTCAGGTGGAGGTACTAATCTCCAGGCGATAATCAATAATACTAAGGATGGTATCCTTAAGGATATCGAGATCGTTCTTGTACTGTCATCTTCCAGGGATGCTTACGCGCTGGAGAGAGCTGCTAACAATGGTATAAAGTCTGCGGTTGTCTCACGCAAGGATTTCGATTCGATCGAAGCTTGGGACGATGCTGTAGTGGCAGAGGTGGAGAAGTCCGGTGCAGAGCTTATTGTTCTTGCAGGTTACCTTTCTTTGCTTGGACCGAAAATCGTCAGCCGTTATTCAAACAGGATAATCAATATCCATCCGGCTCTTATTCCTTCATTCTGCGGTGCCGGGATGTATGGCATAAGACCGCATAAGGCAGCGCTTGCAAAGGGCGTTAAGGTATCAGGAGCTACAGTTCACTTCGTAAATGAGAATTATGATGAAGGCCCGATACTGCTCCAGAAGGCAATAGATGTCCTGCCTAATGATACTCCAGAGACACTGCAGAAGAGGATAATGCAGGAATGCGAATGGAAACTTCTGCCTCAGGCTATAAGACTTATTGCTGACGGCAGGGTTGTTATAGAGAATAACATCTGTACTATCAGATAAACCAAATACTAATTTTTTGGAGGTGCAATATGATCACACAGAACCTTGGCCAGATCCTTAAAGAGAATGCCTATCCCGGAAGAGGAATCGTAATCGGCAAATCTGCTGACGGCAAGTATGCTGTAACTGCTTATTTCATTATGGGAAGAAGCGTTAACTCAAGAAACCGCGTATTTACGGCAACTGATGACGGAATCAAGACAGAGGCTTTTGATCCCTCACTTCTTACCGATCCGCACCTCATCATTTATTCACCCGTAAGAGTTCTTGGCAATAAGACTATCGTCACAAACGGTGACCAGACTGATACTATCTATGAGCTCATGGACAAGCAGATGACTTTCGAGCAGTCATTAAGAGGCAGGGAGTTCGAAGATGATGCTCCGAATTATACTCCGAGGATCTCCGGAATTATGCACGTTGAGAATGGCACATACAATTTCGCAATGTCCATCCTTAAGAGCGATGACGGCGATCCGGATTCATGCGAGCGTCACACATTCACATATACAAATCCCAAGGCCGGTATCGGAAGATTCATCCATACATATATGGGTGACGGCAGTCCGCTTCCTTCATTTGATGGCGAGCCTGAGAAGGTCGAACTCAGCGGTGACATCGATACATTCACTAATGAAGTATGGACAAGCCTTAACGAGGATAACAAGGTGTCGCTCTTTGTCCGCTACATAGATATAGCAACGGGCGAGGCAGAGACCAGGATCGTAAACAAGAACGTCAAGTAATTTTCGGGAATTAAAGAAATAAAGGAGAACGACAATGTCAAGCGAGATGCAACTTAAGTACGGATGCAACCCTAACCAGAAGCCTTCAAGGATCTTCATGCAGGACGGATCAGAACTTCCGATCACAGTCCTTAACGGCAAGCCGGGATATATCAACCTGCTCGATGCCTTTAATGGCTGGCAGCTCGTAAAAGAACTCAAGGAAGCAACAGGACTTCCCGCTGCAACATCTTTTAAGCACGTTTCACCTGCAGGCGCTGCGGTAGGCAAGCCCCTGTCAGAGACAGAAGCAAAGATCTATTTCGTAGACGATCTCGGAGAACTTTCTCCAATTGCCTGTGCTTATGCAAGAGCCAGAGGCGCTGACAGAATGTCTTCCTACGGTGACTTCACAGCGCTGTCTGATACTTGTGATGCCATCACGGCAACAATGCTCGCAAGAGAAGTATCTGACGGTATCATCGCTCCCGACTATACACCCGAGGCTCTTGAGATCCTTAAGACAAAGAGAAAGGGTACATACAATGTTATCAAGATTGATGCTTCCTATAAGCCCGCTCCGATCGAGACAAAGCAGGTTTACGGTGTAACCTTCGAGCAGGGAAGAAATGAGTTCGAGATCAATCATGCTCTCCTCGACAATGTTGTAACAGACAACAAGGATATTCCTGAAGATAAAAAGATCGATCTCTTGATCTCACTTATCACTTTGAAGTACACACAGTCCAATTCTGTCTGCTACGTTAAGGACGGCCAGGCAATCGGTATCGGTGCAGGCCAGCAGTCAAGAATTCACTGCACAAGACTTGCAGGTAATAAAGCTGATAACTGGTGGCTCAGACAGAGCCCTCAGGTATTGGGACTTCAGTTCGTTGATGACATCCGCCGGCCCGACAGAGACAACGCAATCGATGTTTACATCTCTGATGAGTACGAAGACGTTCTTGCTGAAGGTACATGGCAGAACATCTTCAAGGTAAAGCCTGAAGTGTTCACAAGAGAAGAGAAGAAAGCATGGCTTGCTAAGAATGACAACGTTGCACTTGGTTCTGATGCATTCTTCCCCTTCGGCGATAACATCGAGCGTGCCCACAAGAGCGGTGTAAAGTACATCGCTGAACCCGGCGGATCGATCCGTGACGATCATGTCATCATGACCTGCAATAAGTACGGAATCGCTATGGCGTTTACGGGCATGAGACTTTTCCACCATTAATATGTTTCTGATTCACCTCCAATGCTTATTGCTTTGGAGGTGAACTGTTTATACACATTTATTTCAGGGGAGATTTGTTATGGAAGACGAGAAAAAGATAAACGAAGCTGCTGAAGAAGCAAAAGAGACTGAGACCAAAGCAGAAGAAGTATCTGCTCCTGTTCAGGAAGAAGTTAAGAATGAGACCGGCGAAGCAGAAAAGGCTCCTGCTGAAAAGCCTGCTCCTTCTGCAGAACCTGCAAATGAAGATGTTAGGGAAGATAAGATCGTTAAAGGCAAGTATGTTGATTATTCCGATCACGATCTTCAGTCCGAGATCCTCAAATATGAGAAGAAGGCGGCGCAAAGAACAACCGTTGTTGCATTCGCCCTGTTCATTATTGCTGCCGTGTTTGTTGTTGCGGCAATTATCATTGTTCCCCCGGTGCTCAGTACTCTGAACCAGGTTCAGTCCACGCTTGCCGAAGCCGAGAAACTGGTCAGTCAGGCAGAGGATACACTTGAGAATCTGAACGGTTCGCTGGACGGCATGAATGTCATGATAGCTGATGTTGATAAGGTGCTTAGCGATAATACGGATTCCATGACAGAGGCTATTACGAAAATTAGTGATATAGATGTTGATAGCCTCAATGATTCTATCCAGGATCTTAACAAGGTCGTTGACAGAATGAGCAGACTGTTTGGTGCATAAAGGACAGATATGCATTACAGCGTACTGATAATCGACGATGAGAAGGAACTTTCAGAATACACCGCGAAATACTTTAACATGTCCGGTGTTACGGCTCAGTATGCCCTGGATAGTAAGACGGCGCTGGATTGTCTGAGAGACAATACGTATTCTCTTATACTTCTGGATATTAATCTGGGAGAAGATTCCGGATTTGAATTATGCCAGAAGATAAGGCAGACATTGGATATCCCTATCTTCTTTATCAGTGCCAGATCTGCTGAAGACGATATGCTCCTGGCTTTAAGCATTGGCGGCGATGATTATATCTGCAAGCCGTATTCTCTGGGTGTTCTGCTTGCCAAGGTAAAGGCTGAACTCAAAAGATATGAGTCTGCACACAGATCAGACGAACAGCCGGAAGAAGACCAAATGACAAGGCTTGGAGATGCTGTGATCAATCTTAAGAAGGCAACGGTTACAAAGAACGGCAAGGAAACGCCTCTTAAGGCCATGGAGTATAAGATACTGGTATATCTTCTCCGTAACAGCGACCGCGTGATCCCCAAGGAAGAGATTTTCGAGAAGATCTGGGACACAACATTTGTTGGCGATGTAACGCTCAACGTCCATATCAGACATTTAAGAGAGAAGATAGAAGACGATGCCGGAAACCCGCGCTACATAAAGACTGTATGGGGTGTCGGGTTCATGCTTGATGCCCAAGGCTCCGTATAAATGAAACTTAGATATCTTCTGGTTTATATTCTCATAATGACAGCTGTCGGTATTTCCGGCTGCCTTATGATTATGAACGGATCTATGTCTAAAGATATTCCTTCCCATACCACGGAGATCAACAGACTGATAATCAGTCTCGGTGAATCCTGGAATGATATCAGTTCTCAAAGAGACAATCTAAAGAAAAGTGAAGAGAGCTTCGATTATGCAGTTATAGACAATGACGGAAATGTGATTTTATATACAGATGACGGTATCTCGAAAACCGTTTCCGCAGCAACATCTAACTTTGACATCATACGTGATATCGAATCAGCCGGGATTGTTGTCGGTAAGATTCTTGTGCATAATCCCCAGGCAGAATTGGAAAAGCAGACAAATCAGAAACTTGCGTTATTTGTTGGAATTCTGGTAGCTGTAACAATTGTGATATCAATCCTTTATTATCTTTATCTCAAGCATCGCGTAATCGATCCTTTTAAAAAACTCAAGCATTTCGCAGTCAGGGTTGCGGGAGGAGATCTAGATACTCCGCTCGAAATGGATAAAGGAAATGTTTTCGGTGCCTTTACAGAAGGCTTCGACATAATGCGTGAGGAACTTAAGGCTTCGCGGGAGCGTGAAGAAAAAGCAGTAAAGAGCAGAAAGGAATTAGTTGCCCAGTTATCTCATGACATTAAGACACCTGTTGCATCGATCAAGGCAATGACTGATGTTATGAGTCTGACTGCGGAAGAAGAGAACAAGGATACTATCGCTGCGATCAATGCAAAGGCGGATCAGATAGATGAACTTATCTCGAATCTGTTCCATGCAACTTTGGAGGAACTGGAGCAGCTTGAAGTAAAGCCCGCAGATCTGAATTCGACTGAAATAGTCCAGATGATAAAAGATGCCGATTACATGAAAAAAGTTAAGATTCTGGACATAAAAGATGCTGTTGTTTATGCAGATAAATTGAGACTTAACCAGGTGATAAGCAACATTCTCTTTAATTCATATAAATACGCCGGAACTGACATAAGTGTTACCGGTAGATTTGATAATGATAATAAGCTTCTGATTATAAGGATCGCTGATAACGGTCCCGGAGTTCCCGGAGAGGAACTGGAGATCATTACACAGAAGTTCAAACGTGGAAGCAATGCGGGAGATAAAGACGGTTCCGGTCTGGGGCTTTATATTTCTGACTATCTCATGAAGAAGATGGATGGCAGTATTACTCCTGAGAACATAGAGGGCGGCTTTGCAGTGAGTATCGGACTAAGGATATCTTGATAAATATCTTATAGACATTCCCGCAGAAAGATTAGTAAACTTGTATAAGTAAATAGTAGGTAATAGAAAAATGAGACAAATGACAAGGAAACTCTTGAGTTTTTTCATCGCTGTTGCAGTAACGATGGGACTGGCGGCCGGGTCTGTTGTTTTTGCTGCCGGAGTCGCTGCAACAATAGATGATGTTGATTTCGGAACGGTTCCAAAAAATTACACATATACAGATTGTTTAATGAACCCCTTAATTACGAACACCGGGACAGAATTGTTTTCTTTAAGCGTAGCTGACGCGAAAGTTGAATTAACCGGCGGAGAAACTTCGGCATTTGCTTGTGGATGGAACGCTGGTGGTGGATGGGTAAATCCTGGCCAATCTACACGTGGAAAGCCATGGGTCAGAGTCAAAGAAGGACTTTCTGCCGGAACTCATAGTGCTACATTAACTCTCTATTACGCAGTGAACAGTTCATGGAAGGCTATAGCAACCAGTAAAGTGTCTGTTAAAGTAAATTCAGAAGATTTCGGATTTACTTCTTTCCCGTCAAACGGATATTGTGACAAATCTTCCAAATTCACTTTTTCCTGGTCGTTAAATAAGCAACCATTGGATATTGTCCTTCAGAGAAAACTTCCGAGTGGATCTTGGGGACATTTGAATAGTCTGGAAAATTTTTCATCTTTCTCTGTTAAATATTTGGAGAATGAGTCTGATACATACAGGATTATAGCTTCTGATCACTATAGTACTATTTACAGCAATGAATTTACCGTTAAATGGACAGGTAAGGAACCAAAGAGTTTTTGGACACAGCCTTTGAGTGGAACTTCTGTCAAAACAAAGCCTTATACATTCACGTGGTCTTATGGAGAACAACCTTATTCTGCCACGTTACAAAGATATTCTTCCGGAAGCTGGGGCAATCTGTATGATCTGACAGGAAAGACATCATATTCTGTAGAGTTCACATCAAATGACACGGAAAAATACAGGATCAAAGCTAGTTTTAGTGGTAAAGAAGTCTATAGCGACGTGTTTACTGTTACCTGGACTGATCCTTTAACATATAAAGCAATACTTGATGACATTAGTTTTGGAAGCAAAGTTGTAGGTTATTCTAATCAATCCAGTCTGATTTTCAGAATAAAGGTCTTAGGTACCGGAACCCTTGTCCGTGATAGTGAACATTATAAAATTGTATTCTCAGGTGATACCACGGCTTTTGAAACATGGGTATCAATGGGTGGCAGCTTATCAAGTGGAAATACTTACGATGCTGGCACTGTAAAGCCGGTTACCGGATTATCTAAAGGTTCTTATAAGTTAAATGCTACTTTATACTATGATCAGGATGGAACAGGTACTGAATGTGACTGGGAAGTCTTAGATACGGCAACATATACATTTACTGTTTCTGCAGCAACGCCTACACCTACGAAGAAGCCAACGGCAACGCCTACACCAACCAAGAAGCCGACGGCTACTCCGACAAAGAAGCCGACGGCAACGCCGACAAAGAAACCGACGGCTACACCTACAAAGAAGCCGACGGCTACACCTACAAAGAAGCCAACGGCTACACCTACAAAGAAACCGACGGCTACACCGACGAAGAAACCGACGGCAACGCCGACTAAGAAACCGACGGCAACTCCTACAAAGAAACCGACGGCAACACCGACAAAGAAACCGACGGTAACACCGACAAAGAAGCCGACGGCTACTCCAACCAAGAAACCTACGGCTACATCGACAAAGAAGCCGACAGTAACGCCTACACCTATGCCAAAGTCCAAATGGGTCAAAGAAGGCAATAACTGGTACTACTACGATTCTAACGGCAAGAAAGCAACCGGCTGGGTCAAAGACGGCAGCAACTGGTATTACTGTGATAAGAACGGCGTAATGCAGATCGGCTGGGTACAGGATGGCGATAAGTGGTACTACATGGGACCTTCCGGGGCAATGGTCATAGGCTGGGTACAGGCAGGTGACAAGTGGTACTACATGGGGCCTTCCGGAGCTATGGTTACCGGTTGGATACAGGTAGGAACTAACTGGTACTACATGGGGGCTTCGGGAGCGATGGCAACCGGATGGGTACAGTCAGGAAACACTTGGTATTACATGAACAGTTCCGGAGCGATGGTAACAGGCTGGCAGAAGGCAGGAGACAAGTGGTATTACTTTGACTCCAACGGAGCAATGCAGACCAAGTGGCTGCAGATTGGTGATAAGTGGTATTTCCTGCATCCTGAGACGGGAGAGATGATGACCGGCAAGGTAATAATCAATGGAGAGAAGTATCTTTTCGATGATTCAGGAGTATTGATCGGAACTTTTGAATAAAACGAGTTAGGTATTTATCGACCTGATTATTGATTTAGAAACGCATCCAAGTCAGTTGACTGAGGGTGCGTTTCTTTGTTTCAAAATAGTCAAAAAAGTTCTCAAAAAATGGTATAAATAGGGAATAGTAAACATAGTCAATCATTTATAGAATAAATTTGTGTTATTAGATTTGAGATGTATATCATTGAGTTCCACAAATAAGGAGGAATAGAAAAATGAGGCAAATGACGAAGAGAGTAATGTGTTTTCTCATCGCCGTCGCTGTAACGATGGGGCTGTCGGCTGGAACGATAGTTTTCGCGGATGAAATTGCTGCAACCATATCTGATGCTGATTTTGGAACTATTCCGTCAGATTATACTTTTGAGGATTACATTATAAATCCTGTTATAACTAACACTGGAACAGAAAAGTTAGATTTAACCGGAGTTGATATAAAAGTCGAGTTAACGGATGGGGATCCTTCTGCATTTCTTTGTGGATGGAAAAGTGTTGGCGGATATCTTCTGCCCGGCGACACTGCAACAAATGCCTGGATAATAGTTAAAGAAGGACTTCCTACCGGAGTTACTACTTCTACTTTAACGCTCTCTTACAAAGTGAACGGTTCATGGAAAGTGTTAGCTACCAGTAAAGTGTCAGTTAGAGTTAACCCTGCAGAATACGGTTTTACTTCTTTCCCGAAAAGCGGAACATGTGAAAAAACATCCGAATATTCTTTTTCCTGGGGATTAAAAAAGGAGCCTGATTATATTGTCCTTCAGCGCAAGGATTCGGATGGCGCATGGGGTAATTTGAATGATCTGAAAGGTAAGACATCCTTTTCTGTAAAATATTTGGGTCATGAGACTGATACATACAGGATTATAGTCATTTCCAACAGCGAGACCTTTTGCAGTAATGAATTTACTGTTACCTGGATTGATCCTTTAACATATGAAGCAACACTTGAAAATTTGGGGTTCGGAAGTAAGGTTGTAGGTTACTCTGATATTTCGAGTGTTATATTCAGAATAGACATTACAGGTACTGGAAATCTTATTTGTGATAGTGATCATTACAAAATTTTATTCACAGGTGATACTTCGGCATTTGAGTGGTGGGTAGCTCCCGGCAGCACAATGTTTAGTGGAAATATGTATAATGCCGGTACTGTCAAGCCTGTTAAGGGATTATCAAAAGGTTCTTACAAGCTGACTGCTCACTTGTACTACGATCAAGATGGAACAGGAACAGCTTATGGTTGGAAAGAATTAGACTCGGCTGATTACACTTTTAAGGTTACGGCAGCAACACCTACGCCGACGAAGAAGCCCACGGCTACACCTACAAAGAAACCGACGGCAACGCCGACAAAGAAGCCTACGGCAACGCCGACTAAGAAACCGACGGCAAAACCGACAAAGAAGCCGACAGCTACGCCGACAAAGAAACCTACGGCAACGCCTACAAAGAAGCCAACAGCAAAACCTACGAAGAAACCAACGGCAACTCCTACAAAGAAACCGACAGCTAAGCCAACAAAGAAACCGACGGCAACACCGACAAAGAAGCCGACGGCAACGCCTACAAAGAAGCCAACGGCTACACCTATGCCAAAGACCAAATGGGTCAAAGAAGGCAATAACTGGTACTACTACGATTCTAACGGCAAGAAAGCAACCGGTTGGGTCAAAGACGGCAGCAACTGGTATTACTGTGATAAGAACGGTGTTATGCAGATCGGCTGGGTACAGGATGGTGATAAGTGGTACTATATGGGACCTTCCGGGGCAATGGCCATTGGCTGGGTGCAGACAGGTGGCAAGTGGTACTACATGGGACCTTCCGGAGCGATGGCAACCGGTTGGGTACAGTCAGGAAGCACATGGTACTATATGAACAGTTCCGGAGCGATGGTAACAGGCTGGCAGAAGGTAGGAGACAAGTGGTATTACTTCAATTCCAACGGAGCAATGCAGACCAAATGGCTCCAGATCGGTGATAAATGGTATTTCCTGCATCCTGAGACGGGAGCAATGATGACCGGCAAGGTAATAATCAATGGTGTGAAGTATCTTTTTGATGATTCAGGGGCTTTGATCGGAACATATGATTAAACCTGGATAAGTATTTTTCGACAAATCAATTATAGAAACGCATCCAAGTCAACTGACATAGGGTGCGTTTCTTAATTGCTTATAAAGATTAAATCCGGTTTTAAAAAGAATTAAAAAACAGACAAAGGTTTAATTTCCGTTAAAGACTATACTCAAGACCATAAGGTACCGGATTCTTGGAAAGGGAAAGATTAAACCGATGTTAAAACTTGTTAAAGCACATTTTCATAAAGATAAAGCAGTGCTTACGGCGTTTCTTCTGATTCTGATCGTCGCTGCCATGCTCCTACAGACAGGATTCATGGTTGGCCGTTTTGATTCTCTTTATGATGAAAGAGCCCGTCAAAGAAATATAAGTGATGCGATGTATTTCTGTTATGGGAATGAAGAAGAGATCAAGAGACTGGTTAATGGTATGGATCATATCGGTAGTTTTTATCTGGTGGATCTCATCAGGCCGGATGTAATTACTTATTCAGTTGATTCCGGAAAAGAAAAAGATATCGAAGGTCTGTTCTTTTTGGATGAAGAAGCCGCAGAAACGTATCAGAAACTGTCATATATCGAGAAGGATGAGAGCATAACCGGTCCATGGATCGATATTAATGTCTATACCGCATACTCAGAAGGAATGCGGGTTGGGGATAAGGTCACGATCAAAGACAGTGATCTCGGTGAGTATGAATTTACTGTAGCCGGTATTTACGAGGACTTATTCTGCGGGCAGCGTTATTCGTATTACTCGACTGTTATTGACCATGACAGTTATGAAATGATGAGCGCAAAAGCTGATTCTGTGGCATCTGAATATTCCATGCCTCATTCTATGCAGTTTCTGTGTGTATCTTTCAAGGATGGAAATGATATTGCATTAAGCACAACGAAAACACAGGATATACTGACTAAAGAAGGCATCTATTGCAACGGCTACAACAGGATCCTTGCAAAGACCGGATATGTTGGCATCACCAATATCATTGCAGCATTCATGACTTCTTTCTCGGCCGTAATTGCGGTCATTGCTCTGATAATGATCATCTTTACTGTAAATACAAATATTAACCGTGATATCAGAAATATCGGGGCTTTGCGGGCAGTCGGCTTTACAATATCGCAGGTGAGAATGTCTCTCATGATCGAGTATTCTGTCATAGCTGCAGTTGCGGGTGCAACCGGAATAGCATTGGCTTATCTGGCATTTCCGCTTTTGGAGGAATATGCTACGAAACAATTGTCAGGTCTTGTGTGGGATGGTGGCTTCATTCCTGTGATCTCGCTTCCGATTTTTGCAGGTTTCATTCTTGTAATGATTCTGGTCACATTTGCAGCCACGCATCTTATTAGAAATATTCATCCGGCGACAGCATTAAGATTCGGACTTGAATCTCACAGTTTCACTAATAATCATCTGCCTCTCGATAAGACAAAAGGCAACCTTAATATTCTTCTTGCATTGAAGAGCATGTTCCAGAATAAGGGCCAGAATATCATTGTTATCGGTGTGATCCTTGCGGTATCGTTTATGACGGCTTTCTCGGCTATCCTTTTCTATAACACCAGGATCGATATAACAAATTTCCAAAGGCTTCTTCAGGGTGACGCTCCTGATGCCTATGTGAATATCACTTATGAATCGGCTGATGAAATGTACGGAATCATCGAAAAGCTTCAGGCTATGGATGAAGTGTCGGAGGCATACGGACTGGCAAGCAACGATGCGCATGCGAGTGAATATAACTGCTATCTGCTTTATTCTAACCATCCGGAGTTTGTTTATTGCGGTGTGTATGAAGGCCAGATGGCTATGGAGGCTAATGAAGCAGTCGTCGGCAGTCTCCTTGCAGAAAGGCTCGGTTTAGGCATAGGCGATGAGATCAGGATCAAGTATTTGGATGATGAAGAGACTTTCCTTATCACCGGTCTTCAGCAGGCCGTATACAGTATGGGTGAGAGGATCTATATATCCGATGACGGTTTCAGAAGATTTGGCGGTGATCCTGTGTACACTTACGTCAGAGTCAGGCTCCATGATGCCAGCGAGAGCAATGTTGATGCATTTCTTGAACACGCGAAAACTGTCCTGGGCGACAATTGTACAAGCACCGAGAACTACTATCACACTCAGAGAAGTACAGAGAACATTCCCGTTTACGCGGTAGCACTTGTCATCCTCGTTCTGATCGTTCTTAATATCTTTACGGTTCTTATAGTCATAAGACTGCTTCTCAAGACCGTATTCATAAAGCGCGAAAAGGAATTCGGCATCAAGAAAGCCGTCGGTTTTACCAGCAGACAGTTAAGAGTACAGCTCTCGCTCTCCCTCATTCCTTTGAGCATTACTGGTTCAATACTGGGCTCGATCGCGGCATGTCTTACAACCAACAGATTGTTCGACTTGATATTTTCGAGCTACGGGATCAAGAATTCCAATCTGATCATCAATCCGGCCGTAATCCCGGTCGCTCTTGCAATCGTAGTTCTTATGGTATTTGTCATATCGTTTGTAATGTCAGGCAGGATGAAGAAAGTTTCAGCATATAAGCTTATTGCGGAATAAAGAATGGAGAATCACGAAATGAATAAAGAAGTAGTAATCAGAACAGAGAAATTGTCAAAGAGCTTTTCCGTCGGGGGAAAGCAACAGCACGTGATCAAAAACCTCGACATGGAGATCTATAAGGGAGATTTCACCGTAATCATGGGATCTTCCGGTGCTGGCAAGTCTACGCTCCTTTATGCCTTATCAGGCATGGACAAGCCGACCCTCGGAAGCATCTCATACAGCGGTAAAGAAATAACATCAATGAACGATGACCAGCTCTCCGTTTTCCGCCGTAAGCATTGCGGATTTGTTTTCCAGCAGGTTCACCT
>JAIKYD010000092.1 GCA_024683485.1 Saccharofermentans sp. | reverse complement strand
TACACAATAATTTTAACCCTGATAGCCTTTCAATTCAACGACTTAAGGGTTACGGATATGTGAACTATCAGTCTAAAAGTCGGATAATCAATACTCAAAACCTCAAGGTAAGGAAACATCCAAGCTGTCAAGGAAAAGTCTTCAGTTTTTCTTCAGCCTGAATAATCATCATGGAAACTAATTCGAATCTTGCATAAATGTCGTCTGTCAGTTTTTTTGCCATATAACACCTTCTCTTTTCGACGACCAGATCAGATTTAAGGTGATTATAATGCCATTTGTAATGCTTGTGAGTCTGATTCTGAAGATAATGGAGTTCCCGGATGGCAATATAACAAAATCTGTCCCCAAAAGCCCGGTAAGCGTGTTTGTGAGCCTTGCGGATGAGTAACCCCGGTGTTGATCCTGGTGGTACCCCTGGTGGAACCCCGGGTGGAAGCGGATCTGTACTGATCAGCACGTCTTACTGCAAACGCGGGGGTTGTCCTAGGATAATCGTACTTTGTTTAATAATATAGAGACATTGTCTAAATAGATTTATCTTGTGTCCAAAAAAGGTTACAACTACAAAGGGATAAACTATTGCCTTCGCACGAACACACCTTATCCCAAATGGCCGTTTTTTAGCAATTTAGGATAAGAAATTGGCGATATCTTATCCCTTTTTTAAATATCAGAAAAAGGGATAAACGGACTTTGGCTTTGCCTGACCATGTAGTGGTAATCCGCAGTAGTATGCAGTATTAACCCGTAGTGGGTAACCCTGTAGTAGTAATCAGTAGTGTTAATCCGTAGTGTTAACCTTTTACCTGTCCCCGTAGTATTCATCATCGTCATATCCGCCGACATAGCTGATGTTGAAGATGATCATGGGGCGGCGGCCTGACTTGGAGTATACGAAGTTCTTGATCTGTTCCCTGAAATTACGCTTCTGGAGGAAGGCTTCGATGCTGCCGGCTTTGTTGCTGGCCTGTTTGAGAAGATCATCGACTTTGTTGGAGATGAGCTCGTGAAGGACATCCTCGTTGTTGTCGCTGTCAAAGCACCCGATGGAATTAACAGCGGGGGAGCAGGCAAGGTCGCCGGTGTCTTCGTCAACGGTGATAGCGATAGCGAGACAGCCGTCTTCGCTGAGATGGATCCTGTCGGTGAGGACTCTGTCATCGGCATCGACTGTGCCTGTTCCGTCGATGAGGACGGGGGAGGCGGGTACGTGGTCGGAAATCTTTGCGCCGTCCTCAGTAAGTTCCAGTACGTCACCGTTTTCGATAATGTAGACGTTGTCTTCGTTCATGCCGAGATTAACCGCCATCTCTTTGTGAAGACAGAGCATGCGGTATTCGCCGTGGATCGGAATGAAGAATCTGGGCTTGATAAGTGTATGGAGCATCATGAGTTCGTTCCTGTATGCGTGACCGGATACGTGGACGTCGGCGAGCGACTGGTAGATAACGTGAGCGCCTTTTTTATACAGCTCGTTGATGACTCTGTAGATCGGTTTTTCGTTGCCCGGAATCGGATCGGCGGAGATAATGACCGTGTCGCCTTTGGTGATGTCGACAGAATGGTGCGAGGAGTACGCCATGCGTGTGAGCGCGCTCATCGGTTCGGCCTGGGAACCGGTGGTAAGGACAACGATCCTGTTGTCAGGATAATTGTCTATTGCATCGATATCGATCAGAGTGTCAGGTTTTATGTCAATGTAGCCTAAAGTGTTAGCTATGTTAAAGACCTGGACCATGGAGCGTCCGGAGAGACAGACGTGGCGTCCGTATTTTTCTGCGGCAGTGATTATCTGCTGCATGCGGTGAACGTGTGATGAGAAGGTAGCAACGATTATGCGGCCTTCCGCTTTTCGAAAATAATGCGAGAAAGCTTCACCTACATGTTTCTCTGAAGGGGAGAAACCATCGATCTCGACGTTAGTGCTCTCGCACATGAACATCAGCACACCTTCCTTGCCGAGCTCGCCCAAACGCTGCAGATTTATGGTCTTTCCGTTGATCGGTGTATAGTCGATTTTGAAGTCTCCGGAGTGAACGATCCTTCCTGCAGGAGTGTTGATGCAGAGCGCATACGAATCAGCGATGGAGTGATTTACCCTGATGAATTCTGCGGAGAAAGCATTACCAAGCTTTATGATGTCACCATTCTTGCAGGTGGTCAGCTTGATGCCTTCGAAAGGCACATTCTTGTCCTGAAGCTTTAACTTGATCAGTTCTATAGCCATAGTGCCGCCGAATACGGGGCATTTGAATTCCCTGAGAAAATATGGCAGGGAACCGATGTGGTCTTCGTGACCATGTGTGATGAGAATGCCGCGGAGTTTCTCCTGATTGCGCCTGATATATGTGAAATCAGGTATAACGCAGTCAACGCCAGGCATGTTCTCTTCCGGGAAGCTCATGCCGCAATCGACGATTATTATGTCGTTCCCGTATTCGAAGGCTGTCATGTTCTTGCCAATCTCGCCTATACCGCCCAGAGGGATGATCTTTACGGGATTTGGATTCTTATATTTGGGGTTGTTGTACCCGTGTCTTTTTGAATTACAGCTCATAAATCTTCCTTATATAAATGCAGATGCTCCTGGAAGTTCCGGGAGTATCTCTGACCGTATTGATTGCTGTTAAGGTACGATAACGTTACGGTAACAGGTGTGGTAATTGCCTGACTCACCGTCATCGGCATAAATGTCGATGTGATATCCGTTAACGCCGGATCCCCGGTCCTCAACGGTATAATAGCCGTCTCCGCCAAGAGGATCGTCCTCAATATAGATTACTGTGCCTGCCGGATAGATCGACCAGTCGGCAGCACATGTTCTTCCTTCTGTACAGGTCGTGCCCGTAGCTGTGCTGTAGTTGTATGTTCCATCACCGTTAGGCTGAGGACCGAAGAAAGTGATCGTGCATCTGTTGCCGTTACCTGAAGGAGCTTCTCTCTGACTCTCGGTGGTGGTTGCAACGGTCGTCTCTTCCTCAGTCTGTCTCTGTGTCGGCTTTGGTGTGGAAGTGGCCTTTGGTTTGGTCTCTGTAGTGAGGGATTTCTTGACGTAGTTGCCGTTGTATGTCTTATACCATCCATTGGAAGTTACGGCAATAACATCGATCTGATCGCCTGTATAAACATTCTTGACTACATCGTATTCCGTACCCGGACCTGATCTTACGTTAACAGTAGTTGTTGCATATACGGCAAGATACAATTCCTTCTCTGTAACAGTTTCTTTAGTCTCGGCTGTAGTTGTAGCTGTAGTTGCTGCTGTCGTAGCTTCAGTTGTCTCTTCTGCGGTTGTGGTTGCAGCAGTTTCTTCCGTTGTCTCTGATGTGGTCTGGGATTCAGAAGTTCCCGTGGTTTCTGAAGAAGCAGAAGCCTCTGTTGATGATGCCGAAGAAGCAGAAGTGGATTCAGATGTTTCTGTGACTTCCGAAGTCTCTGAAGGAACTGTGTTCTCAGTCTCATCCGGATCCGGCTGTTCAGGGAGAAGTGAGGTTGCGGCAGAAGTCTCAACCGGATATGCCTGAACCACGGGAGTGTTAAGAGCGGCATCAACTGCAAAAGTGGCTGTTGCACAGGCTGATACGACTATGCAGCAGTTAACGGCCGAGACTATCTTGGCCTTAGTGATATTATAAAACTCTCTTACTCCAACGAGTTTCAAAAACCTGAATCTCCTTTGTTTTTCTGTGCTTTTTAGCGCCATATTTGAGCGCATAAAAACAAGTATATTATAACATACAAGTATTTTTGGCTGTTTTAAGTGAAAAAGTCAGTATTTTTGAGTGAGTACTTGAGGTCCGTTTTTGCAATATGCCCAAATGAAATAGGTCCCCTTTACCGCAAAATCGATTTTGAGTAAAGCCTTTCGCGAAAATTGTCAATTGATTGTCACAACTATGCAAAGCATGACATAAATGAACCGTCTATAATCTAAACACACAAATGAGAGGGGGAGAGCAAATGTCGTTGGGACGCGTCCGCAAACCGGCAAGAAGAGCGAGCTACGGCACGACAGAGCGTGATGTCGAGAAAAAGCGTGCGCGAATATATATTATATGTGCTCTGATCATCATCATTTGCGGTATTCTTGACGCCATTTTCATCATCGGACTACTTAAGTAAACCGTTTCCCGTTCTCAAATCAGGCATTAATGAGGTTTTAACCGGTATTTACTGAATTCCGGAACGGAGTGACTTCTTCCAAAATTGCAAAAACACACCCTCTCGTATATACTTACACCCGTAAAAAATAAATAAGGGAGCAGTATATGAGAGTTTCTGAACTGTTTTTGGCTACACAGAGGGAGATCCCTGCAGATGCAGAGATACCGTCACACAGACTTATGCTCAGAGCGGGTCTTATCCGCAAGATGGCATCAGGCGTTTATTCATTCATGCCCATGGGTTACCGCACATACAGGAAGGTTGAAGCGGTCATAAGAGAGGAAATGGATAAGGCCGGAGCGCAGGAACTCATAATGCCTGCACTTCTTCCTGCTGAGGCATATCAGGGTTCAGGCAGATGGGAAAAGTTCGGCCCGGAAATGTTCAGACTTACGGACAGGGGCGGAAGAAGTTTCTGTCTTGGTCCCACGCATGAAGAACCCTTCACGGAAGCTGTAAGAGATTCGATCAGATCTTACAAGCAGCTCCCTGTTACGCTTTATCAGATCCAGCATAAGTACAGAGATGAGAAGCGTCCAAGATTCGGTGTTATCAGAGCAAGAGAGTTTGTCATGAAGGATGCATATTCCTTCGATGTTGATGAGACAGGTCTCGACGTATCCTACAAGAAGATGTATGACGCTTACCGCGCGATCTTCGACAGACTTGGTCTGGACTATACGATCGTTGATGCTGATTCAGGTGCGATGGGCGGTTCCGGTTCACAGGAGTTCATGGTAAAGAGTGAAGTAGGTGAGGATGCTATATGTTTCTGCGATGAATGCGGATATGCTGCCAACGAGGAGAAGGCAGGCTGGACCAGAGGTGCAGCTGAAACAGCTGACGAGCTCGCTGTCGAGAAGATCCATACACCTGACGTTAAGACCATTGAAGAACTCTGCGGCTATCTTAACTGCGGTCCTGAGGCTTTTGTTAAGACTATTCTTTACAACATTGACGGTAAGTTCGTTGCTGCTATGTGCAGAGGCGACAGGGATATCAACGAGACAAAGCTCGGCAACCTTTACGATGCAACCGAGATGGAACTTGCTGCTTTTGCCGATGTTGAGCAGATAACCGGTGCTAAGGTCGGCTTCGCAGGTCCTGTCGGACTTAAGCAGAAGATCGATATCGTTGTTGATCCTGAAGTTGCAGGCATGAAGAACTTTGTTGTCGGTGCCTGCGAGACAGACTATCATTTCAAGAACGTTAATATTGGAAGAGATTTTGAAGCTGATAAGACAGCTGATATTACCAACGCTAAAGAAGGCGATATATGTCCCAAGTGCGGCAAAGGCAAACTTGCTATGGCAAGAGGCGTTGAGGTTGGTCATATCTTCAAGCTCGGTACAAAGTATTCCGATGCTTTGGGCTGCGTTTACCTTGATAACAACGGTAAGGAACATAGCATGGTAATGGGCTGCTACGGTATCGGTGTATCAAGAGTTCTTGCTGCAATTATCGAGCAGTATCACGATGACGACGGAATTATCTGGCCATCCATTGTAGCTCCCTACAAGGTTATCGTTGTTCCTACAAAGGTCAACGATGAGGAGATCATGGATGTTGCAAATAAGATCTATGACGAACTGCTGTCTTCCGGTGTTGAAGTTCTTATTGATGACAGGAATGAGCGCCCGGGCGTTAAGTTCAAGGATGCTGACCTTTTGGGTATTCCGCTCCGTATCACTGTCGGAAGACGCGCAGGAGAAGGCATCGTTGAGATCAAGAGAAGAGCTTCAGCTGAGACTTCAGAGATAACAGCAGAGGAAGCGGTAAGAACAGCCAAGGAGATCTGAAGGTGTTAAGAAGGGCGGTCGCAACAGTTTTACTTTGTGCAGCTTTTACCCTTAACGCTTTTCCCGGATTTGAGAGGAAGAGTGATTTTGTACCTGCTTCCTTTGAAGAATATGAATTAACTCTTGCGGATGGTGTTACTCTTAATATGAGTCTTGCCGGCGGAAGAGTTATTTTCGATTCTGATGAGAACAGGGAATACAATATCATTCTCTCGAAATGCAAGACATCGAAGGTTGTCAGAAAATTTCAATGTGCCGGCGGTGTGTTCGATATTGAACTTGAAAGCTTTATGAATGAAGGCGAACTCTATTACATAGAGATAGCATATGATGCTTTCGGAAGGACTGTAACCAACGGAAACAACATAGTATTCAAAAGCGGTAAGAATATCCATTTCTGGAAGTCTGCTAATTATGAGTATAACCTTGAGACCTGTTCTGAGATGTGGACTGATGAACAGTCCCTTAAGGAATGCCTGGAACCGCAAAATGACATCGAGTGTGATGATCCTGTGCTTATCGGTTATTCCGACAGGATATGTGAAGGTGCTAAAGATGATTGGGAAAAAGTTTTCCGGATTTATTCATATATAGCTAACGGCATGGCCTATGACAATGTGGAGGCTGAAGGTACCAGCGGATGTTATCAGGACAGCGCTGTTGATGTAATAAGAGACGGCAAGTCTATTTGCGAAGGTTTTGGAAATGCTTTTACGGCACTTTGCAGGGCACAGGGAATACCTGCATGTGTTGAGTTTGGAATGGGTTACAGTTCTTATGATGAAATGACCGGGAAAAAGAATGAGGATAATATTGCGGATCATGCCTGGGCCGCTGTTTTCCTTGGAGGAAAATGGCATTTTGTGGATCCTACATATGATATGTCAAGGTATTACAACGGTCCTGATAATGTTGAAACATATGGAGAATCAACCTTGTATTATCTGCTTCCTTTGGAGTCTTTCTCGAATGATCACAAGATATTTGATGCAGACACAAGACACGGTATCCCTTCTTCAGGAAGCTGCGGGGATCATGCAAATTATGAGATTACAAGAGACGGTGTGTGCTATATATCAGGCTACGGGACATTGAAAATGCCTGAAGGTGTTAACGGATTCAGTAAGATCGTTTTTGATGATGACTGTATCATTGACAGGATAGCCGATTATTGTTTTTATGACTGCGATCTGGTAACGGTGGTGATCCTTCCTGATACGGTGGAGAAGATAGGAGAGTTTGCTTTTAACACCTGTGAAGATCTGGAATATGTCTATATTCCGGAAGGATGCGAAGAGATTGGCAATCAGGCCTTCTGTTATTGTGACGAACTGAGTTATGTACGAGTGCCGGATTCGATCAGGGTAGTTGGGTCCTGGGCTTTTGACGATTGTCCGAGACTTTATATCAGCATCCCGGAAGGCCGTGTCTTTTTTGATAAATACGATACGATGCCGTTGTATATAGAAAAAAGATGATGAAATAATATGTCAGACTGCCGTTTGCCGGCGGTTCCGGAGAGATTTATGGCCTATATTGAATTTCGCGATGTAAAGAAGATATATAAGACCGGTACGGTCAATGTAACGGCTCTTGACGGCTGCGACTTCTTTATCGAAAAAGGTGAACTCTGTGTCATTGTCGGACAGTCAGGTGCCGGTAAGACTACGCTGCTGAATATCCTTGGCGGTATGGACAGGCTTTCTTCAGGAAAAGTCTTTCTTGACGGTAAAGAGATATCGGTTCTCGGAAACAATGAACTGGCTCTGTTCAGAAGACAGAATGTCGGTTTTGTTTTCCAGTTCTACAACCTGATCCCCAACCTTACAGCATATGAGAATGTCGAGATGGCTGCCCAGCTTGTTAAAGATCCGATGGACTGTGATCTCATCATGAATGAGGTTGGCCTTGCAGACCGCAAGAATAACTTCCCAGCGCAGCTGTCAGGCGGTGAGCAGCAAAGGGTCGCGATTGCAAGAGCTATTGCCAAAAATCCGAAGCTTCTGCTGTGCGATGAGCCTACCGGTGCCCTTGATTATCAGACCGGTAAAGCAATACTTAAACTCCTGCAGTCTTTAAGTACCGAGAAAGGTATGACGGTGGTAATAATCACACATAACTCTGCACTTACGGCAATGGCAGACAGGGTAATAAGAGTAAAGAACGGCAGGATCATGAGCAATATAGTGAATGAGCACCCTGTAAATGTAGATACGATCGAGTGGTAATGAGACCTTACGCCAAGACAATATTAAGATCTATCAGGATGACTCTTCCGAGATTTATCGCTATCTTCGCGATAATCGCTCTGGGAGTGGGATTCTTTGCAGGACTTAAGATAACCACGCCTTCTATGATCGTAACTGGAAATAAATATGTTAACGATCAGGCATTGTTTGATTTCAGGCTCTTATCTACGATCGGGTTTACCGATGATGATATTACTGAACTCAGAAAGCGGACGAACTGCGTTGTGGAGGGAGCATTCTCAGCAGACTGTTCAGCATATCTGGGTGATGATCCGAGTGCCGATACAGTTCATTTTTTGTCGATAACAAATGATATAAACAGGATCACTCTTGAGAAAGGGCGTTTGCCCAAAAGTCCTGATGAGATCGTCGTCGATGATTATAAGCTCCCGTCAGTGGAACTGGGGACCAAGCTAGTAATTGCAGATGAGACAAGTGAGGATTCCCTGAAGCTGTTTAAGTACAGGGAATATACAGTTGTGGGAACAGCGAGATCTCCTGTATTCATGAACTTTCAGAGAGGAACCTCAAATGAAGGGTCGGGAAGTGTTTCCTATTATGTCTGTGCTCTTCCCGGTGCATTTGATTCAGAGTACTATACCGAAGCGTATCTCTATGCGGATACGGGACTTTACATTTATTCTGATGAATATAAAGAGTGGGCGAAAAGCGCCGAGAAGCAGTATAAAGTCATTCTGAAAAATGTAATAGATGAACGGTTTGAGTCGTTATTAAGAGAAGAATATGACAAACTCTATGATGGTGTCGATGAGTTCAATGAAGGCATAGATGATGCCAGAAAAGAACTGGATGATGCCAGAAAAAAACTCGATGATGCCAAAAAACAATTAGAAGATGCACAGGCAGAAATAGATAAGAAAAGGCCTGAACTTGAAGAAGGTAAGACCACTTTAGACGAGTCGCGCGGGCAGCTTGAAGAATACAGGTCTCAGCTGACCTCATCCCAGGTGCTGCTCGATGCTGCCGGTCAAAGAGCAGAGCGGTCAAAGGCGGAACTGGACAGCCTGAAGGAAGAAATAGATTCACTTTTCAAGGAAATTACAGAAGGGCGCTCCGGATTATGGGTAGAGAGAACGGAGAATAAGTCACGGCGTTCAACATTGGATTTCCTGTTAAATAATTACAGGGCCGCAGTAGCTGCGATAGATGCCGGACTAGAGAACAGTAATGCAAGACTTGAACAGACGGATAATGACTGGGAACGCCGGACTGTCGAGGGTATTATTGCAGGTCAGGAGAATTACCGTGAATACTATCTGGATCTGATCGAGGATACCGAGAATGAGATAGTGGAAATTGAAGCAAAGGAATCGGAATTAGACGATACTGAGGAAGAACTGGATAACAAGCAGAAACTGTATGAGGAGAAGATTGCTCTTTACAACGATAAATATCAGTCATATATGTCTGATAAGATCCAGTATGAGTCCGGTATAAAGGAATATGAGAGTTCCAAGGCACAGTATGACAGTGCATACTCGCAGTACCTGAACGGACTGACTCAGTATAATGATGGTCTTGCTCAGTTAGAAGATGCTCAGCGGCAGATCGATGATGGCTGGAAAGAGTATAACGATGGTGTCTATGAATACTGGAAAGGCTATTCCGAATTCTCATATACTGCTGACAGCGTTTACGGCTCAAATATAGTATATGGTTTTTCCGTGCTTGACAGTGTGGACGATCCCGATACATATATTCTCGGAAGAGATAAAAATACCGGTTATGTCTGCTTTTACAACGATGCACAGATCGTTGATGGTGTTACCACTGTCTTCCCGATATTCTTTTTCGCGATTGCCGCATTGGTATGCTCGACCACGATGAGCAGAATGGTAGGAGATGAACGCGGCATAATCGGTACGATGAGGGCACTTGGTTATTCAGACCTGGCTATAGTGATGAAATTCGTTATCTATTCAGGATCGGCCTCTGTTCTTGGCTGCGTCTTCGGATTTTTGGGAGGTACAAGACTGTTCCCGTGGGTAATATGGGAATGCTACAGGATGTTGTATGGTTTTTCCGATCTCTCATATACCACAAGCGTGCCGCTGTTTATCTTCACTTTGGCAGCATCACTCCTTTGTACCGTTGGCGTAACGGTTGTGACCGCGCTCTCTGCACTTAAAGGCATGCCTGCAGAGCTTATAAGACCTAAGGCTCCTCTTCCGGGAAAGCGGATCCTTCTGGAGCGTATCGGCTTTATCTGGAAGAGAATGAAGTTCCTTCACAAAGTGTCTGCACGTAATGTTTTCCGTTTTAAGAAAAGAATGTGGATGATGATCGTCGGAATTGCAGGCTGTGCGGCTCTTCTCATTACTGCATTCGGTCTTTATGACTCGGTATGCAATCTTGTCAATGTGCAGTACGATAACATCCTGAAATATGATCTGGCTGTCACGTTTGATGAGAAATACAGACAGTATGAGATAGAGGACGCTGCCAGGGCTGCCGCAGCTCTTGGCGGTAACTGTGAATATGCCGTAGTTAAGAGCGACCAGGCAAAGAATAACGGCTCAGCATATGTCAGGGATGTAAGTCTTTACATCTCGGATGATCCTAATGTTCTGCAGGTGTTCGGACTTGCAGATGTTAAGACGGGTGAGGATCTTCAGTGGCCTGAAGACGGCACGGTCGCCATATCCCAAAAACTCGCCCAAAAGAACAAAGTTAAAGCAGGAGATACTATTACTTTCCTCTACGGAGATGATGAGCATGAAGTGACGCTTACCGTAGGTGAGATATTTATGAATTACACCTTCCATTTTGCTTATATGACTCCGTCTACGTACAGGGAAGCATTCGGCAAGCCATATACCCCCGAGACTCTCCTTGTCAGTACGGAAAACAAGACTCAGGAAGAGTCCTACAGGATCGCATCGTATCTGTCAGACAATTATAAGATCAAGACATGGTCTGCCACTGCGGATTTAAGGGAGAGCTTCGCTAATACGATGGAACGTATGAATTACATCATTGTGCTTGTTGCTGTGTGTGCTGCTCTTCTCGCATTTATCGTTCTCTTCAATCTGAATAACATTAATATCACAGAACGTATCAGAGAGATCGCGACTTTGAAGGTCATGGGTTTCAACCGCAGGGAAACAGGTGCATATGTCACGCGCGAGAACATAATGCTCGTTGTCATGGGTTATCTTGCCGGTATTCCGCTGGGAATCCTTTTGCACAGATTCGTCATGTCCAAGATAGAAATGGATATGACAACATATGATATCCGTATCGTTCCCTTAAGTTATGTTTATGCTTTTGGACTCGTAATCCTGTTCTCAACAATCGTCAGTCTCTTCATGCGCGCCAAGATCGAGAAAATCGACATGGCGGAATCACTGAAGAGTGCGGAGTGATATGAATGCTGCTTCAGTATGAATTTATTATTCGTTGTCACCATTCATCCAGCTCTGGTGGTAATTCTTACGGCGGTATTCCTCAGGTGTCATACCGGTGGATTTCTTGAACACCTGAATGAAGTGCGACTGAGAAGAGAAGCCCAGATAATTTGCGATCGAGAGGGAAGACTCGTCTAAGTGCCTTAACATGTTGCATGCAACGTTTATCTTTTGATCCCTGATATATCTGCTCAGCGTTATTCCCATTTCCTGTTTAAAGAGCTTCGAGAGGTAACTGGAATTAAGGGAAAGCGAGTCAGCGATCGATTCCACGGTGAGGTTCTCCTGGATGTGTGAACGTATATAATCGATAGCTACCACTATGTGACGCGATACAACGCGGTTTTTGGCAAGGTCACTCATCTTGCGGCAATATGAGCGGAGCATCTCGTTCTGGACGGTATAGACCTCGTCGATGGTGTCAGATGCATCAATCAGCCCGATAAAAATATCGCTCAAATTGTAAGCTACTGAGATCTCAAGACCAGCCTCTATACAGAATCTGCTGACGAGAGCGGTGAGTATGACCGTGTGATATTTGACATTTCTTACTTTGTCGCGGCTTAAGACACCCAGTACCTGTGTGGAGCCTATTGTTTTAAGGGCTTCCTCAAGCCTTGCCATATTGCCGCTTGCAACGAGCTCGTAAAAACTTATCTCGTGGTTATATGCGACCTGGCGGTCACCGGATTCACCATCATTCATTAATCTTTTGGCAAGTTCTTTCTCGATATTCATGTGCTTTTCCTCTTGGCAAACAATAAAAGTAAAAGAAAAATGTCATATCTATAACAAAAATTGTATATTTCTTTTCAAAAACTGTAAAGGATACTTGTGAAATAGGTTTCCGGAAAATATTACAAAACTAACTGAACAGGGCTATAGAGCATAAAATCTTATTGAGTTATTGCTCGAAAAGTTATAATATTTTTACGATAGAAAAGATGGAGGGATGCGCATTTATGACGGATGAACTTAAAGACATTATCTATGCCGATTTGTTCAGATACACCGGTAATGCACGTCGCTACAAGAATATCTATGCCTGCTATCTCGAAGAGAGAAGGTCTTCACCTGAGTTCAGTTATATCAGTGTCATGAGACGGACACGTTATTATGCTGACCAGATCAAGAAGTTTGACGGATTTAAGAAAAAACTCTATCAGATCAAGTTTGCAGTCACTAACTTCAGACTCGACAGGCTGAGCCGCAAATACCATTTTCAGATCCCTTATGATACTGAGATCGGAAAGGGCTTCTATCTTGCGCATTTCGGACGTGTTATCATCCATCCGAAGAGCGTTATCGGACACAATGTCAACGTATCGACAGGTGTCGTTATCGGAACCCAGTTCAGAGGCAAGAGGAAGGGTTCCCCTCATATCGGCAATTACGTGTGGATCGGTGCCAATGCCGTTATCGTAGGTAACATCAGGATCGGCAATAATGTGCTTATCGCACCCGGAGCATATGTCAACTTTGATGTTCCGGACGGATCCATTGTAATTGGTAATCCCGGACTTATCAGAAGATCACCCGGTGCCACACTTAACTACATCAATAATACGATCCTTTTCGACGAATACAACGTCCGTTCGGAAGGAGTCAAACAGTGGTAAGGTGACTGATGGCAATGGATTCCTTGTTTTACAAGCATAACAGAGAGCGCTTTGCCGCCGCGTTGCCGGACCGCACCGCGGCGTTGCTTTTCTCAGGCGAAGAAAAGCATATGACGCTGGATTCTGATTACAGGTTTTTTGCAGACCGCAATTTCTTCTATCTCACGGGACTGGAATGTCCCCATTTTGTCCTTGTCATAGAGAAGGATAATGGCAAGACAATGACTAAGATATATGCTCCGGCCAGGGATTCAATGAAAGAACGCTGGCACGGCAAAAGAATGGATCATTCTGAGGTCGCAGCTATTGCAGGCATATCACCTGATGATGTTTATGATCTCGAGAAGTATGAGGAAAAAGAGTTTGAACTGATAAAGAACACGGAGACAAGCGTTTATCTCGACAAATCGTCAGTTATGGCCAAACCTTTCGAATTGCTGAAGCAGATCGAGAAGGCCGGAAGGAAGGTCAGTGATCTGTCTGAGATCACGACTTCACTGCGTCTTGTTAAGCAGCAGTGTGAGATCGATGCGATAAGGGAAGCTGCAAGGATAACAGAGGAATCGATCGAAGAGATGAAGAGCTTGATCCGTCCGGGCATCTCGGAGTACGAACTGTATCTGAAACTCGAATATGAGATGGCCAGGAGAAGTTCAATGTCATTTGCGTTTGAGACGATAGTCTCATGCGGAAGGAATGCTTTCTATCTGCATCATTCTGATCCTGAGAAAGAAGGCGACGGCATTGCTGCTGAGGGCTCGATCATTCAGGTCGATGTCGGTGCGAGATCTGCCGGTTACTGCGCGGATATTTCCCGTGTCTTTTTCGTTGGTGCGCCCGAAAATTCAGACGATAAGAGATTGAAACTTCTTGAACTAATCCGGTCTCTTCGGAAGGCTGCTTTTGAGTTCATTGCGCCCGGCAAAACCTTTGCCGGTCTTAATTCACAAATGTATGACATCGCAGGCAAATGGCTTGCGGGACAGGGACTAATACCTGATAATTTTACCGAAGAGGATGTCCGCCGGTACTATTGGCACAACACCTCTCACTATCTTGGACTCGACGTCCATGATGTCGGTCCGAGAGACAGGGAATTTGAAGCAGGTAATTGCCTTGCCGTTGAACCCGGTGTTTATATCCCAGAGTGGGACACCGGCTTCAGGATAGAGGATGACTGCCTGGTAACGGAAAACGGCTGTCAGCTCCTGAGCTCCGGGAAGGACAGCCCGGAGGGTATAATTGTCGGATAGCAATTCGCTTGTGACCGCTGTTCTGGTTGCGGTTTTGATCGTGCTCCTGGTCATCCTCGTCGGAGGGGGACTTTTCGTGCTGTTCATGTCCTACACGGATAAGATCTTCAAGAAAGTATTCAGAAGACCCAAGCCGCTTCCGCAGGTTGACAGATCCCCAAAGAAGATCGACAGAAGCACTATAACAGGCAGAGGCAAGAACTGGTTCTATACATTTCACAATGAATGGTTAGGTGTCAGGACAACCTCATTTGACGGATGCAAACTCTCAGGGTATTACAGGCCTTCCTCTGATCCGACATGCCGCAATATGGTGATCCTTGTTCACGGATATGATGAATCACCGGCTGAGATGGCAGCGTATGCCAGGCTCATGATGCGCAAGGTCCAGTGCCATTGCCTGATGACACATATGAGAGGCCACGGCATGAGCGGCGGAAAGAATTTCACCTGGGGCCTGATGGAAAGTGTTGATCTGGATGCATGGTTTGCCTTTACAAAGAGACGTCTTGGAAATAACTGCAGGATATATCTTGTTGCAAGAGGGGCAGGAGCTACAGCATGTCTTCTGGCCGCACAGCAAAAGGAGTTTGACAGATGTGTCTGCGGAATTGTTGCTGATTCCCCGATGTCATCGCTTACAACATTCCTGAAGACTACACTTCCCCAAAGCACGAAGATATCACCGGATTGGATTATAGGACGCATCAGAAAACTTGCCCAGCGTCAGTTTGGATTCGATATTAACCGCTGTGACGCTGCGGTTCATGCAGGCAGGATAAAGATCCCGGTCTTGATCTTCCAGGGCGGTGAAGACGAGGTAACCAAACCGTCAGACACGCGTGAGATCTACGATAATCTGCGCTGCCGCAAGAGAATGGTCATAGTCAATAATGCAAAGCATATGGATTGCTACGAGAGATCCCAGGCGATGTATGAACGCGAGGTCCAGAAATTTATCGAATCCTGTATCGTAAGACTTGTAAAGATCGGACGGCTTTAATCTTTATTTTCGAAAATGCTTATTCATGGCAGTTTCCTGACTGTTACTTAGTACACAGATATATATCTGAAACTCTCAATTTTTAGGTATTGTTTTGGTATTCATGATAATCATATCGGCATATAATAATGCGCGTTGATTATATGAGCAGTGTAAATACCAACAAAAGATCTATGATTGAAGGGAGCTTGTGGAACAAGATCCTCGGTTTTGCATTCCCGCTCGCCATGACGGGAATCCTTCAGCAGTTATTTACTGCTGCCGATATTGCAGTAGTCGGCAATTTCACGGGTGAACTCGGCGAAGCAGCCATGGCTGCTGTCGGGGCAAATACACCGATAGTTTCACTTATCGTCAACTCGTTTCTGGGAATATCGCTTGGTACTAATGTTGTTGTTGCCAATGCTGTCGGAAGAAAGGATGAAGAGAGCGTTCAGAAAGCGGTCCATACTTCTATGATCGTGGCAGTCATCGGAGGCATCATCGTATCGCTGTTAGGACAGCTCATTGCAGAACCTTTGTTAAGGGCACAGAATATTTCGGATGAAGCAGTGGAAATGGCAATACTTTATTTCCGTATCTATATTGCTGGTCTTCCTGTTATCCTGCTGTATAACTTCGAGGCTGCTATATTCAGGGGAATAGGAAATACGCGCTTGCCGTTCCTTGCACTGGTCATATCCGGGGTTGTGAATGTCGGATTGAATGTGTGTTTTGTTGTCGGATTCGGACGCACTGTTGATGGTGTTGCTGCAGCAACTGTAATCTCCAATATGATAAGCAGCATTATCCTTTTGTTATTCCTTAGTAAGTCTAAGACTGCTGTCAGATTTGATGCGAAAAAACTCCGTATCGATTGGGCGATCCTCTGGAAGATCCTTAAGATCGGTCTTCCGGCAAGCGCTCAGTCAGCGGTTTTCTCTATCGCCAATATAATCATCCAGTCTGCTATCAACGGGCTTGGAACCACTGTTGCTGCGGCATCGAGCGCGGCGTTTAATATCGAGATATTCTCTTATTATGTTTTGAATAGTTTCGGACAGGCATGCACAACTGTAACAGGACAGAATTACGGTGCGCGCAAGTTTGACAGGTGCAAGAAGGCTCTCAAGTTATGTCTTATCGAAGGCGTTGTCATTGAAGGAATAATGGTTGCAACGCTGCTCTTTTTTGGTAAGAATCTGTTATCAGTTTTTAATCAGGATCCGGAACTTATTGAGATCGGGTATATCCGTATAATGTTTATCACGACAGCTCATCTTCTTTCATTGTTTTATGATGTCATGAGTGGTTATATGAGGGGATACGGCATATCGCTCACACCTGCAATCGTAACTATGATCACTATCTGCGGAACCAGGATCATATGGGTGATGACTGTGTTTGCACAGTATCAGTCATTTATGAGCCTTATGATCGTTTATCCTGTCAGCCTGGGACTCAATGCAGTAATGATATTTTTGCTGCTTCTTATAAGAAGGCCTTCCAAAAAGTTCAGCTGATTTTTTACATGCCTTTATAAAATGCTTTTGTTATTTTCCAAACCTCTTGTAAATGCGGAAACGTTATAGTATATTTGTCGCGACAAACGGAAATCGGGGAGCCTATATGGCTGAGAGGGATCAAAGATCCGACCCGCTGAACCTGACGGATAATGCCGGCGTAGGGAACCTTAAAATATTATTTGAGCCTCTTGTCATTGGTGCTATCTGCCAGCCCGCAAATTCAGACGGGTTTCCGTGACGGAGGTGTTTTTATGTCAAAACAATCTACTAAATCCAACCGTGAGAATATCTTAAGGATATCCACCGGCGGTGTATGCCTTGCATTGGCATTCGTTTTATCGCAGTTAAAGCTTTTCGAGATGCCAATGGGCGGATCTGTAACACCGGCTTCAACACTGCCTATGATCGTTTACGGTGTTGCTTTCGGACCTGTGTGGGGTTTTATCCTCGCATTTATCTTCAGCCTTTTACAGCTTATCGGCGGATGGCTTGTAACCCCTTTCCAGGTAATCCTTGATTACACTATCGGATATACCGCTCTTGGTTTTGCAGGATTCGCAGCACTTAAGAAAGACAACAGACTTAAGATCAATGGCGCACTCGAAAGATTCAGGGGAACATCTATCATCAAGATTATTGTCTTCACCATAATCGCATACATTGTAAGATGGCTTGGTTCGGTAGCTTCAGGTGTTATCTTCTATGCTGACTATGCAGCAGATGCCGGCTACGACAGTGCGCTGATATATTCCATGGTGTATAACGGCTCATTCCTTTTGGCAGACCTTGCAATCCTTTCTGTTGTGCTTGTTATCCTCTACATGGTTATTCCTTCCTCAAGGAAAGACAATACACTTTCAACTATTCAGAAGTTTACTGCTGAATTTGTCGGAACATTCGTCCTTGTATTTGTCGGATGCGGAACTGCAATGGCAGTAGGCTGTGATTCCACAAACGGAGGAGGATACATACTTACAGCACTTGCTTTCGGCCTTGTCATCGTTGCTATGGCTTACTCGATCGGCAATGTATCCGGCTGCCATATCAATCCGGCAGTATCACTCGCAATGCTCATCTCACGCAGGATGACAATATCGGAATTCTGGGGTTATGTTGTATTCCAGATCCTGGGTGCCATATCCAGTGCCGGACTTCTCCGTTATCTGTTTGGGCTGACCGGGAAAATCGATATGACAGGTGTATATGATGAGAATGAATGCGAGATGATCTACTGGGGACTCGGTTCGAATAATCTCGGTGGCTGCGACGGCAATATCGTCGCCGGACTTATGATCGAGGTAATTCTCACATTTATCTTTGTTCTCTGTATCCTCGGAGTAACAGACAGCAAATTCAAGCACGGTTCATTCGGTGGACTTGTTATCGGTTTTGCTCTTGTCCTTGTTCATATACTTGGAATCTCTTTCACAGGCACATCAGTCAACCCAGCACGTTCCATCGGACCTGCGATATTTGCAGGCGGCGTTGCTCTGACTGATCTCTGGGTATTCATTGTTGCTCCTTTTGCAGGTGCAGCTCTTGCCGCACTTGTTTACAAGGCAGTTACGAGAGTTAAAGAAGAAAATGCAGTATCTGTTTTAGAGGAATCCTCTGAGGCAAAAGAAGAGAAGACTGAAGAATAATATTTTGGAATAAACGGTATCTTACTGATACCTTCCACGTTGCTTGCCGGCCTGGATCTGCTTTGGATCCGGCCGGTAAGTTTTTGTCTGAATATGCGGGTGAGTCTGTCCTGAAGGATATAGTATAATTTACTGAACACAGGGTGGTGCATAATGATACGTGAACTTACTTTTTTCGGTCTGACGGTCGGTTCATATTTTCTGATGGCTGTCATAGCAGCACTGGTCTTCGCTGCCATGAGCTGGCGTCCTCTCCGGCGCTGCGGAATTACGCGCAAGGGTGTGCTTTTGCTGCTGTTTGTTATGTGCATCGCATTTCTTGCCGGAGCACGTTTATGGAACGTGGCGGTTAATCCCGGAGCTTATGGTGAGACCAAACACTGGTATACGTTAAGACTGACTGGTCTCAGTATGTATGGAGGTATTCTCGGTGCGTTTGCTGTGTTGTTATGCTTTTCGAAAATCAGGCATATCAAGACCGGTGCGTTGCTGGATGCAATAACAGTACCTTCCGCAGTTGCATTCTGCATTGCCAGGATAGGCTGTTTTCTCAACGGTTGCTGTTCCGGCAAGAGGACCGATCTGCCGTGGGGAGTGGTCTTTCCTTTGCCAATAGACGATTTTGTTTTATCCCTTATTTCAATCGAGCGCTATCCTGTTCATCCGACACAGATATATGAATTGCTTCTGGCTTTGATAGGAATTCCTCTCTGCATTTTGCTTGTAAAGAAGTGCCGTGCAGGCAAAGGCGGGCTTTTCTTCATTTACGGGGCATGGTTCAGTGCTATGAGGCTTGCGGTACTGCCATTAAGATCTCTGAATTATCCTGATGTGGTGAAGAAGATTATCTATCCTGCGATCTATTTGATCCTTGTTGCTGCCGGAATCTTTCTTTTTGTGAGAGCATGCCGGCAAAGAAGTAACAGCAATACCGAAGTGTCCGTATAAACCGGTAAACTCAAAGATTATTTACAAACCCTGCGCATAATCTATAATTATATTGATTACTTAATCAAAGGGGATAGATATGGGAAGCGGTGGATTTCATGGCGGAAGCAGCCATTCAGGCGGTCATCACAGCAGTGGCGGTGGCTTCAGCGGTGGATTTAGCGGAGGCGGCGGACATCATGGCGGTGGAGAATATCACGGCGGAAGTTCAGGCGGTGATTCCGGACTGGGCGGCATGTTCGGTATTGCGGTTAAATTTGTAATTGTTCTGATCGCGTCTGCTGTCTTATTCCTCTGCAAAGTTGCCGAGGGTAGTGTTCCCGGATTGAATCTGGTGAACCTCGGGATCTTTTGTGTGAGTGCAGTGTTCTTTTTCCTGGGACTTAAGGAATACGACAGGACCGAGATACTGAATGAATTCAAAAAAGAATACCAGCCTAAAATCATGGGGCATGTCTGGAAAGGAGATTATTCATCAGATAAGCTCGGAGACAAACAGACATGGGTCGATGAATACAGAAAGCAATACCGCATAGCATTTTTCGACAGGGAGTATGGGGAAGAGAATACAAAAGCTGTCAGGGAAATGATGGAAAGGACTCCCAGGATCCTTTGGATGAAGACATTCACATGGCTCTGGATAGGAATAATCAGCTTCATTTCCACATTCTTTTTCTATAAACTTGTTATTCCATTTTTCGAAAATATGATAATGACCGATTTTGCATTTGCTTTTATTGACGAACTGGTGTTCTATCTGCCTTCGGTCATTACGCTGTCATGTTCCATAGCCTGTTTTGTTATCGTAAAGATAAAAGATGATCTCCTGTATAAATGCGCTGTAAGAATAGTAAATGATATCTTTGCGGCAGAGAAGAGAGTCAGGACAGAGAGCTTTATCGCATCCCAGCTGAGCAAAAAATGGTATTACAACTATTGTCCGAACTGCGGCGCGGAAGCTTCACGTGCGATCAGATCCTGCACATACTGCGGAACCTCGCTTGAAGTGAAATCCTTCGAGAATACATTGGTTGGAGCAGTTCATCTCATATCTGCCGATGCAGAGAACGACTCCGGAAAGGAGAAACAAAAATGACTCTCAACAAATTCTTTAAGTATTCGTTGCAGATTGGAATAGCAGGAATAGTCATCAACATATTTCTCTTTGTAACAAACCTTTACTATGAACTTGTAGTGCCTGTCATTGAGAATTCAAGTCTGGAAGGCGCTGTGTTTATTTTTCTCGATAATCTGATATTTTATACACCGTGCATATTCATGGTGCTGTTTGTGGCATATATAGTGACAGGCCAGATCTATAACAAGAAGTACCATGTCAGGAACGAGGACAAAGTAACTGAAAAACTCGTAGAGAAGAATGAAGCTGTTCAGAAGGTGCTTGATGATAAAGCGGAATTTCTCAAGCATAAGTATTATACGAACTGCCCGAACTGCGGTTCTGTAAGAGAGGAGAACAAGACTGTATGTTCTTTCTGCGGAGCCTCACTGATCATCGAAAAAGATAAAAAATGAAGAGGTTTTAAGGCTGCCGGAAAAGTATTATCAGGTCCGTAAACAGATGTTTACAAATATGCCGGAAACCGGCAAAGAATCAATCAATACAGCCATGCAGTTTACGATTTGTTTATTTGTTATGATCGGGAAAAAATAGTAGCCTATATATGTAACGTCATGGATAATTGTGATGATCAGAGGAGTTTACAGGATATGGGTAACAGCCGGATAATCCTGCAGGAAAAGATCAAGTCGGAATACCCGGCCGGTATATCTTGAATGAATAACACGCTGTACGCAGTAAGTTGCGTGCAGCGTTTTTTGTTTAGGTGTCCTGAAACGCACAAAGGGAGGTAAAGCATTATGGCAACAGAAAACAAATCAATCTCAAAAAAGATCATGGTATTATTTCTTGCCGCAGCAATGACATTCTCGCTCATACCGAACGTCATTGGCAATGGAATTGTTCATGCCGCTCCGGTCGAAAGTAATCAAGCTGATGCACCGAAGAGTGAAGCGATAACAACGCATGAACCACAGACGTATGTTTTTGATTACAGAGAGAGCATCGGCAACAGGTTGACAAAAGGAAACGGAGAGCATATTTACGGTACAGGGAATCCGCGGAGTGAATGGGACCTGCTCCCAATACTTTTACCTGGAGACAAGGTAAAGATCATTCCCGACCTGCCTACGGTTGAATATGCGCTTGAACATGGCAAAACGTCGGTTGGTGTGGCCGGTCTTGTCTTTAATGACAGGACAGCTGAGACTAAGGCCCCATCTTTTAAAGTCACGGAAGCGGTTTCTTATGGTTCACCTAGCGATGGGCCAGGTTCTTCTTTTATTCAGGAATTTGAGATTACCGGTACGGAGCCGGTAATGGTAGTTATCACCGGCGGAACAAACGGATACACTCTGGAAAAGAAGACAGTCCGGGTCAATGAAACGGATGTCCAGGTTACTCTGGCCTATGCAGCGGAATGGCTCACTATTAAGCGCTTTCCGGAATACATAAACCTCAATTATCAGTTCTTTGATGAGAACGATAATCTGATGGATGATCCCGGTGTTGTTTATTATGGCGAAACGGAAAACCCTGATGCCATCTGGGCAGTGGATGCAATCTATAATATCAAAGCGGAAGAAAAAGTTTCATTTAAGATAAACAGACCGTATGCCGAAGGATACAGGATAGTCTTTGACGCAATCTATAGAGACAGCAGGACATACAATTGGCCTTTAAATACTGAATTTGATGAGACGGATACAATGACCGTGACACCGAGATGGGGCGCTAACGACAGGACTGTTGATCAAGGTTCTGGCGCCGTTGTAATGGTCGGCAGTTATGAAGATGACTGGACTAACGTCAAATATTTTTGTTACCACAGCCCCACGCTGACACTTGATACCTGCGGTGGTACCATAAACGGATTTGCATCCAGGATCTACGAGATAAACAACTACAGCGACCGTTATTATTCGCTGGAAGAAGACGAGGCGGAAGGTTTATATACACCGGTACGTGATGGCTACATTTTTGATGGATGGTATACGGATAAGGATTATTCAAATAAGGTTGTATCAGTTAAGGCTTTTTGGGACAAGTGTATAAAGGATTCTGAGAAGAGTAAGGAATATGTATTCCGTCTGTATGCAAAGTGGTTAAGGAACGCTGGCTGGTCCGAAGAGAATGGTAAGAGATACTATTGTGATGAGCCGGGCGTTCCGCACACCGGATGGCTGCAGGATGCAGGCAAATGGTATTATCTGGACAGCAACGGTGTGATGCAGACCGGTTGGGTTGAGGATGCCGGAAAGAAGTACTATCTGGACAGCGATGGTGTGATGAAGACCGGCTGGATACAGGATGCAGGCAAATGGTATTACTTGAGTGCATCGGGTGCGATGGCTGCCGGCTGGGTCAAGAGCGGAAATGACTGGTATTACCTTGATGCTTCAGGAGCTATGGTGACCGGATGGCTCAAGTGGAACAACAAGTGGTATTATCTGACTCCCGGAAACGGTAATATGGCGACCGGTTGGAAGCAGATCTCAGGTAAATGGTACTACCTGAAGCCAAGCGGTGTCATGGCTTCTCTTGAGTATGTTAAGGGATATTGGTTGAACGCAGACGGTTCATGGACTTATCAGTACGTCGCCTCGTGGAAACACGACTCCAAAGGCTGGTGGTATGGCGACAATTTAGGCTGGTATGCGAAGAACGGGTCATTTACGATTGACGGAAAGCAATATGACTTTGATGCTTCAGGATACTGTACAAATCCGTAAGTATCTGAAAATGACATTAACGGGCAGATCAATGCTTAATTCAGAATGTTGATCATGATTGAAGATTTGGAAGGGGGCTATCTCAAAAAAGGAGGTAGCCTCTTTTTATCACCCTTCAAATACTGAGTCGCAGTATCTGACCGTAGCCATTGCATCCTTTGCGTAAGCGTCAGCTCCGATCTGGTCTGAATACTCCGGTGTCATAACGGCTCCGCCTACAACAACTTTGGTGTTAGGTTTCTTCTCGCGGAGAAGTTCGATCGTCTCTTCCATAGAAGCAACCGTTGTGGTCATCAGGGCTGAAAGTCCGACTACGCGGATGTTGTTCTCGATCGCACAATCAACGATAACTTCAGGAGGAACATCTTTGCCAAGGTCGATAACGTCATAACCGTAATTCTCGAGCATGACCTTTACTATGTTCTTTCCGATATCATGAATATCACCTTTGACAGTAGCAAGGATGACCTGGCCTTTGGTGGTCCTCGGCTTTCCGGCCATAGCTTCTTTGACAACAGCGAAAGCCGCTTTTGCAGCATCAGCACTCATAAGGAGCTGGGGGAGAAAAACAGTTCCGGCTTCATAGCCTTTGCCGACACGGTCGAGTGCGGGGATTAGTTCGGAATCGATAATCTCAAGTGATTCCCTGCCTGAATCAAGAGCTTCCTTCATAGCTTCAGCTGCCCGTCCTGTAACACCTCTTTCGATTGCTTCGGCCAGGCTTAAGACAGCATTGCCGGAAGATGAGGAAATTTTCGGACCTGCGGAAGAAGCGGAAGTACCTGCCACATAATCTTTATAGGCATTGATGAATTCCTCCAGATTCGGATCGAGATTCATGAGTGCATTGAATGATCTGTAGGAAGCCATCATTGGCCCGTTGCAGGGATTGATGATGGCGCAGGAAAGTCCGTTCTGCATTGCCATTGTAAGGAAATGTGAATTGACAAGTTCACGTGCCGGAAGTCCGAATGAGATGTTCGAGACACCAAGTATAGAATGCCCTGAGAATTCATCTCTTACGCGTCTTACCGTATCGAGAGTTGCTATTGCTGAATTTGCATCGGATGAGACTGTCATGGCAAGTCCGTCGATGACTATATCTTTGCGTGGAATACCATATCTGTCAGCAGCCTCATAGATCCGTTTTGCTATGGCAATCCTTCCGTCAGATGTTGCAGGAATACCATTCTCATCCAGGGGAAGAGAAACGAGAACACCGCCGTATTTTGCAACGAGAGGCATAACGGCCTTGATGTTTTCCTCTTTGCCGTTAACGGAGTTGATCATAGGCTTGCCGTTGTAGATACGCATACCGCGCTCGAGCGCTTCTATGTCCGTTGTATCGATCTGCAGAGGAAGATTTGTGACCGACTGGAGTTTCAGTATCACATTCTCCATCATGACGGGTTCATCGATCTCGGGAAGACCGACATTGACGTCAAGAATATGTGCGCCTGCCTCTTCCTGTTTGAGTGCTTCAGTAAGAATGTAATCAATGTTATTGTCTCTTAATGCCTGCTGCAGTTTTTTCTTGCCGGTGGGATTGATTCTCTCACCGATAATGACAGGCTTTTTGCCGATCCTGACGCAGTCTGCAAAACTCGTGACGTAAGTATCGTTTTTTAAGACCGGAGGTGTGAAGGGAAGAGTCTTTACTGTTTCTATCATCCTGCTTATGTGGGCAGGGGTGGTGCCGCAGCAGCCGCCCATGATATGTACGCCGAGGCTTGCGATCTTCTCCATAACTTCCGAGAATTCTTCAGGGTCAACATCGTAAACGGTAACACCGTTTTCAGTTCTAGGAAGTCCGGCGTTGGGATTGACCACGATAGGAAGTGAGCAGCATTTAACAAGGCGCTCGGCTATGGGCAGCATCTGTTTTGGACCGAAGCCGCAGTTTATGCCTATTGCATCAACCTTAAGACCTTCGAGCATGGCAACGGTGCCTTCAACCCCGCCGCCTGTAAGGAGCTTTCCTGATTCGTCATAGACCATCGTGACTATTACAGGAAGGTCGCAGACCTCATGAGCCGCAACGACTGCAGCCTTTGCTTCATAAGAATCACTCATAGTCTCTATGAGGACAAGATCTCCGCCTGCCTCACAACCTGCTCTTATTATCTCAGCGAAAATATCCACCGCATCATTGAAAGCCAGGTCGCCCATTGGTTCCAGGAGTTTTCCTGTCGGTCCCACATCGATAGCAACGTAGGCATCATCTTCACGGCCGGCTTCTTTTCGCGCATCCTGACAGATCTTTACAGCCGCTTTGACTATCTCCGGAACATTATCAAATTTGAATCTGTTTGCACCGAAAGTGTTTGTGTTTACGATGTTTGAACCGGCTTCAAAATATCCTTTATTCAGAGCCTTTATATCATCAGGTCTTGTCAGATTCCAAGTCTCGGGAAGTTCACCGCCTTTAAGTCCCAGCTTCTGAAGGATGGAACCGGTCCCGCCGTCACAGAAAAGCCATTCTTTGCCGAGTCTTTCTCGCAATCCCATACTTTAATCCCTTCCTTTTGAATATGCACAGGAATCTTTCCTGTTACATCCGGAACATCCTGAACATCTAATTACATTCTTATCATAGCCGATACCGATAATTGCAGTAACGGATTTTGTAGGAACCATCAGAAGAGAATCAGTAAGCTCTATCCCGATCTGTCTGGTTATATCCAGGAGCCTGAACCAGTCCTTCTGATGATCGAGCTTAAGGTCCCCGTATCCGGGTGAGAACCTCGGGCGCAGGAATAATCCCTGTGCTTCATAACTTGCTTTCAGTTTGTCATTATAATCATCGAGAAAACTCTCTATTGCTGCTGCACCGGCGGCTTGATAAACCGAGGCATCGGCAGCGGAAGTAACACTTGCTCTCCGGACAAGCATATCACATGCAGGACCGATGGTTGCTGCAAGGAGTACAGCTCCACAGCAGCCGTTAAGATTTCTGGAAAGACCTTCAGAGTGGAAGACAACATCTTCGGATTCAGCATGGAGCGTGACATCATTGCCTTCAAGTGTGACAGGGAATTCTTTTGAGATAATGCGGGGATGGGACTGAAGACTGATCTGATCGACAGCCTTGTCTATCTTGGCCCGGATCTCGGGAGCAATATCAGTGATACCGTGGTATCCCATGTATCTTTGAACTTCTTTTACCGGAATTGTTGTTTCCAGAGGCATTAATCTATGATCCCCCTGAGGTTATAAAGAATATCGGAAGCTACATCTGGCTTGTTCATTGAGTAAACATGGACGTGTGTAATGCCGTTCGCTATAAGATCGATTATCTGCTCCGTGGCATAGATGATGCCTGCTTGGCGCATAGCTGCGGGATCGTCACCAAAACGGTCAACGATAGCCTTGAAGCGTTCCGGAACACTGGTGCCGGATAACTGGACTGAACGCGAGAGCTGCCTGGCTGTGGTTATCGGCATGATGCCGGGAACGACAGGCACATTTATGCCCACATCTTTGACCCTGTATAAGAAGTTATAGAAAATGTTGTTGTCGAAAAACATCTGTGTAGTAAGAAAATCACAGCCTGCATCCACTTTCTCCTTGAGAAAATGAATATCATCAGCCTTGTGAACACACTCTATATGTCCTTCAGGATAGCATGCACCGCCGATACAGATATCAGGATCCAAAGCACGGATGTCTTTTATAAGATCAGAAGCATGCTTGTAATCGTTGCATATGATGCCGTCTTTAGGAAGGTCTCCGCGCAAAGCCATGACGTTTTCGATGTTGTTCTCTCGTATCTGCCTGATCATGTGTGAGACGTGTTCCTTGGTTGATGCTACGCATGTAAGGTGAGGCATTACAGGGACACCGTGAAGATTCTTGATATCGGATGCCACTTCTATTGTGAGCTTTGATGTTGATCCTGCAGCACCGTAAGTTACGGACATGTAAGAAGGACCAAGTGCTGCTATGGAACCGGCTGCGGTCTTAACATCGTCCAGACCGGTTTCCTGCTTGGGAGGGAAGACCTCAAAGGAGATGGTGGGAGTCTTGTCTGCGAGTATTTTGTTAATCTTCATAATAAAATATCCTGTTTGAGCATAGTTTTTTGATATACAACGGTTGCCCTAAAGTATACCTCAAAAGAAGGTTATAGATTATAATCTTTTTCGATAAAAGAAAAGGCATAGCAAAAATGAGTGTCTTAAGCTTTGGAGGTTATGAAGAAATGAAGAAACTGCTTTCGGTCATACTGACTGCTGCTACAATACTGAGTCTGGCAACAGGCTGTTCAAAGATCATGGATATCAAGGATGCGGCTCAGAATTCCGATGTCGATTCCCTGATGTCTGTAGGTCAGGATGTATATAAAGAGGTTAATCTGGCAATCCCGACTGAGGACCGTGCCGGCAATGCCATCAAGGTTCCTGAGAAAGTTGAGAAGATCGTATCAATGGCACCTTCTACAACACAGGTCCTCATCGATCTTGGATTGGGTGACAAGATCATCGGTATCGATACAAACTCTGCAACTTATACAGATAAACTGCCTGCAAATGTGGCGCAGTTCGATATGATGTCACCGGATAATGAAGCAATCGCTGCTCTTAATCCTGACATCGTGTTCACTTCAGGAATGAGTTCCGTCGGAGGTACATCTCCATTCCAGTCGCTGATCGACAGCGGTGTGTGTGTTGCTGATATTCCTTCACCTTCTTCCATCGACGGAATCCGCGAAGACATCAGGTTTATCAGTGCCTGTGTTGGCAAGGGTGCTGAAGGACTTGCTCTGGAGAGCGGTCTGCTGCTCTTTATGAATGCCATAGAGGAATATGCAAAGACTGTTCCCGAAGGAGAGACAAAGACAGTCCTCGTAATGATGAATGTTCCTTCCGCTGAGTATCCCACGATCTATACATTCGGCAAGGGCACCTATATGAATGAGATGATTGAGACGATCGGTGCGAAAAATGTTTTCGCTGATCAGGAAGGCTGGCTTTCAGTATCAGTTGAGGAAGCTATAGCTGCCAACCCTGACGTTATCCTTATGGACTGCAACTGGATGCCTGATGCCGCAGCCCAGGTAAAGGCGCTTGAGGGCTGGGAGAATGTCGAGGCGGTAAAGAACAACGATGTTTATCAGATAGATGAGGATCTTTGTTCACGCCCCAACCAGCACATCTCCGAGGCTACTCTCGAATGGGCGAGATGCATATATCCGGACACATTCGGCAATTTCAAAAAATCTGCTGAAGATATTAAGAATGAGTTCTTTGAGCAGGTGCTCGGATAAAAGAATCTGCGGGGAAAAAATATGACTAGGAAGGGCACAGGACTAAAGATAGCAATATCGGCAGTCCTGTGTCTTTTTGTGCTTGTTCTTGCGATCAGGCAGGGAAGCGTATATATCTCGCTCAAGGATCTGTTCGGTATCATTTGCGGTCATATAACAGGCAAAGGAACGCCCGAAGGTATCGAACCGATGATGGATTCGATCTTCTGGACTATCAGAATGCCCAGGGCGGTAATGGCTTTTATGGTTGGCGGGGCTCTTTCTATAAGCGGAGCTTGCATGCAGGCACTGCTCCAGAACCCGCTTGCATCTTCATATACATTAGGTGTTTCTTCAGGCTCATCTCTTGGTGCGGCACTTGTCCTGATACTGAATATATCGATACCTGTTCTTGCCGGATTCATGCTCCCTTTTGCGGGTTTTGTTTTTGGTCTTATAACTGTTGTTGCCGCACTTTTACTTGCGTCCGCTATCGACAGAAATGTGTCAAATACTACAGTGGTTCTGATAGGCATGGTCCTGTCACTCTTCGTAAACGGTATGATGAATCTATTGTCCACGCTCAATTCGGATCATTCAAAGCAGCTTATTCTCTGGATGATGGGTTCTTTCTCAGCAAGAGGCTGGAAGCACTGTGCGATCCTCTTTCCGGTATGCATTGCCGGCTTTGTCTGTCTTATGCTTATGTCGCGAAAACTGGACATCATGAGTTTTGGTGACCTTCAGGCACAGGCTATGGGCGTTGATGCAAAGAAGACCAAGATCTTAGCGATCCTCATCTGTTCTCTGCTGACAGGCGTATCAGTTGCATTTACAGGTGTTATCGGTTTTGTGGACCTTGCAGCTCCTCACATTGTAAGGAAGATATTCGGCTCAACGCATAAACTGGTGCTGCCTATGTCCTTCATCTACGGCGGCGCATTCATGGCTCTTTGTGATCTTATATCAAGAACTCTTCTTTCACCCCGTGAGATTCCGGTCGGTGCTGTTACCGCACTTATAGGAGCTCCATTCTTCGCATATGTTTTCTTTGCATCGAGGAGGAAACACTGATGGAGATCACAGCTAAGAAACTGACAGCCTGCTATGGCAAAACTGAAGTGCTGCATGACATTGATCTGGAGATAAGGTCAGGTGAGAAGGTATTTATCGGAGGCTCCAACGGTTCGGGAAAAACAACTCTTCTCCGTGTTCTTGCAGGCATAATATCCCATGGCGGCGAAGTGCTGGTTAACGGAGCGGATGTTTCTTCCATGAAGCGCAAAGAAGCTGCAAAGCTGATCGCTCTTATGCCACAGACTAACGAACTGTATTTTCCGTACACAGTATATGAGACCGTCCTTCTGGGCACTTATGCTTCTTCCGGCAATTCATTCCTGGGCAGCAATGCCGAAGCAATACAATATGCGGTCAAATGCATGGAAGACTGCAGTGTGTACGATCTTAAAGACAGGCATCTCGATGAGCTCTCAGGCGGCCAGCTCCAGCGTGTTCTTCTTGCCCGTACATTTGCTCAGGGATCACCGTTTCTTTTCCTTGATGAACCCGGAAACAATCTTGATATTAAATACCGTGCTGAACTCTGCGACAGACTTAACATGTGGTCGGCAGGGAAGACCGGAGATATTGAGAACACTCTCGTCGCTGTTTTCCATGATCTTGAGCAGGCAAAGCGGTGCTGTACGAGAGCAGTTATGATGAAGGGCGGAAGCATTGTTTTCGATGGCGATATCAAGGAGGCAATGACCAGGGAAATGCTTCTGAAAGTCTATGATTACGATGTAGCATATTACGCGGGTGGGGAGAAGTAAGCGAAAAGTCTATAAGATTACAATCAGAAACTGATCCAAACCTTATAACCTTTGTGCATTTTACATTCTTTCAATTCAATTATGCGAGTTTATAATACTTTTAATATCCAAAAAGCAAAATAAAAGTCTAAAGTTACTTTTACTCATTACGGAGGGGCACAAGAGATGGGTAAACCGAACTCGAAGAAGGCAAAGAAGAAGAGAACATTCAAGCAGTTCCTTAAGTCCAAGGATATCAATGTATCCGCCAAGACGTATTTTGTAGATGCTATGGGCGGAATGGCCCAGGGTCTGTTCGCCTCGCTTCTTGTGGGAACCATTCTGTCGACACTCGCGAAATATATCGGCATGATCGATTCACCTGTCTTTACTTCGATAGCTCATTTTATCGGGCAGGCCGGATCTCTTGCTTCTGCTATAACCGGAGCTGCGATCGGTGTCGGTGTAGCTGCTGCTCTTAAGGCTCCAATGCTCGTCATGGCATGCGCTGCGGCAGTTGGTTATTTCGCAAACGGATACCCGGGTTCTGCAGGACAGTGCGGATTCTACTTCCTCGAGAAGCCTTATACTGCAGGTCCATTGGGCGTATTTATCGCAGTTATCTTTGCTGTTGAATTCGGAAAGATGGTATCAAAAGAGACCAAGGTCGATATCCTTGTAACGCCGCTCGTAACTTTAGGCGTAGGTTATCTAATCGCTTATCTCACATGTCCTCCTATCGCTATCGCGATGAACTGGCTTGGCGAGTTTATCAACTCCGCGACACAGCTCCATCCTTTCGCGATGGGTATCGTTATATCAGTCGTCGTAGGTATAATCCTCACACTTCCCATATCATCTGCCGCAATCTGTGCTTCGATTGGTATAGCCGGTATTGCTGGCGGTGCAGCTCTTGCAGGATGCTGCGCACAGATGGTCGGATTTGCTGTTGCATCCTACAGAGAGAATAAGTGGGGCGGCATCGTATCACAGGGTCTTGGAACATCAATGCTTCAGATGCCGAACATCGTAACACATCCGCAGATCTGGATCCCCGCTACTCTTGCAGCTGCCATCACGGGACCTTTAGCCACAATGGTATTCAAGCTCGAATGCAACGGAGTATCTGCCGGTATGGGAACATGCGGTCTTGTAGGTCCTATCGGATGCTTCTCGGCCATGACAGAATCAGGCACGCTGACACCTATGGCTTGGGTTGGAATGGCAGTTATCTGTGTTATCGCCCCTGCAGTCCTTTCTCTTGTCTTCAGCGAGATAATGCGCAAGGCAGGCTGGATCAAAGAAGGATACATGAAGCTCCCGAACTGATCGGTTAATATTGTGTTTTTATAAAAGCTGTCTCAGAAGTGAATATGCACCTGAGGCAGCTTTTTTTCTGAAGAGTCTTTAATGCTTCTGCCAATTCCTTATATTTTCTTGTTTGTATCTGTTCAACAGTGATAGAATTAAAGACAAGATTGAAGGTTTTATTTTATACCGAGGTTTCCTATGGACGTCAGACTTGAGCACCTTACGAAGATCTTCCCGAGCAGAGATAAAAACGGCAGCGAAGTTGTAGCTGTAAACGATTTTGATTTCACTATACCTGAAGGCAAACTGATTGGTCTTCTCGGACCCTCAGGATGCGGTAAGAGTACCATGCTCTACATGATCTGCGGATTGGAGAATCCGACTTCGGGCAGGATCTTTTTCGGTGATGAAGATGTAACGGAAATACCGTCCGAGAAACGAGGAGTGGGACTCGTATTTCAGAATTATGCACTCTATCCGCATCTTACGGTCAGACAGAATATTACTTTCCCGCTTGAGAATCTAAAGGGCTCTGAGAAACTGACAAAAGAGCAGCGCAACCAGAAGGCTCTTGAAGCTGCGAGACTCGTTCAGATCGAAGGACTTATGGACAGGAAACCCGGTGAAATGAGCGGTGGACAGCAGCAAAGAGTTGCTATTGCGAGAGCGCTGGTAAAGATGCCGAAGGTCCTCCTTATGGATGAGCCTTTGTCCAATCTTGATGCGAGGTTAAGACTTCAGACAAGAGAAGAGATCAGACGTATCCAGAAAGCAACAGGTATTACAACGATCTTTGTCACGCACGATCAGGAAGAGGCAATGAGTATTTCTGACATGATTGTTGTTATGAAAGACGGTATATTCCAGCAGATGGACGAGCCTCAGAAAGTCTATGATGATCCCGTGAATCTTTTTGTTGCCAAATTCCTGGGAACTCCGGCGATCAATGTTTTCGAAGCTGATGTAAAAGATAAGAAACTGTATATTGGCGATGATATGGTCATGGATAAGGTCAATGTTAAAGATGGACCTGTATGGTGCGGTATAAGACCGGAAGGATTTATTCTTGATGAGAAGGGTTCTTTGAAGTGCAGTCTTACAGGTGTTGACGTTATGGGACGTGACACAAGTATCGTATCGACGAACCCGAAGATGACGGGACTCTCTGTGCGTTCGATTATCAGCGCTGAGGATCTGAAGATCACTTCGAAGGACTCTGTCAGATTCAATATCAAGAGGTCCAAGACACTTCTGTTCGAGAAGGATTCCGAGGCAAGGATCTATTATGACTAAGAGCGGAGTCAGGAAAGAAGGAATAAAAGGCACGCTTACCGGGTGGCTCTATCTGGCCCCGGCTCTTGCATTCCTGATCTTCTTTATGGTCTTTCCTTTGATAGATGTTTTCATCTATTCGTTTGAGGAAGGTTATAACTCCGCATCACAGACTTATTTCGGTATCGGAGGATATAACTATTCTTATGTCCTGAGAGATCCGTATTTTCTTCAGGCGGTAAAGAACACATTCATTCTGGTAATCATCACTGTGCCGGTTTCCACGATACTGTCACTTCTTATTGCTCTAGCGCTGAATTCCATTGAGAGACTCAAGAAGCTCTTTCAGACTGTGTATTTCCTTCCATATGTCACCAATACTCTCGCGGTTGGTCTTGTATTCATGATACTTTTCCGCAAGACCCCTTATACGGACGGATTGATCAATCTGATCATCAAGGCATTTGGAATGAATACCGTTGATTTCATTGAAGGTCCGTACTGGGCGAAAATGATGGTCCTGTGCATCTATGTTATCTGGATAGTCATGCCTTTTAAGATCCTTATCCTGACATCCGCGCTTGCTTCGGTCAATCCGGTTTATTACAAGGCTGCAAGGATTGACGGCACATCCAAACCGCGTATGTTCTTTAAGATAACTCTGCCGATGATATCACCTATGATCTTCTATCTTGTCATCACGGGTTTTATCGGTGCGTTTAAAGCATACAGCGATGCGGTTGCGATCTTCGGAGTCGATCTGAACAGTGCCGGTATGAACACTATGGTCGGTTATGTCTATGACATGCTCTACGGTGACGGCGGAGGATATCCTTCGTATGCATCCGCAGCTGCGATAATCCTGTTTGCCATCGTGCTCACGATAACGGTGATCAACCTTATCGTAAGCAAGAAGACATCCGCAAAAGGCTAAGGAAGGAGGGAAGATCAGTGGCTAAGAGTCAGGACACATTGAGACTTGAGCGAAATGCCAAGACGAAGAATGCAGTTTTCAAGACTGTCATTTATATCTTCCTTGCTTTTTGGGGCATTGTAGTTTTATTCCCATTTTACTGGATGCTCTTATCCTCGATTAAGAGTTATGCCAGTTATATGAGCGAGCGTCTTCCTAAGTTTTATGCTTCCGAGCCGACTTTTGAGAATTATGTCAACGCATTTACACAGGTCCCGCTGGCAAAGTATTTCCTTAACACGATCATATATACTGTCATTACGACTGCGCTCATGATGATAGTCATAGTCTTCTCAGCATATGCATTTGCGAGACTTGACTTCAAGGGCAAGTCGTTCCTGTTCGTCGGATTCCTCGCGCTTATGATGATCCCTAATGAACTCGTCATTATTACGAACTTCGTTACCATAACGAATATGAATCTGCGCAACACTTTCCTTGGACTGATCCTGCCATCGGTAACTTCGGTGTTCTACATCTATCTGTTGAAGGAGAATTTCGAGCAGGTACCTGACGAACTGTATTATGCCGCGAAGGTTGATGGCACGTCAGATCTCAAATACCTGTTCAAAGTCATGATACCTGTCTGCCGTCCGACGATAATCACGGTAATTATCCTTAAGGTTATCGAGTGCTGGAATTCATATGTCTGGCCGAGACTTATTACTGACGATGCAAATTATTTCCTTGTGAGCAACGGTATTCAGGAGATTCGCGAAAACGGTTTCGGAAGAGATAATATACCTGCCATGATGGCCGCAGTCGTTGCAGTCTCACTGCCTCTCATAATCCTCTTCCTTATCTTCCGCAACAAGATCATGGAAGGTGTTTCCAGGGAGGGCATTAAAGGATGAGAATGAAGCCTGTCAGAATACTGTCTTCGATCATTTTGCTGGTGTTTCTTCTGCCGGTGCTGACAGGATGCCACGGAAAGAAGGGGAATGCAGAGTTTGTCATGCCTGAGGGACTTGATCCGGGCAAGACATATGAGATCGTTTTCTGGGCAAAGAATGATACAAATATCACACAGACCAGGATCTATAACCAGGCAATCGAGGATTTTGAGAAGCTTTATCCCAATATCAAAGTCAATATCAGACTCTATACTGATTACAACAAGATCTATAACGATGTCATAACAAATATAGCGACAGGCACTACTCCCAACGTTTGTATTACCTATCCCGATCACATAGCAACATACATGACGGGAAACAATGTCGTGGTTCCTTTGGATTCTCTTATTGATGATCCGATCTATGGCTTGGGCGGAAGCGAAGTTAAATTTGATTCGCCAGCAAGAACTGAGGTTATTCCGGAGTTTCTCAACGAGTGCGTACTTGATGATCACATATATGCTCTGCCTTACATGAGATCAACTGAGGCATGCTATGTCAATAAGGACTATGTTGAGGCATTGGGATATGAGATACCTGATGTCCTTACATGGGATTTTGTCTGGGAAGTGTCTGAGAAGGCAATGGAGAAGAATCCGAACGGAACTTATAAAGTAAACGGCAAAGATGTTATGATCCCTTTCATCTACAAATCATCCGACAATATGCTGATAACCATGCTCAAGCAGCAGAATGCCGGATATTCTGATGATGAAGGCAATATCCTTATATTTAATGACACTACGAAGCAGGACCTTATAACTGTATCGGAGCATACAAAAACAGGTGCTTTCTCCACGTTCAAGATATCAGGTTATCCCGGAAACTTCTTCAATGCCGGAGAATGTATTTTCGCGATAGACTCGACGGCAGGTGCCACATGGATGGGCTCTGATGCACCGTTGTCGGATATTGATGCAAACCAGATTGCGCGCTTCACGACTGTGGTCAAGACAGTTCCACAGTTCGATGAAAGCAATCAGTATATGATTTCACAGGGACCTTCAATCTGCGTGTTTAATAAGCCTGACAGTGGGGAGGTTCTGGCGTCATGGCTTTTCGCACAGTATATGATCACAAATGATGTGCAGATCGCGTACTCCTCGACTGAGGGATATGTGCCGGTTACATCCAAGGCACAGGGTTCTCCGGAGTATCAGGATTATCTCTCGCGTTCGGGAGAGGATAATTCCATGTATTATTCTGTTAAGATCGATGCGGCAAAACTGCTTATAGACAATACTTCAAACACATTTGTAACACCCGTTTTCAACGGTTCGACCTCGCTCCGTAATGCAGCCGGACAGCTGATCGAGAATACCGCAAAAGCCACCAGAAGAGGACAGACGATTGATGATAAGTTCTTTGACGATCTGTACGATGACACTAAATCGCTTTACAGACTGGATCAGTTAAGTTCCGCAGACAAGAATGCAAAAGAGGAACTTGGGCCGCTGCCGGCAGGTTCGGGAATACTCCTGGGAACACTTGGGGTAACCTGGATTGTAATAATTGCATATTTTGCCGTTCAGTTTTCCAAAAAGAAAAGGGCAGTTTGACACAGAATGTTTTGGCGCTTTTTTGCGCAGATTTAATATAATTTTTTTGGAAGGAAGTGCCGTCAGGTACTTATCCGTATCCCTATGCGGATGGTGATCCTGTCAGCGCTTTGTTTACAAACCTTGCCTGCATCCGGTCGGCCTGATTCGGGAAAAACAAAGACCGGAATAAACGGGCTAATATTTTTACAGGAGATTGCTTATGAAGAGAACAGCAAAGATCGTTTTGTCCGTAATGCTTATGGCAGCCATGGCTGTTGGTGTGTTCGGATGCAAGAGTGCGGAAGCTGACGGCAACAGCCCTGACACCAAGAAGAGTGAAGGTGTTATGACTTATGCTGAATATGCGGCAGCTGCGCTTGATTCACAGGTTACGGTTGAGACTTACATTCAAGCTAAGCAGGGCTGGTGGGAGAACAATGGTGTAGGCAATGCAACATTCTATACACAGGATGCTGACGGAGCTTATTTCATTTACAATATGCCCTGCTCACAGGATGAATATGACAAACTTGGCAAAGGCACAAAGATCAAAGTAACAGGATATAAGTCCGAATGGTCCGGTGAGGTTGAGATCGTTGATGCCACATATGAGATCGAGAATGGTCAGTATGTTGCAAAGCCCCTTGATATTACAGACAAGCTTGGTTCTTCCGATCTTATCAACTATCAGAATATGTTTGTATCCTTCAAGGGTATGAAGGTTGAGGCTATGGATGATGACGGCTGTGCATATTTCTATAGCTGGGACGGTTCAGGAAGTGAAGGTGACGACCTTTATTTCAATGTTTCCCTGAACGGACAGACATATTCGTTCACGGTTGAGTCTTATCTTACAGGTTCTGATACAGCTGTTTATCAGGCAGTTAAGGGACTTAAAGTTGGTGATACTGTAGATATGGAAGGATTCCTTTATTGGTATGAGGGAGCTAATCCGCATATCACAAATGTTACTGTAAAGTGATCCGGATCACGACAGTAAATAACTGGTAAACATGTGATCCGGTAACGGTTATCAGCGGAATACTTTGCAAGTCGAATTGTTGTTTTTGCATATTTTCGCCTGAGGTTTGCCTGAAAGATAAGGGCAATTTGACACCGTTTTATTTTGAACAAATCTAATATAATGCAGTTAAGGGAACTTGTAATAGGAACCCCGAGCATTTAATCAAGATTTAAATGTTTTTTGTTTCTCATAGGCGCGGCTTCCATAAGGGAGCCGCGTTTGCATTTAGTAATTCTTTCCTTTGTATATCACGAATACTATGGTAAAAAGTAATTTATAGGAACGACTATCAAACTAATAGGTTTTTGGGAAAAGGAGAGAATAATATGCCGCCTGGAGGAAGAGGAATGGGTGGCCCGATGGGCGGGCAGTTCCTGACAGAAGAGGAGAAGGCCAATCAGCCTAAGGTTACGCCTGAGTTGCTTAAGCGTGTGTTCTCATATCTGAAACCATATACCAAACAGTTTGTTCTAGTCCTGCTCTGTATAATCGTCTCGTCGTTTTTCACGCTCCTTCCGTCTATAATCACGGGAAAGATCCTTGATGACGGTTTGCTTAAGAAAGACTTCAACGCTCTGGTGTATTATATTATTCTGTCACTCGTGGTAACGCTTGCGGCAAGCCTCATTGGTGTTGCCGAGAACTATATAAACACATGGATCGCACAGCATATAACTTTTGATATGCGCAACCAGATGTATTCACATATTCAGAAGATGTCTCAGAGGTTTTTTACGACCAATAACCAGGGCGATATCATCACAAGAATGACGAGCGATATCGATGGCGTTAAGATGGTCGTTACAAATACATTCAGCAGTATTCTGTCCAATTCCATAACATTGATAATTGCAATGATCGCGATGTTCCAAAAGAACTGGATCCTTGCGCTCGTAGGCATCGTGATCGTTCCGGTCTTTACCTTGCCGACGCGGAAAGCAGGGAAAAAGAGGTGGACTCTGACCAATGAATCTCAGCAGGTCAACGATGAGGTCAACGGGATACTTAATGAGACATTGTCTGTAAGCGGTCAGCTTCTGGTAAAACTTTTCGGCAAGGAAAAGTACGAATATGAAAGGTACGAGAAAGCAAACCGGAGGATGATCGGTCTTAACATCAAGGAGAGTATGGCAGGCCGTTGGTTCAGGGTTATCCTTACGACATTTACGAGTGTAGGACCGATGCTTCTTTATCTCGTAGGTGGAATACTCATGATGAAGTATGATTCTGATCTTACGATCGGTGATATCACGGTGCTCGTCTCACTGCTCGGAAGGATGTATATGCCGGTCAACAGCCTGCTCAATATTCAGGTGGAATGGATAAGATCTATGGCATTGTTCAAACGTATCTTTGATTACTTCGACATACCTGTTGAGATCAGCAATGCCGAAGATGCGGTGGTTCCTGAGAAGGTTGTTGGAGATGTTGTTTTCGAGCATGTTGAGTTCTCTTATGAGGAATCGAAAAAGATCTTAAAAGACATCAACTTCACGCTTAATGCAGGCAAGAGCATAGCAATAGTCGGTCCGTCAGGATCAGGCAAGAGTACTATCGTAAATCTCATTCCTCGTCTTTATGATGTGGATTCCGGAAGTGTCACTTTCGATGGTGTGGATGTCAGGAAACTCGATCTTGGGTTTTTAAGAAACCAGGTTGGAGTTGTCTCTCAGGAGACTTATCTTTTTAACGGAACTGTCAGGGATAATCTTCTCTATGCAAAGCCTGATGCAACTGAGGAGGATATGATCGAAGCTCTAAGGAAAGCCAATATCTGGGACTTTATCGAAAAGCAGGAGAAAGGGATCGATACTGAAGTAGGCAACAGGGGACTTAAACTCTCGGGCGGTGAGAAGCAGCGCATCTCGATTGCGAGGATCATCCTGAAGGATCCTACGATATTCATTTTTGATGAGGCAACATCGGCTTTGGATTCAATCTCGGAGAAGAAGATCCAGGACGCGATCGACCCGATAATAAAGAGCAAGACAAGTATTCTCATTGCACACCGTTTGTCAACGATCCTTGCTGCAGATGAGATCCTTGTTGTTAAGGACGGAATGATCGCGGAGCGCGGAACACACAAGGAACTTCTCAACAAAGAAGGTGTTTACCGTGAACTCTATGAGACACAATTCTCAAAGGCACTTATTGAAGCGGACGGTGTATCTGAATTGGATCAGTATATGTGGGGAGTCCAACCGGGTGATGAGCCTGCGGAAGATGATTGATATCAGTTTTTGCAAGTGGGACATGCGCTTACGGCAGGAACCAGTCATAAAAATATACTAACGGAATGCTTCCGGGGCCTTCCGATTCGTACATTCGACAAGGTTAACTGTTTCTAATATATAAAAAAATAATGTATAATTATTTTTTGGGTAATCCCAGGAGGATAGGTTAAAATGACAAAACCATTTTCAGCTCCGGCTGATCAAATAGCACAAGAATTGGAAACAGATCTGGTTAATGGTCTGACTTCAAATGAGGCATCATTAAGATATGCCAAAAACGGTCCAAACACTTTAGGCGAGGAGAAGAAGGTACCTCTCTGGAAGAGATTCCTTCAGCAGTTTGCCGATGCAATGGTAATCATACTTATCGCTGCTGCAGCCCTCTCCGGATATATGGCATTTAAGAGCGGCGGCGGTATCGAAGAGTGGATCGATGTCTTCGTAATCCTTGCGATCGTAATCCTGAATGCTGTTCTCGGTGTATATCAGGAAGGCAAAGCAGATCAGGCATTGGCGGCTCTCAAGAAGATGAGTTCACCTCAGACCAAGGTTATCCGTGACGGTAAACTCGTCATGGTCGACTCGGAGAATGTCGTAGTCGGTGATGTTATCTCAATCGATGCAGGTGACAGCATTTCGGCTGATATGAGGATCATCGAGTCGAGCTCTCTTAAAGCAGAGGAAGCTTCCCTTACCGGTGAGTCGGTTGCAGTGGAGAAGGATGCAAATGTGGTCCTTCCGGAAGACTGTGCACTTGGTGACCGTAAGAATATGCTCTATATGGGCACAGCGGTTACATACGGACATGCCAAGGGTGTAGTTGTAGCTACGGCTAGAAATACCGAACTCGGCAAAATAGCGACAAAGCTCACCAATATTGAAGATGAGGAGACTCCTCTGCAGGTCAGTCTCAACAAGCTCGGCAAGATACTTGCAGTAGTTTGTATTGTTGTCTGCATCATAGTTTTGCTTGTTGATATCTTTGTTCAGAAGCAGCCATGGGAAGATGCTCTGATGACGGCAGTATCACTTGCAGTTGCAGCTATTCCTGAAGGACTTGCAGCAGTTGTTACGATCGTTCTCTCGATCGGAATGACCAAGATGGCAGAGAGCAACGCGATCGTAAAGAGACTTTTGGCAGTTGAGACATTGGGATGCGTTGATGTTATCTGCTCAGATAAGACCGGTACGCTCACGCAGAACCAGATGACGGTTAAGGTCATCTATGACGGCGAGAAGAAATATAAAGTTGAAGGCGGCGGATATGCTCCGGAGGGCAATATCGTTGACGAAGGCAATAAGCCCGTCAAGATCGAAAGCGTTCTCAGGACACTCATCCTTTCTTCAGTTCTTTGTAATGATGCGGAGATCGTAAAGCAGGGTGACAGTGATTATTCCTGCATAGGTGACCCTACAGAAGGTTCGCTTACTACTCTCGGTATGAAGGCTAAGATGCTCCGCCGTGAGACAATGGTTGCTTATCCCAGAGAGACGGATCTGCCTTTTGACTCTGACCGTAAGATGATGACAACATATCATTCCGGAATCGAGGAAGGCAAGTGGATCAGCTTCACAAAGGGCGCTCCCGACATCGTTATCTCGCGCTGCACTTCGATCCTGACACCTGCAGGTGTACAGAAGATGACAGAAGAGAAGCGTGCCGAGATCCGCGAAGTAAATCATAATTATGCTATCCAGGCTATCCGCGTTCTTGCTTTTGCAACCAAGGAACACGGTGACGGTTCCAAGGCTACCTTTGCTGATGAGGAGAACATGACGTTCTTAGGTCTCATCGGTATGATCGATCCTGCACGTAAAGAGGCTAAGGATGCTATTGCAGTATGTAAGGAAGCCGGCATCCGTGCAGTTATGATCACGGGTGACTTCAAGGATTCCGCAGTTGCTATCGCCGATAATCTTGAGATGCGCGACGAGAAGCACATGGATGCATACTCCGGCGAGGAACTCGACAAGATGTCCGATGAGGAACTTCTTGAGGTGGTTGAGAAGACAAGCGTATATGCGCGTGTGTCTCCCGAGCATAAGGTAAGGATTGTTACTGCTCTTAAGAAGAACGACCACATTGCTTCAATGACAGGTGACGGTGTTAACGATGCCATGGCATTGAAGTCAGCTGATATCGGTGTTGCTATGGGTATTACAGGCACAGATGTTTCCAAGAACTCTGCTGACATGATACTGATGGACGATAATTTCGCGACTATAGTAAAAGCTGTTGAGCAGGGAAGAACGATCTATTCGAATATCCGGAAGTTCGTCGGATTCCTTCTCTCATGCAATGTAGGTGAGATTCTTGTTATCTTCCTGCTCTCGCTCGTTCCGAAGTCACTTGTACCCGGCATTGCTGCTCCTTTGACAGCAATCCAGCTACTCTGGCTCAACCTGATTACTGACTCGTTCCCTGCTCTCGCCCTCGGACGCGAAAAGGGTGAGCCCGGCATAATGAAGCTGCCTCCGAGATCAAAGAAGGAACCCATAATCAACAAGAGTATGATGGGTCACATAGCTTTGCAGTCCATCGGTCTGTTTGTCTCTGTAGCGGCAGCTTTCATAATCGCACTTATAAGCATGAACAACGGCAGCACTTTCTTCTATACAGGCGTGCTTGCTGATGCAGCTTCCAAGGGTGTGCATCCTATTGACATAGCGCGCACGGTGGCGTTTGCTACATTGATCTGTGCAGAACTCTTCAGGGCATTTGCAGCAAGATCAGAGAGGATCTCAGTATTCAAACTGGGCATATTCTCGAACAAGATGATGAACATCGCAGTGGCTCTCTCACTTGTTATGCTTGTTGCAGTTATCTATATTCCTGGCATCAACGGTATATTCAACAATGTTGCGATAAACCCTATGGCATGGCTTGTTATACTGCCTATTGCACTCCTGCCGTTTGCTGTTAGTGAGATAAGCAAATTGCTTAAGCAGGATTAAGGAAAAGTATTGATTATGGACGCATCTTATTACGATCTTATCTTTAAGAGGAAATCGTTTCACAGATACGGTGAACCTGACGGGAAGACGATAAGCCGGGAGGAGCTTAATGAGATCTCTGAGATGTGGTATAAGTTCACTCCTCTTTTCGATGGAATAAAAACGAAGATAAAGATCGTTCCGGGAAGCCAGACAAGCTGCAACAGAGGCGAGGAATACTGTATCCTTATCTACAGTGAGAAAAAGCCCGGATATCTTCAGAATATCGGCTATATTGGTGAGCAGCTTGATCTTTATCTTACAGGCAGGGGAATCGGACCTCTGTGGTTTGGTGTAGGCAGGACAAAAGAACGCCGGTATGAAGGTCTGGAATACGTTATCATGATGGCTATCCGCAAGATCGATGATGATTCAAAATTCAGGACTCCCGGCGACCTGTCAACTTTTATCCGTGTGCCGGTTGAGGAATTCTGGGAAGGGCCTCATATGGACGGCGTGACTGAGGTTGTCAGGCTTACTCCTACAGCATGCAATATCCAGCCGTGGAAAGTGGTAAATAAAGGCGACGGAACTCTTGATGTTTACCGTTACAGACGCCCGGGTAAACATGGTATTATTCCGCCTTTCAGACTTGCCTATTTTGGAAGTATAGATATCGGGATATTTATGTTGTTTATGGATATCTGCCTTGAGCATCAGGGAATAGCATTTGAACGTTCCCTGACTCCTGATGACGGCAACTTTAACAGACTTAATCTGAATGCGGTATATAAACTGAAGAATTGATCAGGAACAATATATGAGAAAGATTTTAGTATCCAACGATGACGGCATAGACTCCGAGGCTTTTGCAAGACTTGCTGAAGTTGCAAAAAAGTTTGGTGAGGTCTGGGTGGTTGCACCGTGCAGGCAGTTCAGTTCCATGTCTCATGCAGCAAACTTCTGGGAGCCGCTTGAAGTATGGCCTGTGGATTTTCCTGTTGAAGGAGTCCACGCTTATGCGACTTCGGGAACGCCTTCCGATTGTGTGTCTTTCGGGATTACAACTGCTGTTCCGGGAAGACCTGATCTTGTATTCTGCGGTATCAACAAAGGATACAACATTGCATCCGGAATTCAGTATTCCGCAACTGTCGGTGCTGCGCTGGAAGCAGCTAATCAGAAGATCCATACAATAGCTTTCTCGGAAAATCACATCGGCAATCATGAGGTTACTGATGAATATATCGAAAGGCTTGCTGCTGAACTGATAGATAAGCCTTTGGAAGATAATGAGATATGGAATGTTAATTTCCCGGGCTGCACTTTAGAGGAGTGCAAAGGCGTTAAGTACGGGTGTACCATTTCGCAGGAATCATTCTTTACCGGTTCTTACAAGGAGATCGCCAAAGAGGGTGATAAGACCATTTACAGAGTCGATCTTGTTCCTGAATGGAAAGGCACTGAGGGAACTGATCTTGCAGCCATTTGTGATAACTATATTTCGGTAGGCAAAGTTAAGAATTATTGCTGATTGTCTAATGGATACGATTAAGAAAAATAAGCTTATAAGTATTCTGGTGATCGCAGTTATATATGTTATGGCTGCGGCATTTGGAACGGTCATATATGTATCTCTTCCGTTTCCATTCTGGGCAGATCTTCTGATAGCTGATGTATCGGCAACTGTATTCGTTTTTGTTTTCAGTCTGATATTCGGGAATGCATCTGTTTACGATCCTTATTGGAGTGTCCAGCCGGTTGTAATAATCACTGGTTTTGCACTGACATCCAAATTGTCATCTGCAACGCTTTTGCTGATCATCTCAATAGTTATCTGGGGAGTGAGGCTTACTGCAAACTGGGCGTATGCCTTCGGAGGTCTTTACCATCAGGACTGGCGTTACACAAAACTTGATTCGGATACAGGAAAGTTTTATCCGCTGATCAATTTTCTCGGGATTCACATGTTTCCGACATTAGTGGTATATTGCTGTGTTCTTCCCGCAGTGTTTGTAACAATGGAAGGTGTGAATGCAAATACCGGAAGTGTCATAGGCACAGTGATATGTCTGGGAGCCGCTGCCTTACAATTCTTTGCAGATACCCAGATGCACAGATTCAGAAAGAGCGGAAGAAAAGGTCTTATCCGCACAGGTCTTTGGAAGTATTCCAGACATCCGAATTATCTTGGTGAGATATTGATGTGGTGGGGTATTGGTGTTCAGGCATTTGCAGTTATGCCGCAATACTGGTGGTTCTTTGCAGGTGCTGTATTAAATACTGTAATGTTCTTTACCATAAGTATTCCTATGGCGGATAAAAGACAGTCTGCAAAGCCTGGTTATGCAGAGTACAGGGCTGATACAAGAAGCCTTCTTCCGTTGCCGAGGTTAGGCAGGTGACAGCCTGATGTGTGATACAATACTCCGAAAGAACAATGGATATTGAAATATATTGGAGAAGTAAAGGAAGCAGTCAATGCGTGATTTCACCGTAAATAAGAATCAGGACGGACTTCATGTCGTCAAGGCTTCTCAGGAGGCATTTCCGCAGCTCAAGTCTGCTGATCTTTTTCATGCTCTCAAAAGACGCGACATCAGGATCGATGGAAAGAAAATAAACAAGGATATTGCGGTGAAGGCCGGAAGCACCGTTGAGATATGGCTTCCCGATGAACTTTTCGATGTAAAGAAAGGCACTAGGGACAGCAGGGTTAAACCTGAGCAAAAGATGTATGAGATAGTTGCCGAGACAAAAGGTCTGCTCATCGTAAACAAATCGCAGGGAATTGCTGTGCATTCCGGAAAGAGTGATATAGAAGATACTCTTATAGATCTTATACGTTCTGAAACAAGATACAGGGAAGCCGAACTATGCCACAGGATAGACATGAACACTGGCGGACTAGTTCTTATTGCCAAGAATAAGACTGCTTTGGCAGACTGTGTTGAACTGTTCAAAAATGATCTTGTTACCAAGAGGTACAGGGCTTTGGTTCTTGGTGAGCCTGACGAGGGTGAACCTGCAGCAGGCGAGGATGGAACGCTATATAAAGAAGTTAAGGGTTATCTCGAGAAGACTAAGCAAGGCAAGGTCTATATACATGACGAGAAGCAGCCCGGTGACCTTGATATCTCTACAAAATACAGAATACTGAAGACATTTAACGGTGCCGGCCCTGACGGGGAGAGCGTATCAGATATTGAACTCGAGCTTGTAACCGGAAGAACACACCAGATAAGAGCGCAGTTTGCGCATTTAGGTCACCCTGTGATCGGTGACGGCAATTACGGGAGAAATAAGGTCAATATGCACTTTGAGACTGTTGACGGGAAAAAGGTAAGATACCAGCAGTTGTTCTCCTGTCAGATAATGTTTGGACGCATACCGAAGAATAACATCCACGTTGACGTGTCGGGCAAAACCTATAAAATAGGACCAGATTATAATGTCCGTCTGACATAAGGAAATATATAAATGAGTGATAACAGACCGATTGGAGTTTTTGATTCAGGTATCGGAGGACTTACTGTCCTCCGCGAGATAATTAATGCAGTTCCAGGCGAGAGTACGATCTATTTCGGTGACAACTCAAGGGCTCCATACGGCACAAAATCCAGAAGTACCATAATCCGTTATTCTCTTCAGAATATGAGATTTCTCGAGAACAAAGATGTAAAGATGATCGTTGTTGCCTGTAATACGGCAAGTGCTTATGCGTATGAGGAATTGAAGTCCAGAGCTAAAGTTCCTGTTGTTGAGGTCGTCACGCCCGGTGCTGACGAGGCCTGCCGCGCCACAAAGAACGGCAAGATAGGCATTATCGCCACAAAGGGTACTATATCAACCGGTGTATATAAGGCCGCTGTCGAGAAGCGAGCTGAAGAACTCGGAATGAAAGACATCGAGATATTTCAGCAGGCATGTCCTTTATTTGTATCCCTTGCCGAGGAAGGCTGGTGGGATACTGAGATCACAAGGCTTACGGCTGAGGAATATCTTAAGCCTTTAAAGGAAGCCGGTATTGATACGCTTGTCATGGCATGCACGCATTACCCTTTGCTTTCAAAGGTGATAGGTGAAGTAATGGGAGAGAGTGTTGTCCTTGTAAATACCGGTGTTGCCACGGCAAAGGTCGTCAAGAGTCTGCTCGAGTCTGAGGGTATATCTTCCGGAAATAATGGAGCAGACAGCTTAAGAGAGTTCTACACGAGTGATGAGCCCGGGCTTTTTGAGCAGGTTGCAGCTCCGTTTCTTGGAGAGGGACTGCCTTCAGGAACCAGACATTTCACGACTGACAGATATGAGGTAGACGTCTGATGGAAAATAAAAACGAGGAACAGTGCCTGTTGGAGGTCAGGTCCGGAATGTACGGTGAACCCCTTACCACCAGGGGTACTGTCGGCAGTGAAGGCAACAGGACCGTTTATACCTGGACTGAAAAACACAATGAAAATGAGAAAGAAACGCATTTTACGCTGACTCTCATTAAAGCGGAAACTAAAGCCATAGTTGTAAGAAACGGGGACGTAACTTCAAGGATGGTTTTCGAGACAGGCAACAAAACGACCTGTACTATGAATACGTCTTTTGGCCCCATAGAAGTTGTGATCGATACCGAATATATAAACTTTCCGGGAGGCCTGATCGATGGTGCCGAGATCAGTTATACACTCGATCCTGACAGTGGAGATCCGATAAGGAATATCTTTTCCATAAAAAGGCTCTTGCAAAAAGGATAAATATAAGGTATTATCTTCAAGCATTTGTGAAAAAGAAAGAGGTGAAGATGAATGGCACATCCGAAGCGTAAATGGTCGAAGGCAAGGACAGCCCGTCATAGAAGCGCATGGAAACTTAACATGCCGGGTCTCGTTGAATGTCCCCAGTGTCATGCTAAGATGCTTCGCCGCACGGTCTGCAAGAACTGCGGTTACCTGGA